>NZ_JBBKBP010000018.1:0-88754 GCF_037890165.1 Blautia sp. HCN-1074
GAATCGCAGGAAGAATGATCTCAGGGAAATGTCAACATGTATGTAGTTTTGAAGGTGCAAACCTTTATTCCTCCTTAGCTCAGTCGGTAGAGCATGCGGCTGTTAACCGCAGTGTCGTTGGTTCGAGTCCAACAGGGGGAGCTCTCGGAAACGAGTGTTCCGATTAAATTTAATAATTGGCTCCATGGTCAAGCGGTTAAGACACCGCCCTTTCACGGCGGTAACAGGGGTTCAAATCCCCTTGGAGTCATTTAAATAATGAAATGTGATTTTTGAGGCTTGATTCTGTTACAACATGCCGATGTGGCTCAATTGGCAGAGCAGCTGATTTGTAATCAGCAGGTTATCGGTTCGAGTCCGATCATCGGCTTTTTGGACCTTTAGCTCAGTTGGTTAGAGCAACCGGCTCATAACCGGTCGGTCCTGGGTTCGAGTCCCCGAAGGTCCACTTTTCAATTATTTTGGCCCAGTGGCTCAGTTGGTTAGAGCGCCGCCCTGTCACGGCGGAGGTCGAGAGTTCGAGTCTCTTCTGGGTCGTTAGCAATTGGCTGACGAATATTTACTAATTGCGTCATGGAATCTTAGCTCAGCTGGGAGAGCATCTGCCTTACAAGCAGAGGGTCATAGGTTCGAGCCCTATAGGTTCCATATGCCGCAGTGGCGGAACTGGCAGACGCACAGGACTTAAAATCCTGCGGGACTTATACTCCCGTACCGGTTCGATTCCGGTCTGCGGCATGATTATGAGATGCGAGAAATGTTGATTTTTCAATGTTTCTCGCATTTTTCGTTATTAAATATTTTGATTACACTTTTATTTTCCCCTGCTCATTGTTTGTCGCAATTTGAGCAGGGGATTTTTTATTATGGATTAGCCGGATTGCTGTCTGAAAGATCTGTGTCCAAAGTATTAATCATAATTGTGCTTGATTTTGGATCAACAGACTGCTGCCGAATATAATGTAACGTAGTGCGCGTTTCAGAATGTCCTAGCATGGTAGATAACTGATTGAGTGGAACGCCAGCTTCGTAAAGCATAGTTGTAATCGTAAATCTGATCTGATGACTGGAACGATAAGGAATATTCAATGGTTTGCATACTTTATTTTTAAGATGTTCGTTAAAAGAATCAGCATAAATGGGCTGTCCATCTTTCATAAAAAGAAAATCACCATCAGGATTTAATTTCAATGTTTTAGTGATAATTTCCTGTGCCTGCGGAGTAAGAGGAATACTCCGAAATCCTTGTGTTTTGTTACCTTTAATTCTCTCTTCAGTGCTGTATTGAACAGGGCTAAAGGTCAAATCATCATTCATAATTTGCTCTTTTCTAATAGATCTTGAAATATAGATTCTATTATCTTTGATATCACACTTCTTAATGCCAATTAATTCGCCGATGCGTAAGCACAAATAGAAGCACAATTCGATAGCTAGATCGTATATATCTATATCATTTTTTTTATTTAGAAAATCTAAAATTTCTTTTCGCTCTACAAGTGTATAATTGCCTTTGGGTGGTTTCTGAGGCTTGCAGCGAGTTTGAAACTGTTTGAAGTCAACTGTATGCATCGGAGAATCATTAATTACTCTTAATCGGATACCATACTTAAAAATGCCATTAAGCAGACTTTTGACATTTGTTAAACACTTGTACGTAATGGCATGATTCTTGGTGATTTCGAGGAAAAAATTTTCCAGATCAAACATATCAATTTTTGCTACTTTTTTCTGGGCTATTACATTTGATTCCAGGAATCGGTGCCAGTCATTATAATTTTCTTTAATCGTTTTGGCGGCAGTGCCTGTATTACGACGCCAGATCATCCAATTTTTATAAAGTTCTTCTAATGTAATTTCTTTTACGTCATCTTCGTTATGGTGTTGATGATAGTCTGAAATAATAGCATCCAGAACTTTTTGTTTGGTCGATTTTGCAATCTGTCTGCGTCCATGCTTGGCATTGGGGTCTGCTACGTATGTATACCACCGTCCATTAGCACCCTGTGTGATGGCATAGGGATGTTGCTCAATAATTTCTTTATTTTTTTTCATTTCAATTTCTTTCAGCACACCTTCGATATCGACTATACCATACTTGCTGGCTTCTGCCAATAGTGTTAATGCGCTTTGAGCAGTTATTGTATTTTATGGGGAGTAAGATTGTGAATTCAATTTGGATACCTCCATTCTTATTTTGATGGAGGTAATATGATGAATTTAGAAAAAAATGAAAGAGTGTGAGCAATGTGTATAGTGAAAAATAAATAAAAGTGTCCTCATCTTAATCCAGCTACAAAAATATAAGAATTTTTCATTTTATCTTCAGATTCTGAAGATAGGAGTGATAAAATATGGAGCTGAAAAGAGACAATGTAGCATTGCTGGATAAGATATGTGTATATAATTTTCAGATAAGTAAAGTAGAAAATTATGATTATCTGTTGGAAGCAGGAATTATAATTGTCAAAGAAAAACAGAAAAATTATATTGAGATTGCAGGACCAGGACAGTATATCAGCAGTATCAGGATAAAAAAGACAAAGTATTTTGATAGCTTTCTATATGAGGTGGGAAAAGATGGACATCCATATGGCAGAATGGAGATGTCAGTTGATGACGCAGTCTATCACAACCTTAATTGCTTTACAACAATAGAATATGTAGAAAAATTGAAAGAAGCAAAAATTTATTTAAAGGATGAGTATGGCATCATTGTTAATATGGGTGAGTGCAAGTATAAAAGCATAGAAATTAATAAAACAATTGTCATTAATCACAAATTCTCTGAATATGTACGAACGATAAGATTAATGATGTATCTATTGCCAAACAGGTTACGGCTTAGAGAGGTAGAATATATGAGTGAGAGTTTGCATCCATATAAGGCATCAGATTATAAGATGTTTCCGGAGACATATGCGAAAATATCAAGGGGCAAGGAAAAACGGTTAGAAATAAAAATATATGATAAAACCAAGCAATTAGAGCGGTACAAGATAACAGTATGCCATAATTTCCTAAGATGCGAAATAACTTTAAATGGATCTAAAATACAAGAAGTGTTAGGAGATAATGGTGTATATAATGTTACAGATAGCGTGATAAATAATTATTTTAATAGTTTCATAGAGCAAAATTTTATTTTAGAATACGAGAAATATCGTGAAAAAAGGGATAGAGAGATTCGCAAGATTTTGAGACAACATTATAAGCCAGGTAGTCATACTTGGGTTAGGGATGTTTTGTTAGAGGTGTGTGATACTGAGTTGTCTAATGGAATACCATTGGTATTGGATGTTGATGAGATTATCTCTCAACTGGATTGCTTAAAATTGTTAAGTAAACAGTGCAAATATAACGCGAAAAAACAATTTCAGACAGTTTGCAGAGAAAAATGTCCCACATTAGATGATGGAGACAGTGAAAAATTATCTGAGATTGAAAATAAATTACTGACAAAATAGCTATATAACAAAGGGTAGATTCTGCATAGTGTTTTTTCTAAAAAAGTGGATTGAAACATAGGAGATACAAGAGCTTTAAGAGATGATCGAGGTAAGAGATAATATTGTACCGGCATACAAAGTGTGGATAAAAAAGTGAATCGAATTCACTTTTTTTGACAGAATTGAATATAGAGGATGTATTTTTGCTTGTCGATAGTACTCTGTATATTTATAAACAGAGCACTCGACCTTGTAAATAGAAATACTTGTGTGGCTCCAGTTCTCCTGTGCCATTCTGTTGGAAAGCAATACTGCAGTTTGGGCTTTCCGCGGACATACAGGAGAACTGGGAAACTACATAGTTCATGTCAGAAATATTCCATAATTAGTGCTAAGAAAATTCGTCTATGTGTTCTGTATGGAATGGGAAATCTATAGCTAATATATTTGTTAATGTGAACAAGGGGTATATGTTGTAGTGCTCCAAAAGTGATAAGACAGTCGCTATTTTTTACAAACGAGTTTTCAGGGCGGCCCTTTTGAAAATTTCCATTATTTATTTTTACCTAATTTATATATTATTCCTATTATTATAAATGATGCACCTATGTATATTCGTACCAGATCCGAAATAACATTCTCCGCTTTTTCATTTCCATTATATATATTTACAGCTATAAGAAAAATAATGGCTAATATACACCATAGTGCAAATATGCATCTACGAATCTTTTTTTTCTTCACTTCAATCTTCCTTCTTTCTTTCTTTCATGATTAATAATGCCTTGTTTTATTGTCAAATAATCAGAAGTTGAACTAATAATATATAAATTGTATTCACCATCCTCTTTGATAGTTAATGTGTAACTTCCGACTATATTTCTCATGCTCTCCCCTTCATACATAATTCCATCACGGATATAACCTATAACAAATGTCTGTTTTTGAACTGTTTCTGATTTATATTTTTCAAAAGAAAATGTTAAAGTATCGCCTTCTTTGCAATTCCATCCTTTGTAATTATTCACATAAAATACTGCCATGCTTCCATTAGTCATAATAATTTCAGGCGTCACTTCATTTTTTACTTCAAATTCAGAAATAGATGAAGGTAAAACAATATTTTCATTTGCAACACCTTTTATAATGTTACTGTTATCTATAGGGTTTTTATCTATTTGTTTTATACATCTTTCTCCACTATAAGTAACTTCCGGAACAGAATTATCATTTATTTCTTTTCCGATTAATGATCTATTTTCTCTTGTAACTATTTCAGCTCCAAACAACTGAGTGATCCATTGAACTATTTTTCCATGTGTAGTCGCATTAATAATACTGCCCGTTGTAAAAACAAATACAATAATCAGTATTGCAGCCACAATATGAGTCATCCATTTATTATTGAGACATTTGTCCCTATTTAACCGATAATTTCTACCTGTGTTTTTATGTTCCAAACATTGTGCTGCTTCCAAGATGTATTTATCATCTATCTCATTCATTGCATAAAAAATATTTGTCTTCATAAATATTTCCTTTCCGTTAATTGTTTTTTTAACTTTTTCCTTGTTCTAAATAAAATGGATTCCACTTTACTTATGCTCATATTAGTGCATTTTGCAATTTCTTTTACCGGCATGAAATACCAATATCTCAATATAAAAATCTGACGGTGAGATTTTGATAAAGATGTCA
This sequence comes from Blautia sp. HCN-1074, assembly GCF_037890165.1. Lineage (NCBI taxonomy): Bacteria > Bacillati > Bacillota > Clostridia > Lachnospirales > Lachnospiraceae > Blautia > Blautia sp. HCN-1074. Next base: position 5,148 of record NZ_JBBKBP010000018.1, read on the forward strand.
TGAAAATATCAATTTGTTCTTTTAATTCATTCTCCCTCCAATCATCCATATACTCTTTTGCTAAATAATTACTTAGCTCCTCATACGGCACACACTTATCTATATCTCTTTTGGCAGCATGAATATATTCATATTTTTTTAATGCTTGATTCCTTGCAATCTTTAAAAGATAAGCTTTCAAATTATCCGGTATTATAGGCGGAATTGTCATCCAGGCTCCTAAATATGTATCATTTCTACATTCTTCAACATCTAAAGTATTCTTTATTAATTTACAGATTAAAAAAGTTACAATTTTTCCATACTTTTTATCTGTTTCTATCAATGCATTTTCAGATCTATAATTATATAGCTCAATGATTTTTCTGTCTTCCATTCATTTCCTCCTTTCACTATATAAGTACGGATTTCAGTTTGGATTCTTGCAAATACTTTAAAATTTTTTTTATTAAAGGAAAGGGGCTATCGGTTAATGAATATGTACCCTTCTAGGTAAACAAGTGAAATAATAAAAACTTGTCACTTAGGAGGGAGCAGTTCAATTAACCGACAGCCCCTTTAGTAAAATAGAATATGGGTGAATTTTCTGTCTGTCGATAGTACTCTGTATGTTTATAGGCAGAGTACTTGACCGTAAAAAAAGAATTACTTGTGCGGTTCAGTTCTCCTGTTTCGTCCTGTTGGGAAGCAATACTGCAGCTTGGGCTTTCCGCGGATATTACATAGTCCATGTCAGAAATATTCTATAATTAATGCTAAGAAAATTCGTCTATGTGTCCTTTGTGGAATGGAAAATCTATAGCTAATATATTGGTTAATGTGGACAAGGTGAATATGTTACGGTGCTGTCAAGTGAAAAATCTTTAGTGTAATTACACTTTGTACAAATTTTTCCTTTATATGTTTTTACAGTACACCCTCCATTTTTATTACGAGAATGATTTTTATGCTTACCGTTTACAAAGATATGAGAACAGCCAGCATAAGTTTGAATATCTCCTGGTTCAATAATTATAATATCCCCATTATCTGTAATAAAATAGTTCTCTGTATCTTTGAAATATATTTCGTCAGAAAGAATCATACTGCTTTCGTCTTCAAACGTAATACATTCTATTTCATTCCCATTATCAAAAACAGATACCTGAGCTCCTTCGGCAGGATCAAAAAAACCGGTCCATGGAACAGAACGTAAATCTGCAGTAGGAGGATTGTACGCAAACACTGGAATACAGGAAATACTTATCATAAAGATAATAATTGATACATTTAAAGCAATTTTAGGTTTAACAAAAATACCGATTCTTTTTACTCTTCTTTTAAGAAAAATACGGTTGTTTTTTGAAAACATTAATGTGATTCTGGATTTCACTTCTGAACGTTCCTTTGCGGCGGTCATAATTAACAGATATCCATAACATCTTTGTTCTTCTCTGGAAAGATATTTCATTACATTTTCATCACAAGCAAGTTCCTGTACCTCTATTACCTCGCGAAAGAAAAAGTATACAAAAGGGTTATAGCAATGTAGCATCAGTACCAGAAAAGCCAACTGCCGAAAAAGAAAATCGTGTGATTTTATGTGTTGCAACTCATGTCGAATGATTAAAGGTAAGTTATTTTTATCCGATAATGAGGTTAAAACAATAGATGGATGAAAAGTACCATATGTAAATGGAGAAGATGCTAAACTATTCTCATATACTGTAACTTTGTGCTGTAACTGCATTTCCTGTGATAACATTTCTACGATTTTTATGATTTCAGGATCTGACAACACATTTTGTGAAATTTTTCGGTGAAATCTGGAAAAATTGATTGCCTTATAAAAAATTATTATACTTAAGGAACAAATCCATAATCCTATAAATATTTTCTGTAAAGATCCCACGGAATTTAAATAAAATCCAGTAGATGTCTGAACGATTTTTCCGGTTAAAGAAATTACAACATTTCCATTTAAAGGCTTTGGAGTACTAAAATACCGATGATAAATAAAATACTTCAACAGTGGAAAAGGAACTAAACAAAGAAGCAGACAATATTTTAAACATCTATATCGAAACCTGGCTGAAATATAATTATCAAAAATGGTAGATAATGCTATATAAATAATAAAAGGAAAGGTTCCGGCGGCAGACATGGCAATTAATAATAAAATCAGGCTCTTCATAATCCACACCTCATTCTTGGCAGAGTATTAATCGCAAGTATTATTGTTAATAATATTTTTCAGTTCTTCAATATCTGACTCTGACAATTTTGTGTTGTACGTTAATGAAACCAGCAGATCTGAAATAGAACCATTGAAAGTATTATCTACAAAATCTGTAGCATATTTATGTGCTAATTCCTGTTCCGTAAGTTCAGGATAATAGGAACGTTTACACTTATAGCCCTTTCCTTCCGAATGAAGAATCCCTTTTTTCACAAGACGAGTTAAATAAGTGTGTAAAGTTGGTTGAGCCCAACCATAATGTAATTCCGTATTACAATATTTTTCCACTTCAGAAAAAGAAACAGGAGCATTGGTGTTCCAAAAATATTTCATTAGATTATATTCCATTTTCGATAAATCATAGTATGTATCACTCATAAGATTCCTCCAATCAATTAATATTTTATTTTCATTATATTTCTATGATATCCACCATGTTCCATCTGGGTGTTGCTGTAAGGAACCAATCGTTTCTGATAATACATTTCCCTTAAAATCTCTTACAATCATTTTTTCATAATATTTATATTCTTCGGTTACACAATTGTTATCATCGTCCCAGCCTTCTTCTACCCAGGCAGAGAGATACACTTTTCCGTCTACTATCATACGTACACTCTCATTAAGAGTTGTGGGAAATCTAAAACTTTCTGGATAGTAGCTGACAAACTCATCATCTTCACTTGTAATGTAAATATCCTCTCCGATAATACGCAGATTATAAAGGTCTACATCCGCTATATTAAATTGTATAATCAACTCTGGAATTTTATCTGGAAGATATCTGAAGAGAGTAATTTTCCCACTATTATAATCTCCTTGTAAAAACCAAAAAAAATTCTTTAAATAAACAGGTGGGCCATATAATACATTCCTCTGTTTTTGAAATGGTTCATAAATTTTACCATTATTGTAATCATAAAAAGAAATAATTGAACCTTGATACCCACCTTTTTTTGACCATTCAATCATATCATAAAAGTCTGTTGTATTACTCATTGAATATCCGATACGAGATTGACCTGAAATTTCTTCGATATATTTTCCTGACACAACTTCAAAACGATTAAGTTTTATAACAATCACCTTCTTATAGCTAAATTTCGATTTACCCATTTATAGTATAGTATATAAATGTACATGAAATGTCAATAAATATATTACATGAATGTAGAATAATTTTATTGACATCATTGTAGAATAATGATATTCTATAACCAAACAGAAACAAGTATAAAAGTAGTACTATCAGTTTTTTTGCAGCGAAAGGAATATTTTAACAAACTGCCAAATTTAGAAAGAGGTGATTTTATGTTGAGACAACATAAAAAAATTACAGCAGTTGTAGGGTTGACTATAAGTGCCTTGATGATTTCATCTGCATGCTATGCTCAGGATGATCCGAATGATGGATATGTTATTCACTATGACTTTGAAACTCAGGAAACTACTTATTATGGTTACGACAAAGAAAATCATGAATTTTACGAAGTAGATGATTATGTTGAACCTGATCGTACAGCCAGTGATGGAACTGCTGATATTGCTGATGCTCCAGATGAGATGGAGGGAGTAAATCCGGGAAATATTTATGTGGATAATCAGTCAATAAAAGAAGACGTTGATAATCCATATACAATTCTTCTTTTCAGTGGAAGTATGCCAACTGTATACAAATATAACAAAGAACAACCAGACGATCCATGGACTGTTGTAAGTCAGGAAAAAGTAAACTTGTTAGAAGGTAAGGTAAATAAAGTATCAAAATCCTACTTGATTTTTACAGATCAAAATAATGATGATATTAAAGTAAAAATCAAGAAGGATGAGCGGTGGCATCCAGGTGATGAAATTAAAGTGTTCGGCTTAACGAAAACGAAAGATGGAAAGGTTAAGCTTGCAAAGCAGTATGGATATTATAAGGTTGAATAATATATTAGGAAAAGAACACACATTAATAGAGTAAAATATATGAAAAAGGTCTTGGAACTTTTACAGTTTCAGGGCTTTTTTCTTTTGGGTAAATTCTTGGCATATTGTTAAGCGTGAAAAGTAGTGGACTCTTTGGATTGTAACTGCCGGATTTGAGCGACTAATGGCTTGCCATTAGTCGTATTGGGTTACTACTTTTGACAGAGAAAACATTGAATTGGGAGACCGAACTCTGGAGAGAGGATACGGTCGGGAGGAAGCAGGGAAGGAGAGAGTGACTATATGCCTAAGACTGTGAGTGTGCATAATGGCAGCGCAGCAAATCGAGAGCATAACCGGCGTAATCCCAGAACAACCGGTCAGATGCCACATATACAGCAGGATCTTGTTCATCATAATGAGACATGGATAGATATTCCTGTCCGAGAAGCCTATAAGCAGATTTTCCAGACTGCAGTCGATGATTACAATCGTCGTCAGTCAAGACCAGAGAGGAAGATTAGAGATTATTACAATCAGATTAGGAAATCAGCTAAGAAACATACCGCCTATGAGCTGATTATCCAGATTGGAGATAAGAATGACACCGGCTTGTCGGCAGACAATGAGATTGCCTGTCTCCGAGAATATTATAATAATTGGCAGTAGCGTAATCCTAATCTTTTTCTGTGTGGGGCATATCTGCATCGGGATGAGTCTACAGTCCACCTGCATATGGACTATATCCCAGTGGCACATGGATATACCAGAGGGATGTGTATCCAAAACGGACTGGTACGGGCGTTGGGCGAACAGGGATTCTTCAAAGAAGGCAGACAGACTGCTCAAATTTTATGGGAGAAGCGCGAACGACAAGAACTGGAACGTATTGCCCGGGATCATGGCATTGATATCTATCATCCGGATGGTGAGAAGAGACATCACCTGGATACGGAGATATACAAGCTTACGCAGGAAATTTCGCGTCAGCATATAGAATTAGACCAAAATGCGAATGACCTTAAGACAGGAAAACAGGCCCTTGATGATGTCCAAAATGCATTATCTGCAGATAGACAGGAATATACCATGCTCCGGCAGCAGCTTAGTAATGCCAGAAGAGCGATAGATGTTTATGAAAAGTTGAAACAGGAGTATGGGAGTCTACAGGATTCTTACAGAGAACTGCAAAATCAACATAATCAACTTATACAGGCAACTACTATAATCAAGGGTACGAGTAGAGAAGAGGTACCTCATCGTCGTTCTATTGTGAGTGGTAATTATAGTGTTCCGGAAGATGAGTACAAGTTGTTGTTGTCTGACCATCAGATTGCTGATACATACCGTAGAGAATTGGCAAAATACCAGCAGCAGATAGAGAGGCTGGCAGAGAAAAATCAGAAATTAGCAGAAAGTCGTGATATATACCAGGATGAACATTTGTATTTGAGAGAAAAATTGTTAGAGGTTAATAGATATCTTAATATGGTTGGATTGTTAGATGATTATAATGATTATCATCAGGAGCAGGAACGACAGAGGAATGCAGACATAACGGAACAGATTAGTTATGATGTTTCAGATCGGGCGGAAAATTTTGCGGAATGGGAACCGGAACGTTAGGCATTGATTTTTCCGTGTCAGAACTGGGAATGTATATAACAGGATATAATAATTATGACACATGGGAGTGCATCGAGAGAAACTCACTTAGAGTAATGCGCTCTTGTACTCACTTCGAGGTGTCAATCCTTTCGTTTTATCTCCTGGTGTATTTTTCTTCCAGACACCAGGAGAGTTTTAAGATTTTTGCATTACGCGAAAAAATATGATGGTCCCGTGGATTAGCCCCCGGAAAATAAAATATAAGCCAAAAAAGTGAATTCGAATTCACTTTTTGGTAGGCGACTGTATATTTACATAATGTAGAAAGAGACGGCTTCATTAATTTTTAAATGCAGTCTCTTTTTTGGTGTTATGAGAGTTCGGAAAATAATTCATTTTTATATTTATAAAATGTGTTTCGCGAAATTGCGAGGATATCTATAATTTCTCGGTCACACATATTTCCGTCAAAGGCTTTGGACATTTTTTTGATAAGTGGTTTCATCGCTTTGGATTTTTTTGTGGTCAATCGGCTACCTTTGACCTGACCAATCTGTTTTTGCTTGGCAGGGGGAAGAAACGGATTATCACGTTGGACAATCTTAATTCCTTCTGAAATACGTTGGTGCAGATCTGTAACTTCCTTTTCGGATTGTTGAAATGCGATGCGTATTTTTTCGAGAGTTTCTTCGTCTTGAAATACGGTGATGGCATCTAATACAGATTGGATTAGATTATCTATAGATTTTTTACCAGTATGAGCTATCTCATATTTTCGATTTTGCATGCGTTTATAATATTCGGTGTTGATATGTGGCTCTTTTATAAACATTAAATCAACGCCTTGATGAAGTAGCTGCATGTAATGGTGCAATGATACATTCGGTAGACGGTATTCAACCAAGGGATTTGTTATGGCGATTAAAGTGTACCAGAAGTATGATGACAGAGGGGCTCTTGAGCAAATATGTATATAAATATAATTCTGAAAAAAAGCAGTTAGAGCAAATGTATCTGTAGAAAATGTATTGTAGATTGAAAGAAAGCTGTATCTTTGATGATGCAGCTTTTTAAAAAGAAAGTTGAGAAATGTGGAAATGATTAAAATCAGATTAATGGGGGAAAGAGAAGATATAAAGATCATAATTGAAAACATTAGTCATATTAATGATGTTAGAATTTTGTCCCTGTCAGATTTCTATGCCAATAGAGGAGGGGCAAGTGATTATGGAAGAATCTATATGGAAGTGGAGAAAAAAGATGCTGTGTAATGTTATATGGAAAGGAAGGGTATAGGAATGAAAGGCAAAATGTTAAAAGAAGTACAATTTGTGGATGACGAACATGAAAAATTTTTCTTGGATAATATTGTAAGATGCAGATATGAGGAGGTGTATCATCATGCCCTGATATATTGTCTGGGAATTAGCGAGACTACGCGAAGGAATATAGACAGTATTTATGATTTTGCAACAGGATGCATTAAAACAGAATGTCTTTGTGAAGACTGGCAGACGAGCGGGAGTATTAGAATTGTAAGATTAGCATTTTGTCTATATTGTGAAGGAACACCGAGTGTAAATGATATGGAGGATGTGGATTCTAAGTTGGCAGAATGTAGAGAATACACAGTAGGACAGATTTTCTGCTGCGAATATGCTAAATATTTTTTGGAAGCGATTAAATTAAGATATCCGGAATATTGCTTATGATTATTTGGTCGTGGATAAAATGTGAGTATTGTCACAAAGAGGTATAAAAGAGTTGCTTTTTTCGCTGAATTGAATATACTTATAAGCAGGAATAGAAATGTTCTCGATGTAAGAGCATCGTTAAAAGTTGGGTTGCAGATGGAGCAGGGTAACTTTCCATTTCATTAGATGTTTTATCTGGACATCGAGCCTGGCAGCTTGGATAAAGCTGTAGTCCACGTGGGGGACTTAATGATTTCCACGTCGTTATGGGTATCTTAACTGGATGCCGAGGCTGACAACCAGCAGAAAACTCTTTATAAATGGATTTTCAGAGGAGTGTGGGTAGAAACCATGCTCCTTTTTATTAATTATGAAAGATGAAAGAGTAAAAAATATTAGAAATATTATTTAGTTCAAGATTAGCTTAATATAGTCTAAATAAATAGAGAGATAATATGATATATACGCACCGCATAGTTTTCTTTATACAAATTTTATAGAATATTTTTTGTGAGAATGCTATACTGTAAGTAGTAATAGGAAAGAAATATAATATGTAATGAAAGGGGTAATATATAATGGAAGTTGTTCGTAAAATTGTAGATGCAAAAAAATTGATGTCTGTGATTCCATTGCCAGAGACTATGCGTAACAGGCGAGTGGAAGTCATTGTATTACCTGCTGAGGAACAGAAAGTTTCTGAGAATTTAAAGAAGAGTGGCAATATAGAATCTTTAGTGGATTCATTAGTAGGAGTTATTCGGGACACGGGTATGACACTGGAGGATTATCGCGCTGAAAGGCTGGGAAAGTATGAGAATCTTGATTGATACAAATGTAATATTGGATGTGTTGTTGAAACGATCTCCATTTTACGAAACAGCGATAGAAGTTTTAAAGTTATCGGCAAGAGATGATATTCAGGAATTTGTTTCAGCTTCAGCAATTACAGATATTTACTACATTGCATATAAGAATTTAAGAGATAAGGCAGCAGTAAGAGAGCTTCTGAAAAAACTGCTTTTGATTGTGTCCGTGGCAGGTGTTTCGGAGGAAGAAATCCAAAAAGCACTGGAATTGGAATGGAACGATTTTGAGGATTCTGTACAGTATTCAGTAGCAGCACTAAATGAGATGGATGGAATAATTACTCGAAATGTAAAGGATTATTCATCAGCAGAAATGCAGGTATGGGAACCGGCTCAGTTTCTTGAAAAAACAAAGTGCTGATTTGCTTACACTTTTGATTACACTCAAAAGAAGGTGTGCTGAACCCTCCTGTTTTTCTAGGTTTGCAGACCTGAATTCCGGTTCGATTCCGGTCTGCGGCATGATTTTAAGTGAGAGAAACGTTGTAAAATCAACGTTTCTCTTATTTTTTTTCTTATAGGTTTTGAACACACTTGAATCAAGTGAATTCCATGCTTCGATAAAAGGGCAACAATTATCTGAGAATCTGTGTTAGAATAAAGATAATAAGAGATAAACAGAAAGAGAGAAACGAAGTAATGTCACAAAAACAAAACACGTTAACAAGAACAGGAATCGTAGCACTTCTTGCCTGTGTATGCTGCATTTTATGGGGAAGTGCAATTCCGGTGATCAAGACGGGATATAGCTTGATGAATGTAGATTCCGCAGACACTGCCAGTCAGATCGTATTTGCCGGAATTAGATTTACATTGGCGGGAATTCTGGTTCTGATTTTTGCATCTGTTCGTGAGAAAAAGATTATGATCCCGGACAGGGAAATCCTGAAATATGCTGTGCCGGTATGTCTGGCTCAGACAGTAGGACAGTATTTTTTCTTTTATATAGGCGTTGCGCATACGTCCGGAGTTAAAGGTGCTATCATTACCGGGCTTGGAAATTTTATCGCAATTTTATTGTCCTGTCTGGTTTTTCGAAAAGAACGTATGACGGGGAGAAAAATTGCAGGCTGTGTACTGGGATTTGCAGGAGTTGTAGTAATTAATCTTATGGGAAATTCTCTTGATATGGGATTTAAGCTGACAGGAGAAGGATTCATTCTGATTGCACAGCTTTCCTATGGAATCTCTACGGTACTGATCAATCTTTTTTCCAGAAAAGTCTCTCCGGTGGTATTGAGCGGAACCCAGTTTACGATGGGAGGGATTGTCCTGACATTGATTGGTATCGGAATGGGAGGTCATTTGGGAAATGTTACAGTGGGAGGTGTGGCTATCATCTTTTATCTGGCAATGGTTTCTGCGGTGGCTTATACACTCTGGTCGGTTCTGCTTGCATGGAACGATGTCTCGAAAGTTGCTATTTTTGGATTTGTCAATCCGTTGTGCAGTGTGATATTGTCCGCATTGATACTTGGAGAGGTAAAGCAGGCATTCAATATCGGAAGTCTGGTGGCTCTGATCCTGGTTTGTGCCGGAATTTATATTGTCAATGCGAAGGTAAAAGACTCGAAAAGGGAAATATAAAACCATGTAAGCAAAAGGGGTTGTTTTGAAGATGTAATTCAGCGATATCCCATAAACAAGTATAAAAAAATGAAGCAGACAAAACATCTGCTTCATTTTTTTATACTTGTATTCTGTCTGCAACTTCGTTTCCCAGAACGATTTTTCGATTAGCGGAAGAAATGATCAGAGAGTCGTGGAATTTCTGAAGGACGCGGATCGTACTGCCTTCATGAATGTCCATATCGTTCATAGCTTTCATAACTTCTGGCAGTCCGAACATCCATTTGATCGTATAAGTGCTTCCCTGACTGGATTTTGATAATGAATGCATAAAAACAACCTCCTTGCATAGAAATAAGGCGGGTAATTAAAATTTACCTGGTGTCAGGTATTTGTCATACCTGAAATTGACAGAGACACATGGAAACGGATTACCATAAAATTACTAAAAGTTAATATCAGATAATTTGTTTCTTAAGTTTTAATAATTGTATAACTGTAAGTGCCAGTTCGTCAATTATAACATTATTCTATGCAATATCTGAATAATCCTTCATTTATTCAGATATTTCAGGCTGACTGAGGCTTTTTTATCTGTGCAATCAGATTCGCAGACAAGTGGATGATATAGTTATTTCGATAGATCAGGTAAGTCCCTGGATTCAATTCCGGATATCCGATTACTCGAAAGTTATTCTACGAATTTCAGATTTTCCAGAGCATAGCGGAGTGCCATGCACATCAGTTCATTTCTCGAACGTCCGCTTTTTGCAGATAATTTATCATATTCTTCCTGAAGTTCACGTTCAAGTCGGATGGTCATAGTAATAGATTTATCCTCTTTTTTATCAGTATATTTTGGCCGGACAATAAAATCTTTTGTCATGATTATACCTCCTATAATATAAAGTATAATTACAAGGCATTGACATTGATATATCACAAAACTATAATACATATATGTAACACGATACAAAAGAAAAAGCATTGCCATAGGTTTATATGCTACAAAAGAGGGGAATATTATAATTAGTGTAGTAGTAGATTTCCGGAATAATTTTACGTTTAAATTTCTTATTTCCGCATTACCATTGGTTGTTATAGCTACCACTACGTCTTGAAATAAAAATTTATCCGGAAAGATTATTTCAAGAATCAACTTGTTAGTACACTGATGATTAGCTGAGATTAATTTTTAGAGAGTTAGAAGAATAATGAAAAGTATAATTCAGAAATTGTACAATCTGTGCATGGAAGAAAATGACAGGACAGACATTGAGAGGCTGAGAACACAGGGCGATGATCTGTGTAAAAAGAAAAGAGAGGATGCCTATCAGTCATACCAGAAACTACGCTCCAGGCTGACAGGAGAACTGGCAGAGGAACTGGACATACTGATGGATAAACATCTGGAAATATTTCCACAGGAATTGGAAAACAGTTTTGAGGCAGGATTTAAAACAGGAGCAAAATTGATGTGTGAAATTTTTTCAGAAGAAGCAGAGACAATAAAGAGATACGGTTCGTTCCGTGACCAATGACAAGAAAGACAAAAGCTTATAGATTTGCAGACAGATGCCCGTGGAGAGATCCGCGGGCATTTGTCTGAGGAATAACATCAGTTACGAGTCAAAATTCATTAAAAATCGCCTTTGATGATAGGATTTTGACTTGTATGTCTCGGGATAGTAGACTGCTGAATAGTTACAGCTATTCAATAAACTGTGATTGCATTTTCGTTACTTTAGACAGTCACGTGAGGTTCATTCTTATCAGCAGTTGCAAGAGTATTAAATGGAATCTCATTTAAAAGCCGCTCAATCGTATGCATATGCTCATTCATAATTTTTTCTGCAAGAGGTGCATCTTTGTCAGTTATTGCATGAACAAGTCGTGTGTGCTGAGAATCAATTTCAGGTGCATCGTTGTTCTTTTTCATAAAATAAGAACGTATTCCGGTAATCATGTTTTCTGTAAGCTGGGCAGAAGCATTCAACACGCTCAGGATTAATGGATTTGCAGAAATCTGTGCAATTTTCATATGCAGATCACGATCCAGATCACCGCGGACTTTTTCATCCTGGGTGCTGTCCAGTTTGGCAATAATAAGCTGGAGTTCAGCTGCATCTAATGGTGTACAGTTTTGGGCTGCGAGAAATGCAGCTTTACTTTCCAGTGCACCTCGAAGCTGCAGGGCATCCTGAATTTTACTGTTATACATCTGAAACAGGATAGATAATGGCTCAGTAAGACAGTTGCGGAGATCTGCTGCAATATAATTAGCGCCGCCATGTACGCTGACAGTAATCCCCAGCAGGGAAAGTGCTTTCAGAACTTCACGTAAAGCAGGTCTGGAAATTCCGAATTCTTCAGCCAGGATACGTTCCGCCGGAAGAGCATCTCCCGGTTTCAGTTCTCCGGTCTGGATTTTTTCGATGATCTGTTTGAGAACATCATTGAATGTGCTGGTTTTATCTATTTTTCTAAACATCTATTTTCCTCTTTCTTTATCCTTTTGTCATATAGCGGAATGCACGTATATTTATTATTATAACTTATAAAAACACAGATGCAACTGATTCTTTTTGAATTTATTGTGTCTGTTTAGTTACTGTTCACTGGTAATATCCCGCGAGGTGTTTTTTGTGAGCGAAGGTCACCTACAGGACCTGCCACTGTCAGCTCCTTACGGATGCATGGAAACTTTGCGGTATATTTTGCAGAAAGCCTTTTTCAAACACACTCTAAGACAAAGGATTTTGACATAAACTTGCAAAAAGTTATAACTTGTTTATAAATTTTATGATTTTATTAGAAATTAGACAAATTTCTCTCACATTTATACGTTATGATATTTACATCTTAAGGAGATGACAGACCTTAAGAAAAAATCTTTCCTTTCCCTAAAAAGTGTAAAATGAACAGTAGATCACCGCTCAACCGACAAGATCGCCGGAGGGGCGGTGATTTTATTTTATAAGAACCCTGTGCTGAGTTCTTATGAACGTCTGTAACGGTTGAAGCAGGCGTAGATTTCCTGAGAACGTGGGACGGCATAGCCACAGGAAATTTTATGATTGTCTGCGAAGAAAGCCAAACCGTTTTGAGTCAGATTTTTTTGCAGGAATTCTACGATTTCAGGAAGTGTTCTTTTTCCATCAATCAGGTGTTCTACCGCATATTTCAGAAGGAGACTTAAAGCGGCAGTTTGTTCTGTATCGATCAGCTGCTCGATATAGCGAAGATCGATTTCCTGCCGGCCAAGAGAGAATCCGTCTGTTTTGGAGACTTTGGTTTTTAAACGTTCAGGTCTGTCATTATTGTGCTGGTGTCTGTTACGCTGTGAAGAACCAGAAGATTGCACTGCTTTCGTCATTATACGGTGACTTTCTGGAATGCGAAATTCCGGGACCGGAACATTCGCCAGAGGATATTGGCCGCATAATGATTTGACAGAAGCGGTAATGTCCTTGGGTATATAATTGTCCATCTGAATGACTGTGTCTGCAATATGAAAGAATGCTCCGGAACTTCCAGCTACCAGTATGGTAGAAATACCTGCTTTTTCATAAAGGTCACGTGCACGCTCAAGGAAAGGCGTGATTGGCTCTTTATCCCGTTGAATGACTTGCTGCATAAAGGCGTCCCGTACCATAAAATTAGTGGCAGAAGTATCTTCATCAAGAAGGAAAAGCTGGCTTTTTGCTTCCATACTTTCTACGATTCCGGCCGCCTGGGAAGTACTTCCGCTGGCGTCCAGTGTGGAAAAACAATGGGTATCTTTTTTATTTGGAAGGTCATTGATGAAGAGAGAAATATCGACATCTTTGATAAAACGGCCTTCCTCAGAACGAAGCTTAACAGCTGTGTTATCTGTGATTACATATTCGCGTCCATCTCCTGGGATATGATTATATACGCCAAGTTCAAGCGCATTCAGAAGAGTAGATTTGCCATGATAACCACCGCCTACGATCAAAGTGATTCCCTTTGGAATTCCCATTCCTGTGATTGTTCCTTGGTGTGGAAGCTCCATGGAAATACGTAGACTTTCAGGAGAATTGAAAGGGATGGAATCCTTCATAGGGCGGGAAGAAATGCCGCTTTCTCTGGGAAGAATAGCACCATCAGCTACAAATGCGCAAAGATTTCGGCAGGACAGTTCATGACGGATGAATTCCTGATCTTCGGCAAGCTGCATATAATTTAACAGGTTCTGTGCATCAAGACTGCAATAGAAGAAAGATTTGCGAACACATACAGGCAGGAAATCAAAAAGAATTTTTTCCAGTTCTGTGGCGTTAATGGTACGTCCATTGGCAGGAAAGCCTACAAAGAAACGGACGGTTATGCCCTTTTCATTGATTTCACACGCTGTTCGGGAAAGAATTTCCTGATCGCAGTGGCTTACTGTGATAAGACCGCTTTTACCGGAGCCTTTTGCACGGAAACTAAAGTGGCTGACCTGTTTTTCAAACTGGCGGGTGAGGTAGTCACAAAGAGTTGTTCTGGAGAGAAAATTTTTATAATATTCTTTCGGAAAGCGGGCATCTGTGTGGGAAATCTGGACGCTTACGTGAGAAGGGGATGCAAAAGGATCACCCTGTACATGGTCGATGGAAAGAAGATAATTTCCGAAATGATAGACACCTTTCAGAGCTTTGTAGGCTGGATAACTTTTTCTGTTTATGGAATGAAGCTGCTGACGCAGCTCTTCTGAATTATTCATGTGGAAACCTCCTGAATTAATTGATAGATTGTTATTTTTTACACGCTGTTATTCTGCGGAGTGTTTTGACATGTATATGCCAAAATTCCAAGACATACAAGCCTCAATTCCATTGTTGCTGCAAGCGATCTGGAATTAGGGATACATTATTGAGAAACGAAGTGAACAGCTATGTAGAATCTAAATATAACTATAATAGAAGCTAAGAAGATTGTCCAGACACAGGAAGTTAGGAATAAAAAACTTTTTGAGCTTAACATCATTGTATGGAAAAATTAAGAAGGATGTTTTATAATAGAAAAAGCAATACTAGAGTCAGATAGTTGCCGAAAAAATAAACGGCGGCAACGTCAGATAGAAAGGCGGAATCATAAATGGAACGTAGAAATGCATGGCTTTCTTATACAGAAGCAGAAGAAAAAGAATTAGAAAAGACTGCGAAAGCATATCGAAACTTTCTTAATGCAGGTAAGACAGAACGCGAATGCGTGACACAGATCGTGAAAGAAGCCCGCGAAGCAGGTTATGAATCTCTGGAAGAAAAGACTGCAAAGGGTGAGAAACTGAAAGCCGGAGATAAAATTTATACAGTAGGAATGAAGAAAATCGTTGCGCTTTTCCATATCGGTCAGGATGATATTGAAGAGGGAATGAACATTCTGGGTGCACATATCGATTCTCCGCGTCTTGATGTAAAACAGAATCCTCTCTATGAAGATACAGACCTCGCATATCTGGATACTCATTACTATGGAGGTGTTAAGAAATACCAGTGGGTAACACTTCCACTTGCAATCCATGGAGTAGTAGTAAAGAAAGACGGAAGTGTAGCAGAGGTAAATATTGGTGAAGATGAAGAAGATCCAATCGTATATATTACAGACCTTCTGATCCATCTGGCAGGAAAGCAGATGCAGAAAAAAGCTGCCGAAGTAATTGAGGGAGAGAATCTTGATATTCTGATCGGAAGCAGACCATTAAAGGATCTTCCGGATGATAAGAAGAAAGAGGCAGTGAAACAGAATGTACTGAATATCCTCAAAGAGAAATATGCCATAGAAGAAGAGGATTTCCTTTCTGCTGAACTTGAAATCGTACCGGCAGGTAAGGCAAGAGAGTGTGGCCTTGACAGAAGTATGATCGCGGCTTACGGCCAGGACGACAGAGTCTGCGCGTATACTTCTCTGCTTGCAATGCTTGAAATGGAAGCACCGAAACGCACCTCATGCTGTCTGCTCGTAGACAAAGAAGAAATCGGAAGCGTAGGTGCAACAGGAATGCAGTCCCGTTTCTTTGAGAATGCAGTGGCAGAACTTCTGGATGCAATGGGCTGCTACAGTGAGCTGAAACTAAGAAGAGCGCTGAAGAATTCCAGCATGCTTTCCTCCGATGTAAGCGCGGGTTATGATCCTTCTTATGGAGAAGCATTTGAGAAAAAGAATGCTGCTTATCTGGGAAGAGGTATCGTACTGAATAAATTTACCGGAGCAAGAGGTAAATCCGGATCAAATGATGCAAATGCAGAATATGTGGCAAGAGTAAGAAACATTTTTGATACTCATGAAATCGCATTCCAGACTGCTGAGCTTGGTAAAGTAGATGTAGGTGGTGGCGGAACAATCGCATATATCGCAGCTTTATATGGAATGGAAGTAATCGACAGCGGTGTTGCGGTACTGAGCATGCATGCGCCTTGGGAAGTAACGAGCAAAGCAGATGTTTATGAAGCGAAGAAAGCGTATAAGGCATTTTTACTGGATGCATAAAAATATGAAGAAAATGCAGTTTTTGTTTCGTTTATAGTTAACAGAGACTTGCTGATTCCACAGAAAAGGACAGAACTTTTTGGAAAATTAAGGATCTGTCCTTTGCTTTATAGCAATTTCAGAAAATACTGTAATTAATCCAGCCCATCAGAGAGTGAAACCCTGCTGGAGTGTCTTACTTGCATTATTTTCTGGAATTGTTATAGGAAATTACTTTGTAATTTTTTCGGGATATAATAAGATCCGTCGGGATGAATGAATTATGGCGGATAATATATTGTATATTGGAATTGCGGGATAAATGGAGGAAAAAATGGGAGAAGCGCTGATCAGAGTAAAAGATTTGTGTAAGATATATAATCCCGGTGAGAATGAAGTGCGGGCACTGGATCATATTAATCTGGAAATCGATAAAGGTGAATTTGTTGCGATCATCGGACAGTCGGGATCCGGGAAATCTACGTTTATGAATATGCTGGGGTGCCTGGACGTTCCTACTTCCGGTGAATATTTTCTGAATGGTACAGATGTATCTACGATGGAAGACAATGAACTTTCAGAAGTGAGAAATCGAGAGATTGGATTTATTTTTCAGGGATTTAATCTGATTTCCAATCTGACTGCCATAGAGAATGTAGAACTTCCCCTGGTATATAGGGGTGTAGACAGAAAAACCAGACATAAACTCGCCGTGGAATCCCTGACCATGGTCGGGCTTGAGAAACGAATGGATCACAAACCAAATGAAATGTCAGGCGGACAGCAGCAGAGGGTTGCCATTGCCAGGGCGATAGCAGCGCAGCCACCGGTAATCCTGGCGGATGAGCCGACTGGAAATCTGGATTCTGCGTCCAGTAAGGAGATTTTGCAGATTTTGAAAAATATGCATGAGCAGGGGAAAACAGTCATACTGATCACTCATGATAACGGGATTGCTGCACAGGCGAGACGTGTGGTCAGGATTATAGATGGCAAGATCGAGTCAGATTTCGTTAATGAGAATTATGGAAAAGAAGAATACGTGAAAAACCAGCTGGATGCCTGAATGATGTTTTGTAAATAGCAGATGTATTAAGTTGCATACGGAAAGCTATATTATTGGAGTGAGATAAATAACAGAATGATTGCATTAACTGCATTATTTTCTGAAATTGCTATAGATGCGAGGAGGAATCAGGTAAAATTATGAAAAAAAAGAAGAGTAAAAAGAAAATTATCATAGGTGCAGCTGCTGTTTTAGTTGTTGCAGGCGGTGTTACGGTAGCAGGACAGAGAAATTCAAAGGAAACGCAGATTCCGCAGGTGCCGGTAGTAACGGCTGAGATGGGAGACGTTGAAGAAATCGTAGATGCTACAGGAACAGTAGGAAGTGAAGAGGAAAAGACATATTATTCTCCGGTAAACGCAGAGTTAAAAACAGTTTCTTTTTCCCAGGGAGATGTGATAAAAAAAGGAACGAAGCTGATTGAATTTAACACAGAGGATCTGGAGAAAGATAATCAGAAAGCTGAACTGAATTTAAAATCAACGAAATATGATACGAAAGACACCCGGAATAAATCTGATAAAGCAGAGAAGAAGCAGAAAGATGCGAAAAAGAATGTTCAGGAACTTGAGAAGAAGATAAAGGATAAGAAAGCTTATGTGGCGTCTTTGAAGTCTCAGATTTCGGCGGCAACAGCTGCGGCTCAGCGGGAAGCAGCAGCTCAGGCGTCTGCACAGGCAGCAGCCCAGGCCCAGGCACAGCAGCAGGAAGCGCAGGCAAAAGCCCAGGCCGAGGCGAAGAAACAGCAGGAAATTCAGCGCAAATATCAGGCGGCGCTTAATACATATAAGACAGAAACCCTGCCACAATACCAGCAGAAACTTTCCGAGCTGAATTCGCAGTATAACCAGGCACAGAGTACCTATAATCAGGCAGACACTGCATATCAGATGGCATTTGCCACATGGCAGGCAGATCCTTCTGATGAAAATATACAGACCCTGAATGCTGCAGAAACTTCCAGAACTCAGGCACAGATTGCAATGCAGCAGGCAAAACAGGCATATGAGGATTATAAACAGCAGACACCTCAGATGCCGGACCTGTCTGATTTTACTCAAAATAGTTCCGGATCTTTAGAAGAGTTTACAGATGGTACAGAAGATGATTCATCAGAGGATGATACAGCGTCGGGAGATTATGCCTATAGTGGAGGTGACAGCAGCGCAGTAACTGCCGATACTTCTGCGTTGGAGAGTGCATTGGAATCAGCCAGCGATGAACTTGCCGAGCTTCAGTCGGATCTGGCTTCTGAGAAAGCAATCGCAGAAGCAGATTCCACGAGTCTGACAAAAGAGGAAAAAGAGAAGTTAAAAGTAACCGATAACCTTTCTGAATTGGATGCAAAATCAGCTAAAGAGCTGGTGGAGGAAGGAAAGAAAGGAATCACAGCGGAATTTAACGGAATCGTTTCCAAGGCAGATATCAAACAGGGAGCGGCAGTTACCCAGGGAATGGAGCTTTTTACCATCCAGAATACAGATAAAGCGAGTGTGGATGTGACTCTTTCCAAATATGATTATGATACGGTAAAAGAGGGACAGTCTGCAGAAATCACACTTGGTGATAATACTTATCAGGGTACGGTGACTAAGATGAGTCATATTGCAGTGCAGAATGAGAAAGGCACACCTGTTATTTCTGCGACGGTAAGCATCAATGATCCGGATGATGATATTTTTCTGGGAGTAGATGCAAAGGTCAAGATTCATGCAGCATCTGCAAAGAACGTTGTAACTCTTCCGGTGGAAGTGGTGAATATCGGAAAAGATGGATCTTTCTGTTATGTGATAGAGGATGGTCTGGTGACGAAAAGAGATATCACAACAGGAATCAGCTCAGAGGACTATGTGGAAGTTATAGATGGAATCAAGGAAGGCGAAGAGGTAATTTCTGATCTGGGAGATTATACAGAAGGAATGGAAGTACAGGCAGTTTCTGAACAGACGGGAGAGGATGCCGATGAGTAATCTGTATGAATATATCAAAATGGCGGTCCATAATATTATGGCAAATAAAGGCCGTTCTTTTCTGACTATGCTTGGTATTATCATTGGTATTGCATCCGTAATCGCAATCGTGTCTATCGGTGAGGGAACTAAGAATCAGATGAACAGTGAGATTGATGACATCGGTGGAGGACAGATTGCCATCAGCGTCAGCAGTGATGCCCAGACAGCGGAAGAGTGGATTACTGCTGATGATGTGGAGGCGATCAGAGAGCTGGACGAAGTGGAAGGTGTAAATGTTTCTGATTCTTTTGACGGAGAAACAACTACCGGTAAGGGAAACTTCACACTTATGGTGACCGGAGAAGGACCTGATGCGAAGTTGTTAAATAATGCAACAATGAAGCATGGAGTCTATTTTGGGGAAAATGAGGTCCAGGAAGGGAAAAACGTTTGTGTAATTTCTGATTCAGATGCGAAAAGACTCTTTGGTACAGATGATGTTGTGGGAATGAGCATAGATGTTAACTGCTATGGTCTGACTAAGAGCTTACGTATCTGCGGTGTGACAACGCAGAAGGAGAATGGAACTTTTGTAAGCTATACATATGAAGGAATGCCGGTTACGGTTAATGTTCCATACACTACAATGAATGAGTTTACCGGTGTATCGGATTATTTTTACTCTGCGACGATACAGGGAGATAAGAGTCTGGACAGTCAGAAAGTTGCGGATAAGGTAGTGAGTCTGCTTGAAAAAAGACACCAGTGTGCTGGTGAGGATTATTTTCAGGTGCAGAGTTTCCAGGATATTATGAGTTCCATGAATCAGATGCTGGATATGGTAACTGCATTTATTTCCTTTGTCGCAGGAATTTCACTGCTGGTTGGAGGAATCGGCGTTATGAATATCATGCTGGTTTCTGTAACAGAACGTACCAGGGAAATTGGTATCCGTAAATCGTTGGGAGCGAAGACTTCTTCTATTATGATGCAGTTTCTGGCGGAGGCTGCGATTCTGACTGTAATTGGTGGTCTGATAGGCATTGTACTGGGCGTGATCGGAGGGTATGCGATCTGCTCAATCATAAGCAGTAGTATGGAGATGACGATCACACCTGGAATCAGTCTGAAGACGATTTTGGCGGCAACACTATTTTCTTGTGCGGTGGGTGTTTTCTTTGGAATCTATCCTGCCAAAAAAGCTGCAAAACTCAGCCCGATTGAGGCACTTAGACGTAATTAAGTTGTTGCAATTGCCATAATTGTACTGTTCAAAAGAAAAAAATAAAAAAATTCAAAAAAAGTGTTGACAAATCATCCAGTATAGAGTAGAATACTCATTGTTGTGAGGGACACGAGATAAGAACTTCACAAGGATGTGCGTTTAGCTCAGCTGGATAGAGCGTTTGGCTACGGACCAAAAGGCCGGGGGTTCGAATCCTCTAACGCACGCTAAACCTCTGGAGATTAAGATTTCCAGAGGTTTTTTTCTTGGCAATTTATTGACTCTTTGGCTGTTTTCGATGGTATATTTATTTCCCAATTTAATTAAACTTCATGGAAATTGTGTTGACATCAGTGTATAGTCAGAGTAAAATTAAAGAAAAGAAAAAAAGATACTTAAACAATAAGTATTTTTGTATATATTTTTGGGAATTGTATTGATTTTTGCGATACAGCATATAATGTAGATAAACAAGGAAACTTGTTTTGAGAGAGGTCCTGCTTTAGTGGACGATTCAAAATGAGAGAGGTCCTGCTTTAGTGGACGATTCAAAATGAGAGAGGTCCTGCTTTAGTGGACGATTCAAAATGAGAGAGGTCCTGCTTTAGTGGACAGAAAGCTGTTTGTTTAATGCAAACAGCTTTTTTCAAAGGAGAAATATGGAAAATGAAAGCCCAATTCTTTATTATGTAGACAAGGAATATTTAAAATATCTACATAAGGAAGATTATAGAGTAAGTGTTAAATTTAATAATAGACCATTTGCAGGAATTGTTACATTAGTAGGAGACAGGAAATATATTATTCCGCTTACATCTCAGACAACAGAAGAAAGAAAAAATGCAGGAAAAAATAAAAGAAGTTCCCTTATAACTACATTTGTGACAGAAACTTCCGGAAAAGAGATTTCAAATCTTTTATACAATAATATGATTCCAGTTAATGAACAGCTTATTACGGCATTAGAAATTGATCCGGAAACGGACACATATGAATCTAATGAGATACGATATTTAAGAAAAAACTGGGAAACTATTAAGAAAAAAGCGGAAAAGATTTTTAATCAGAGGTATGATATAGAATCACATAATTTTAATTTTTTGAAAAAAACATGTTGCGATTTTAAAAAATTGGAAAAAGCATTGGATCAATTTGAAATCAGACAGGAAGAAAAATAGAAAAGAGTTGACTTTAAAGATAGAGGGTGTCGCTTCATCAGTTGTGTTTGATGATTTTGCGGCACCCTCTTTTAGTGAAACTATCTTGCCATACTTTCTGCGCAGACGCAATTTATGGATTGCAAAAAATGCAATTTTCACAAACTCATAACGAGAAATCTTCCCCAAATATGATATACTGTGTGTGATAAAAAATGACATACAAGATTCAACTTATTGAAAACTGTGAGATTTTGACTTGTATGTTCCCAAATAGCAGACTGCTGAATAGTTAATAAAGAAAATAATTGGAAAATGTGCGCAGGAAGTTTTCGAGTCTCAGATGCAGCTTCTGTTTAAATCCATTCCGGAAGCACAGGGAATCTTTCATCTGAATCTGACGAAGGACACCTGGATCAGTTCAAATAGAGTATCAAGAAACGTAGAAAACCTGAAGGATGCGCCGGATGTAGATATGCTGATCGCCCAGATTTCTGCGTTTATCCCAAATGAGCGCATGAAAGGGAAATTTCTGGGGAAGAAGATATCGTTTCCCGTTTTGGAGGCGATGAATTCTGTCTTCTGATCAAAGATGTGACAGAGAAAGAACTTCGGATCAGGCTGGAACTTCTGGTCAGGGAAATGCGTGCGGTGTACAGAGAAGAAGATGCCAGCGCACAAGTGAGTATCAGTGCAGGTGCAGTACTTTGCCAGGATGAGGGAAGGGAATTATCTTCTCTTATGAACCTGGCTGATAAGGCGCTGTACCAGACTAAGGAAAAGGGCAGAGATGGATATAGTATAGAAATATGTTAAGTTGTAAAGGGGCTGTCGGGCACAGCAGCCTCTAACGCACATACAAATCGCTGAAAATCGAGGTGATATGATTAAGTAAAGAGCAATCATTTCGATTGTCTTCAGAAATTGTAATGATTTCTACCTTTGGGTGATTTACGATTTCAGGCCAGAAAGATTCTGCAGGTTCCTGCAATACCCCTAAAATGGGAGTCTGCCCATCCAAAAGGTTTAGGATTTTTTTCCGAAATAAAGCTGCGTCTGCTTCATGTGGACCAAGCTCATCCATAACAATGAAAGAGCAGTCAGAACACATGGAAAGAATATTGCATCCAAGGCGATCAAAGGTATCGGCAGTGTGTTCATCTGTTTTTCCGCATAAAAACAAAAGATTAGATTCGTTTGGGAGTTCCTTCTCTTTTAGATGGTACATATGAACTGAATACTGATCCTTCAGATATTCTTTTGTGCGGACAGTCAGGAATCCATCAGCGTTTTTCTTATAATCGTCTAATATCTTTTGGATCAATGTAGATTTTCCAATGTGCTTTTTACCAGTTAAAAATATATGTTGAGTCATAGTAAGGTTCCATTTCATTTTATAATAGTTCTATAGTCAGGTCGCATTGTTTTGTTTCGAACATCCCAGAGAATTCTTCCATAAGTGGAATCAGTTATTTCCTTAATCTTCCCATCTTTGTTTAAGTGAGATTGAATTCGTTGCATGATTTTATTTGCGTTTTCCTGTGTATGTTCTTCAGAAGGAAGCATGTGCTCCATGAGGAAATCAATATATTGTTCATCTGGAGTTACCCAGGTTTCACGATGGAGTTTTTCATAGCTTGTTTCAGGATTATATCCAAGCAGAAATAATATATTGAAAAGAGAGAAAAACCATCGCCCATTCCATTGGGATGCTGTTTGTTTGCCAAATACTTCCTGTAAAATCTGTTCCCTGAGTGAATTTCGTCTGTCAAGATGCGTGATATTACAGCACCATGCCCTGCTCATTTCCATAGATTTTATCAGTCCGTCCATATTGTGGATTGCAGGTGTCATGGAACTGAATACCAAATCAAATGCATGCTTATACCCCGATTTATCAATATCTAATGTCTGAAAATTACATGTATAGAGTATAGCGTTATTTAAGCCTTCATTTTGGATATGTTCCATTCCGTGTTTAACCATTTTATCAGAAATATCCAGCCCCACTACTTTGTGTACATATTTGGCAAATGCAGCAGCAAACCGTCCGGGACCGCATCCAATATCTGCGACGTCATAATTTTTTTCAAGAAGTCCTTTGGAATCCAGGTAGTTTATAGCGCTGATGACACGTTCGTCACCTTTTTCTTTCTTTTTGCGTGCGTCTTCCCAAAAGTCTGCACGTTTATTCCATCTTTCTATAGCCCGCTCAGGTAATTCTGCAGGCTGAGATTCCTGTAGAGAAATAAAATAATCCAATATAGAGTCCATGCATCATTCCTCCTGAAATGTTTTTGCTGAGCTATTTACCGGTAAACAGATAGTTCGTTCACGGCCATAGCGGTCGTGTGTAGTTATCACATCCATTTCAATATCGTAAACAGATTGTAAGGTTTCAGATGTAATGATTTCTTTGGGAGAGCCAAATCCCATAACCTTTCCGAATTTCATGAGAAGAACTTTGTTTCCCACGGAAAAGGGATGCTCTGGACTATGTGTTGACATAATAATGCAATAGCCCTGATTGGCCAGCCCTGAAATTACTTCCATGAGAAGCTGATGATTGGCATAATCCAGATTGGCGGCTGGCTCGTCCATGATGAAGATTTTTGCAGACTGACAGATTGCACGGGCAATTAAAACCAATTGCCTTTGTCCTCCGCTTAAGGAAGT
This sequence comes from Blautia sp. HCN-1074, assembly GCF_037890165.1. Classification (NCBI taxonomy): domain Bacteria; kingdom Bacillati; phylum Bacillota; class Clostridia; order Lachnospirales; family Lachnospiraceae; genus Blautia; species Blautia sp. HCN-1074. The sequence continues at coordinate 29,567 of NZ_JBBKBP010000018.1, forward strand.
ATATTTCCTGTTGGCAAGAGGCAGGGCATTTACTTTCTCCAAGGCGGCAAAAGCTGCTTCCTGATCAGGCTCTTTTGGGGTTTCAAATGCAGAGAAATGAGAAGCACGCCCCATAATTACCATATCAAGAACTGTATAGGCAAATACTGGGGAATGATATTGGGGAATATATGCAATCATATTTGCCAGTGTTTTGGTTGTAAAGTCACTAATATTTTTTCCGGCTATCTTTATTTTTCCATTAGAAACAGGAAGGGAACCTAATATCATGCGGAACAGAGTGGTCTTTCCACAACCATTAGGGCCAAGCAGACAAAGCACATCACCATAGTCTGCGCTGCAGCTGATACCCTTTAAAATATCACCATTGCCGTAACCGCCAAAAACATTTTCAATTTCCAGAAGCATATAATTACGCGCGCTCCTTTCGTTTGATGATAAGATAGATAAAGAAGGGGGCGCCCATGATACTTGTGACAACGCCAAGTGGAAGTTCCATGGACAAAAGGGAACGGGAAATATCATCAACAAGTATCAGGTATCCGCCGCCAAGGATCGCACTTGCAGGTATCAGCCTTCTGTAATCAACGCCAACCAGTGCACGTGCCAGATGGGGAATCATCAGCCCGACCCATCCGATCAATCCTCCAAGACAGACTGCAGCGGCGCTGAGTAATGTGGAAGCGACTATAAAAATCAGACGATATTTACGCACATTGATTCCTAAGCTTTTGGCTTCTTCTTCATCCAAAGTCAGCAGATTGATCTGCCATCGAAAAATAAAAATCAGACTTAATCCAATGATCATTGGAAGAACACTCCAGGAAAAGGATTTGGTTGTGGTTTTGGTTAAGCTGCCCATAAGCCAGAAAGTAATTTGCTGGAGAACATCATTGGGGTCTGCGACATATTTGATCATTGTGACACCGGCATTGCAGAGTGACATGATCATAGTTCCGGTCAGAACAAGACTGAGAGTCTGGGAATGTGCGGATTTTCGGCTGATAAGATAGGATGCGGCTACTGCGGCCACACCACCTGCAAAAGCAGAAAGCTGAATCATCCAGTTGGAAGCGCCGTTTAAAATTGCAAAAGCAGCTCCGAGACTTGCACCGGAAGAAACTCCAAGGATATCCGGAGATACCAGTGGATTGCGAAACATTCCCTGATAGGTTGCACCTGCTACCGAGAGGGAAGCACCAATAAATAAAGCAGATAGAATACGGGGCAGACGGATATTCCAGAATATGGTAACTGCCTGGGGTAAGATATCTCCTTTAAAACCAAATTTTGATAAAAATGCATTTAGTACCTGCACTGGTGTAAGCGGATAATATCCCACCCAGAATGAGAGTACTATAATGATAAACAAAAGTACCAGCATAACCGCCAACAGCAGAACATATCGTCTTTGCCGGGCAGCGGCGGCATTTTTTTCATTAGCTGTCAGATTCATAATCATTCATCCTTGTAACTTGACTAATCAAATTTACGGTGTTATACTCAGAAAAATCGAATTGTTTTTAAAAACTATTCGCATATACATTATAATACTTAAAAATTGTATAGTCAATTTCAATAAGCGTCAATTATGAGTAATGCGGAGAAAAGAAAGGAGAGAGTTTATGAAAAAGCACAGACAACTTTTGGCTCTGCTTATATGTCTGGTGATGTCAGTCAGTCTTTTAACAGGATATTCTGAAACGAAAGCTGCTACTGAAGAGCCGACGCAGAGTGCGGAGCAGGAAACTGTTGAAACCCGTGAGATCACAGACATGGCAGGAAGAAAAGTAACTGTCCCAGCAGTAGAAAATATTGAATCTGTTTTTTCAGCAGGTCCGGTAGCTGCAATTTTTCTGTACATGGTTGCACCGGATAAGCTTCTTGGGTGGAATTATGAACTGAATGATGTTGAGAAATCTATTATTCTGGACAAATATCAGGATCTTCCTAATTTTGGAATGGGTGATGCTGTCAATTATGAAGCAGTAATTGCTGCCAATCCTACAATTGCTATTAATAGTGGAAAGATTAATGATGCAATGGTTTCTGATTGCGATGCGTTATCAGAAAGCCTTGGAATTCCGGTTGTTGCAGTAGACAACGAACTTAATAATTCTGCGGAAGCTTTTCGTTTTATGGGCGAACTTCTTGGTGTAGAAGATCATGCAGAAGAGCTTGCCCAGTATGCGGAGCAGATATTTACTGATATTAATGCACTTTCAGATATTCCAGAAGAAAAGAAAGTCAGTGTATACTTTGGTAATGGAGAGGACTCACTGGAAACTGCACCCAGAGGATCCCAGCATGCACAGATTCTTGATGCCATCAATGCAGTTAATGTTGCAGATCTGGAATTGGGAGATGGATCTCGTGTTCAGATTTCAGCAGAACAGCTTCTTGCATGGGATCCGGATGTGATTGTTGTAAATGGTGAACCAAAGGCAGATAAAAGCGGAAGTTCTGCAGCAGAAGATATCCTGAGCAATCCTGATTATGCTTCATTAAAAGCAGTACAGGACCAAAAGGTTTATGGAACTCCGAATGCACCGTTTAGCTGGGTGGATCGTCCGGCAGGACCAAATCGTCTGATCGGTATGCGATGGTTCTCAGCATTGATTTATCCGGAATATATTAAATGTGATATCAATGAAGAAATACATAAATTTTTCGATCTTTTTTATCATGTTGATCTGTCTGATGAACAGTTGGAAAATGTTCTGAAAGGAACTTTATAAAGGTTAGGCATGGATGTGAAAAAGGGCTATACAATAAATAAACGAAAAAGAAACGCTGGTTCCGGTAAATACCGGTTCCGGCGTTCCTTTTTATAATTTTCGGATTATTGCGCTTCCATGCAGATCGCATACAGGATCTGCAAACAGATGGTTTTTCAGACAGAATTCCCCAACCGCTTTTCGGCATCCGGAAAACTGTGTACTGTACACATCGTGAACCAAGAGAACTCCTCCGGTGGCCAGGCGTTCATAGAACAGAGGAAGTGCAGCAGCAGTTGGAGCATAGAGATCCGCGTCCAGAGATACAAAACAAAAAGTTTCATCTCTAACATCGGAAAAGGTATCTGGAAACCATCCTTTGTGGATCACAGTACGTGTAGGATCTGGCATAACATGAAGAACAGAGTCAATATCAGTAGAAGAAAAATCGCCTGTTTTTGCACGGGACAGATTACCGGAGGCTTCTATTGTGATATCCTTTTCTGAAAAGCCCTCAAAAGTATCAAAAAGATGGATTTTTCGGTCTGGAAAGGCTGCACTGATCAGGGAAGAAAATTCACCCCGGAAAACACCCAGTTCTGCAACATTTCCCGGAATATCCAATTGATAGATCTGCTCAGATAAAAGACGCATAACAGCAACCCGTGCGTCAAACATGCGAAGGACGGAGGGATCACGAAAAGGCCCGTGATAACCCAGGTTTTCCATCTGTTTTATCATAGAATTACGCCGTTCTTCATCCAGAACTCCCAGGATGACCAGATCCGGGAGAAGTGCTGCTGCAGCATCCGGAGAACAGACTGGAATATTCCCAATATATGATCCGTGTTTATGGGGGTCATTATCAGCAAAGCACAGGAGCTGGCAGGGACTGTTGAGAAGTCTTGCTGTCATTTGTCCAATTTGACCGGCACCAAATATTACAGTTTTATATACTGATTTTGCCATCATTTTGATGTAGCCTTTCTGTCAGCACGAACCTGGATCATCTGTCCTGTAATGGAGATGGCAATTTCAGCCGGTGTTTCTGCTTTGATCTCCAGTCCTATAGGTGAGATGATACGGTTTAAATCTTGTTCATTAATGTTGTATTCTTCAATCAGACGGCGAAATACAGCAGCTTTTTTTGCGCGGCTTCCAATGACGCCTATATAGCATGCAGGTGTAGCGAGAAGCTGTGCCTGTACAATGGTATCATAGGAATGTCCGCGTGTCATGACGCAGCAATAATCAGCAGCTGTGATAGAAACATACTGTTCCAGATGGTTGAAATCACAAAGTATTGTTTCAACTGCTCCTGGGAAAAGAGCAGGATCTGTAAATTCTGGCCGGTCATCCAGGACAACACAGCGAAAATCAACGCTTGCAAGGATTGGAATAAGCTTTTGTGAGACATGTCCGCCGCCGAATACATAGACAGTTCCTGAGGTTTCAATCTGTTCAGAAAACAGATCATAATCTTCACTGTGATATCGGTGTGGCTTTGCAGATAAAGAAGATAATACAGAAGAAGGAACATTGGCAGTTCCGATGAGATCGCATGCAGGACTATAGAGGCTCACACCGGAGGTGGTGAGAAGATCGCAGATCAGCCAGAAATCTTTTCGCTCTTCGTAGAATTTTTCCGCAGTTTCCGCGATTTCCATAATAATAGAATCGTTATGATCAAGATACTGGAAAAAGGCCGTAACATCACCACCACAGATCATACCAATATTTTCAACATCTTTATGATTCAGCCGGAATTCATGCTGACAGGATTCCTTTTTTTCAAGAATATCCAATGCCATACATTCAGCACGATATTCTACAGCTCCACCTCCGATGGTTCCGGAAATTCTGCCGTTTTTTCCGACCAGCATGCGGGAACCGGCACCTCTTGGTGTAGACCCTGAGGATGCTGTAACGGAAACAAGTACAAGATCGTTTCCATCCAGGAATTGTTGTTTTATTGTCTGAAATAATGTTCTCATATAATAAAATACCTCCTAACTAAATTAAGTGATTTTTCTGCTCCAGTTGTGTATGTCTGCCTGGACTAGAGCGTGATATGGCAGAGTGACTGTATCATGTCCTGCAGTTTGCGGGCTTGCTCTAACTGTTGCTCATGAGCTTTGCGGGCTTCCGGACTTTTGCATTTACTCATGCTGTCGGCAAATCTTTTTTCTATGGTTACACGTTGTGTTTCCTGAATCAGTTTATCAGCCAGAAATACAATAGCTGCTTCATCCAGCTTGGTTTCCAGCAGACCATGGTGCTGTGAAATAATCTGGCTGATCTCAGGATAACCTAACTGTAAGAAAAGTTCACCGCCTGTTTTGGTGTGATGCCTCTGAAGTCTGGCAATATCATGCAGAAGTGCACCGGAGCGAACAAGCTTCTGATCAAAGATATAACCATTGGATTCCAACATATTGCATAAACAACAGGCAAGTTCAGTAACAGCATCACTGTGAGCCTGTACATGACGGGGCAGAGAAACCGCATTGCGAAGCCTGAAGCATAGCCCGTCATTTAATTCAGGATGAGGCAGTATATAACTGGGATCAGAGAAAGAAATATTATTTCTTTCATTCACTTCCAGATGATAGTAAGAGCCGCAGGGAAGACGAAATCGCTGTCTGCTGTACATACCGGAATGTAATGCATATATATAAGAAGAGATTACATCTGTATGAGCTACCACTGCAATATCACCTTCAGAAGCGCAAAGAATCTTATGAACTGCCTGCGAAAAGCGAAAACCAGATGCAGCAGGAGTTTCTGCTCCCGGGATCGGATGATCAGGGTTATTTTCACGGGCTTTATAAATGTCCGGCCATCTCTGGCGTATTTTATCAAAAGAAAGGCCATCCCATTCTCCCAGATTTCGTTCTGACAGATCAGAAACAATTATATGTGGAAGCTCAGGTGCCATATGGCCTGCTGTCTCAACAGCTCTTAACAAAGGACTGCAGTATATCCTTGATATTTTATCGGACAATTCTTCATTAAGAAGGACTGCCTGCAAGTGTCCAAGCATGGATAGAGAGAAATCTGTCTGTCCCACACAGTAAGAATGTTCATCCGGATACTGTGGTTTTCCATGCCGGACCAGATAAAGGCTACGCATTTAAAAATCCTCCGAAACATTCTTCAAATATTTTTTTTGAACAGGAACGTGTTTCTTCTGAAAAACGGGCATATCGTTTCAGAAATTCTTCACCGTATGGTGTCAGTTCACTATGGCTTCCCCTTGTACCGCCCTGGCTTCTGATGATCAGAGGTTCATGAAGCTGTGATTCCAGGGTATGGATCAGGTTCCAGCTGGTAGAATAGGAAATGTGCATGCGCTCACAGGCATCACGGACAGATCCTGTTTCATGGATCAGTGTAAGCAGCGAATAGAGCTTTTCATCAAAAAAAACTTTTTCCCGGGCTAGCTGAATATGGATTTCAGAACGGATCAGGCTCTGGTTGTGTATGCGGAGGAGTTCATCGTAATCCTCTGGTGTATCAGCATCATGAATAATACCGGGATCCTCTACATTAAGATAATACATGGGTTCCCCGCAATTATCCACAGCACCTTTAAGTCCTGATTTTCCGTCATCACTTAGAATGGAATCAATCAGTGTGGAACGAATCAGAATGGGATGACCGGGATTGCCATTACAGACCGGAGTTACAAGGGGACGCCCCAGAGAGAGCATTTGCGTGACTGTCTGGGCTGTGAACAGCGGAATATCAACAGGTGTAAAGAGTACCGTATCCACTTTGTCTTTCAGATACTCAAGTCCGATCCTGACAGAATCAAACATATGAGTGTTTGCATAGTTCTCATTTCGAAGAAAGACTACATTATTGGAAGCCAGGTGGCATTCCAGAACATCTGCATGATATCCGGTTACCACTACTACTTTGGAGATTCCGGCCTGCCGGAAATTATTGATCACGCGCTGTGCGATGGAAATGGAGCCAAGCTGAAGCATGGGTTTAAAGTCTCCCATTCGTGATGATTTCCCCGCAGCCACGATGAGGGCGCCTGTCTGCATTCAGATACCTCCTTCTTTCAATGATATTATACAAATTTGATATTATTATAACATATAAAAGAATAAAAATAGTTAAAATTTTAAATAAAACAAAATAAAATTGTCTGGAATATATAAAGTAGCCAACTATTAATTATTTGTAATTTGTATAATTGTGCAAAATCATGGTAGTATGGATATATAAAATAACGTGGACAGGAGAACTTTTTTATGGATAAGATTTTTGAGATTACCGCAAAAGAAGTTACTGTACAGGTAAAAGATGAGCGTACAGGGGTTGTATACAGCCGGACGCTTCCCATCGATTATTATGAGAATGCAAATGTTTTAAAGCTCAGCGGTGAGAATCTGGACGGGAGTAGCTCTTCCATTGTTTTCTATTCTGCCAGAGGAATAGAGAGACTGAAAGATCTGACAGGCAAAGGGGCTGATCATGATCCGTGTGGAGTGCATAAGCCTGAAGATCGGTAATATTAAAATAACGTAACTATTCAGCGGTCATTGTGAAGGCGCTAACAGTTACGGAATGCGTGTTTTTAAAGGAGGTATGGAACATGATTAAAAAGACATTGAAGATTAATGGTGTTGAGAGAATACTTATTCTTGATAAGGATGAGACACTGGCGCAGGTACTCCGTAATCACCTTCTTCTTACAGGATGTAAGATCGGCTGCGGTGAAGGTCACTGTGGAGCCTGTAATGTTATTATGAACGGAAAAGTTACAAGATCCTGTATCTACAAGATGAGCCGTGTTCCCGATCATGCAGAGATCACAACCATTGAAGGTGTGGGAACAATTTCTGATATGCACCCGATTCAGGTTGCATGGATGGCATATGGATGTGCACAGTGCGGTTTCTGTTCACCGGGATTTATTATTTCCGCAAAAGTGCTTCTGGATAATAATCCAAGCCCTACCCGTGAAGAGGTAAGAGACTGGTTTAATAAACAGCGTAATCTCTGCCGTTGTACAGGTTACAAGCCGCTGATTGATGCTACTATGGCTGCAGCAGCAGTTATGCGCGGTGAGATGACAAAGGAAGATCTTGTGTTCAAACAGACAGGTGATTCTATTGTTGGAACAAACTATATCCGTCCTTCAGCAGCACAGAAGGTAACAGGTACCTGGGACTTCGGCGCAGATGATGCGTTAAAGATGCCTTCAGGAACACTTCGTCTTGCTCTTACACAGGCAAAGGTTTCTCATGCAAATATCCTCAGCATTGACACAACAGAAGCAGAGAGCATGCCTGGTGTTGTCCGTGTTATCACAGCAAAAGATATTAAGGCAGCAGGCGGAACCAATAAGATCAATGGTCTTGTAATGCTTCCAAAACACAACAAAACAGACGGATTCGAACGTCCTGTACTCTGCGATGAAAAAATCTTCCAGTTTGGTGATGCGATTGCCATCGTAGCTGCTGATACAGAAGAGCATGCACGTGCAGCAGCAGAAGCAGTTAAAGTTGAGATTGAAGAGCTTCCTGCATACATGAATGCAATGGATGCCATCGCACCGGATGCAGCGGAGATCCATCCCGGTACTCCGAACGCATTCTTTGAGACAAACTGTATCAAGGGCCCTGATTTTGACTGGGACAGCATTCCGGATTCACAGCAGGTTGAGATAGAATCTTACTGTTCACGTCAGCCTCATCTTCATCTTGAGCCGGACTGCGGTTATGGTTATATTGACGAAGACGGTATGATAACTGTTCATTCCAAATCCATTGGTATCCATCTGCATATGCCTATGATCGCTGATGGTATCGGTGTGCCAATGGAGAACTTACGAATTGTTCAGAATCATGCAGGAGGAACCTTTGGTTACAAGTTTTCTCCTACAAATGAGGCTTTGATCGGTGCTGCTGTTAAGATTCTTGAACGTCCAGTATCTCTGGTATTTAATCAGTTCCAGAATATTACATATACAGGAAAGAGATCTCCTGCATTTATGAATATCAAGCTTGCAGCAGATGAAAACGGTAAGCTTCTTGCACTCTGGGGCAATAACTATGTGGATCATGGTCCATACTCAGAATTCGGTGACCTGCTTACAATGAGACTTTCCCAGTTTACAGGTGCAGGTTATGGAATCAATTCTATCCGCAATAAATCTACAACAGTATTTACAAACCACGCATGGGGTTCCGCATTCCGTGCTTACGGTTCTCCGCAGTCTTACATGGGATCTGAGATCGCGATAGATGTTCTGGCAGCAAAGATGGGAATCGACCCGTTCGATATCCGTGAAATGAACTGTTACAAAGAATCCGAAGGCAGTACGATCCCTACAGGTTATCCGCCTGAAGTATACTGTGAAGAAGATCTGTTCAAGACAGCACGTCCACTGTATGAAGCAGCTAAGAAACGTGTGGCTGAAAAGAATGCAGCTTCTGATGGTAAGATCAAATATGGCATCGGTGTATCTCTCGGTGTATATGGCTGTGGCCTTGACGGTGTTGATACATCAAACGCATTTGCAGAGCTGAATCCGGATGGAACAGTTACAATGTATGCTGCATGGGAAGATCATGGACAGGGCGCTGATATGGGTGTTCTTGTATCATCTCATGAAACACTTCGTCAGGCAGGAATCAGACCGGAACAGATTAAACTTGTTATGAATGATACCAAGACATGTCCTAATGCAGGTCCTGCAGGTGGATCACGTTCACAGGTTATGTCAGGTAATGCATGTCGTCTGGCAGCAGAAAACCTTGTGGCAGCCATGAAGAAAGAAGACGGAACCTTCCGTACTTATGATGAGATGGTGGCTGAAGGTCTTGCAACAAAATATGAAGGTAACTGGGTAACAACCTTCTGTGCAGATCATCCGATTGATCAGGATACAGCACAGGGAGATCCATTTGCAACCTACATGTACACGATCTTCCTTCCGGAAGTTGCTGTTAATACAGAAACAGGTAAAGTTAAAGTTGAGAAGTTCACCTGTGTGGCTGATGTAGGTACGATTATGAACAGACTTCTTGTAGAAGGCAACTTCTACGGTGGTCTTGTACAGGGTATCGGTCTTGCTCTTACAGAAGATTTCGAGGATCTGAACCATGATACTTCTCTGAAAAACTGTGGTATTCCGTATCCAAATGATGCTCCGGATGATATTGAACTTCATTTCAATGAAACATATCGTCCAAGTGGTCCTTACGGTGCTGCCGGCTGTGGTGAGGCTCCGCTGGATGCTCCTCATCCTGCAATCCTGAATGCAATCTACAATGCTACAGGCGCACGTATCACACGTGTTCCTGCCCGCCCTGAAAAGGTTCTTGCAGCATTAAAGGAACTTGAAAAATAACTGTTAGTATAATTTTATCATGTGCTATAATAAGGGGAGATGGGAGACTGTCTCCCCTTTGGAAATGAAAGGAGTATCGGGTTATGACATATATACAGGAAAGAGGTTCCACTCATGTTTATCACGTAAATCGAATGTCAAAGGAAGAGATGGATCATATGATCGGCCTCTGTGTTCATGAACAGCCGGCGTACTGTGTTGCAGCCTGTCCTTTCAAAGCAGATACAAAAGAAATGTTGTTTTATGCTGCAAAAGGAAACTTTAAGAAAGCTCTGGCTATCTATGAAAAGATCACACCATTTCCCATGATCCTCTGTGACGGATGTACTGCACCCTGTGAGGAGAAATGCAGACTCTGTGAGCTGGGTGATGGCATATCTATACGTGAAGTAGAACGTGCCATTGTCCGATATGGAGAACCTGGAAAACGGAGCAGTGTATTTCGTATCAGAAAGAAAAAAAAGGCTGTGATTTTTGGCTCAGGATTATTCCCGCTATTTCTTGCAGGGGAACTGGAAAAGAAGATGTATCCTGCAACCATTTACTGTCAGGAGAAAGATCATGAAGCCTATATTGCAGCAGCAGCACCGGAACTTTCGGAATCAGATTGTAGAAATGAAGCAAAACGTCTCAGTTCTATGGACCTTTCCTTTGAATTCGGATGCAGTCTTGACCTTCCGCTTATCAGAGAGAAAATGAAGGAGGCAGATGTGGTCTGTGCTTCAGAGGAGGTGGCCAAAAAGCTGGCTCCTGAGGAAGCAGCAGACGCAGAGATCATGCTGAGAGAACAGGCAGGGATCGTCAGTGGTCCGGCCCAGTCTGTGATGGATGCGGCTTTTGCTGCAAAAAGAGCTGCCCTGACTGTAGATCTCCTTGTGCAGAACATTTCACCCCACAGTAACAGAGGCAGTGAAGGGGCAGTTACCACCAGGCTCTATACAAATATGGAAGGGATGAAAGGCTCTAAAAAGATTCCCTGCAACATAGATGGATATTCAAAAGAAGAAGCTATTGAGGAAGCAAAGCGATGCATTCAGTGTCACTGTGATGAGTGTATGAAAAGCTGTGTCTATTTAAGTGAATATAAAAAGTATCCTGGTCTTCTTGCACGTGAAATCTATAATAATACCCAGATCATTATGGGAGATCACCAGATGAATAAACCGATGAATTCCTGTTCACTCTGCGGACAGTGTACTGTAATCTGTCCAAATGGGTTTGATATGAGCCAGGTCTGCAAATCTGCAAGAGAAAATATGGTATCTACAGACAAGATGCCTCTGGCACCTCATGAATTTGCATTGATGGATATGCTGTTCTCCAATTCGGAGGCTTTCTTATGCAGACCTCAGCCGGGATATGAAACCTGCAGATATGTATTTTTCCCGGGATGTCAGGCAGGAGCTATAGCGCCGGATGTTGTCACAGAGGCATATGAGGATCTTTGCAGGAGGACAGAGGGCGGTGTTGCTCTGATGCTGGGATGTTGTGGTGCTATCAGTGAATGGGCAGGACGCTATGAAATGACAGAAAAGGTAAATGAACAGCTGAAGCAGGAACTTGCAAAGCTGGGAGATCCTATGATCATAGCAGGCTGTCCAAGCTGTATGAAACAGTTAAAAGAGAGTCTTGGTGCCAGAATCACAGGAATCTGGGAGATCTTAAAGGAGATCGGACTTCCCGGACAGGCAAAAGGACTGGAGATACCTGTTGCAATACATGATGCCTGCGGCGCCAGGGGAAATACACAGACACAGGATACAATAAGAGAGCTTCTTGCAGATATGGGGTGCACTGTTGTAAACACAAAATATTCCAGAGATCTGTCTCCCTGTTGCGGATACGGCGGACTGACTTCCTACGCTAATAAAGAGATGGCAGATAAAATGACAGAAAAGTGTCTGGAACGATCCGATGCCCCATATATAACGTACTGCATGGCATGCAGGGACCGATTTGTCAGGGAAGGCAGGGAATCCAGACATATCCTTGAACTTCTGTATGGCACAAATGCCGTCAATATGCCGGATATCAGTGAAAAACGCTACAACCGGCTTGTGCTAAAAGAGAAGCTTTTAAAAAATATATGGAATGAGGAACTGATGATGGAGAAAAAAGATTATACCGTTGCATATACAGAAGATGCTATCAGTATGATGGATGAACGTATGATACTGAAAAGTGATGTGGAGCGTGTATTATCAGATTACAGAGAAAACCAGGAAGCGATTTTTGATGAAGAGACAAAAGAACTGGTGACAAGGAGCAGACTTGGAAATGTGACATTCTGGGTGCGATTTGTGGAAACTGAAGAAGGGTATCTGGTACGCAGAGCATACAGTCACAGAATGAATATTATGAAAAGGGTGGGACAGTAATGGCAGCAGAGAGAACATATTATACCATTGATCCTGAGGGAAAGCTGACCTGCATGAAATGCAAGGTTCCTCTTGTAAAAGGAAAAGCAAAATTTATGTATCTGGAGAACGGTTTTCCTGTTGAGATGCCGGTTTGTCCCAAATGTGGTTTTGTCTATGTTCCGGAAGAACTGGCTCTTGGAAAGGTTCTGGCAGTGGAACGTGCACTGGAGGATAAATAGATGAACAGACATCCCGGAGGGGAAGAGCAGACACTTCATCTTCTGAAAAGCATAGAACTGAAAAAAGGAATGAAAGCTCTGGATCTGGGAGCAGGAGAGGGAGAGACAGTGCGGATTATGAAAGCATTTGGTCTGAATGTGCAGGGGGTGGATCTTGCTCCGCGAAGCAGTGAGGTGCAGAGGGGAGATTTTCTGGACCTTCAGTATGCAGCAGACAGTATGGATCTCTGTATCAGCCAGTGTGCATTTTTTGTCAGCAGAAATCAGAAAAAGGCAGTTTCTGAATGCTGGCGTGTACTGAAAAAGGGAGGATTTCTTTTACTGTCAGATCTGGATCCGGGCAATCTTTTGGAAATTGTGAAAGAAACAGGATTTACGATTCTCTGTCAGGAGGACCAGACTGCTCTCTGGAGAGAATATTATCTGGAAGCAATCTGGAATGATTCATTCTGCTGCGAAGATTATAAGCTTTTGCAGAATGAATACAAAGGCAGAAAAATAGGCTATACCATGGTGGTTGGCAGAAAGGAGTAATGTATGGATCTCTACGAAAGAATAATGGAATTAGGCAGCATGGGATATCATTGTTCACAGATTATTATGATCATGACTCTGGAAACCATAGGAGAGGAAAATCCACAGCTTGTAAAGGCAATGGGAGGCCTTGGAGGAGGAATTGGTTACTGTGGAGATACCTGTGGGTGTCTGACAGGAAGTGCCTGTGCAATCGGATATTTTCTCGGTAATCTGGCTCCTGAGGAGAAGGAAGATGCACAGATGAAGCCGGCTGTACAGGAATTATATCAGTGGTTCCGCCAGAAGACAGAGGAAGAATTTGGAGCTTTTTACTGTAAGGATATCACTCATCTGGAATGGGGCATAATTATGGAGAAATGTCCCGGACTTATTGCAGATACTTATACAAAAGTTATGGAAATACTGATAGAACGGGAGGTACTGGAGCTTTGATCACCATCGGCAAAACAAAAAGTGTCTGTCCGGAATGTATGAAGGTAGTTCCTGCCAAAAAGTGTATTGGTGAAGACGGGATTTATCTGGTAAAGGAATGTAATGCTCATGGGAAATTTCAGACTCTGATCTGGGAGGGAAATGTAACAGATTATCTTTCCTGGGAAAGAGAAAATCTCTCAGCAGAAACTCCTGTAAATCCGAAGGTTAAAGAAAAATCCTGTCCGGATAATTGCGGACTCTGTGAGGAACATGAAAGAAAAGGGTGCTGTATGATCCTGGAAGTCACAAAACGCTGTAATATGCACTGCCCTGTCTGCTTTGCTTCAGCAGGAGAAGACGGGGAAAACGGAGATATTCCTATCAGTGAAATAGAAAAACAGTATGATTTTCTGATGGCTCACGGAGGTCCTTTTAATATACAGCTCTCAGGAGGAGAGCCAACCATGAGAGATGATCTGCCTGAGATCATACATATGGGAAGAAAAAAAGGATTTACATTTTTTCAGTTAAATACCAATGGGATCCGGCTTGCCAGGGAGGATGGATATGCCAGAAAGCTGAAAAAAGCAGGACTGAATACAGTATTTCTTCAGTTTGACGGTGTGACAGATCAGGTTTATGAGACTTTGCGTGGGCAGGCTATGATGGAACTGAAGAAAAAGGCGATCTTAAACTGCTCAGAAGCAGAGCTTGGTATTGCTCTTGTGCCGGTCATAGCGCCGGGAGTAAATGATATGCAGGTAGGGGATATCCTGAAATTTGGTCTGGATCATATGCCCTTTGTCCGTGGCGTACATTTTCAGCCTATCAGTTATTTTGGCAGATGTTCCCAGAAGCGCCCCACAAATCCCATCACCATACCAAAGATGCTGAGACTTATTGAAGAACAGACAGAGGGACTGATGAAAATTGAGGATTTTGCAGGCGGCGGAGCAGAGAATCCCTACTGCTCCTTCCATGCAAGTTATCTGAGAAAAGGGGAGCGGGAACTGAAGCTTCTTGAAAAAAAATCAGGAAAAGGATGCTGCTGTACTACCAGTGATGATTCCAGACAGTATGTGGAAAATCAGTGGAGCTACAGTACAAAAAACTATGATGAAGGAGAAATGACACAGACAGATGCGCTGGATGAGTTTCTGACCCGGATACATAATGAAACCTTTGCAGTATCAGGCATGATCTTTCAGGATGCCTGGAATCTGGATCTTGACCGTCTGAAACGCTGTTATATCTGTGAAGTGGATCCTGATTATGGAATGGTGCCATTCTGTGCATATAATCTGACTAATCTGAAAGGAACATATTTATACAGAAAGTGAAACGATCCAATATAGATGCAATGATCTGTAAGCAGGAAAGAATTACAGATATTACAAGGGAAACAATAATCAAAATACAGTTGGATAAACTGAATGCTGTTCTGAAAAGAGAAAAAAAAAGGCAGGGATTTTACAGAGATCTGCCGGAAAGGCTGGAAAGCCTTGCTGATCTGAAAACTCTTCCCTTTACAACGGAATCCGACCTGGCCCAGAAAGGGAGCAGGATGTTACTATGCTCCCAGGGAGAAATACAGAGGATCATTTCAGAACAGACAAGCGGAACAACCGGTGCAGGTAAACGTGTATTTTACACAGAAGGAGATTGTGAACATACTATAGAACTTTTTATGGCCGGACTTGGGGAGTTTATTTATCCGGGAAGCAAGACTATGGTTGCCATGCCGTTTTCCGGTCCTTTTGGACTGGGAGAGCTGATCGCAGAAGCAATCAGACGTATAGGAGCACACCCCCTTTTAACCGGGAACAATAAAACCTATGGTGAGTTAAAAACAATTCTGGAAGAGGAGCAGCCAGATACTTATGTAGGTATGCCGACAGCACTGCTTTCCATGCTCAGAATGTGTGGAAAAGGCAGTATAAAGAGAGCACTGGTATCTGGGGATGCCTGTCCGGAAATAGTAATGAAAGAAATAGAAAAAATTCTGGGAACATCACTCTGGCCTCATTATGGTTCCAGAGAGATAGGACTTGGGGGCGCAATCTGCTGTCAGGCTCATGAGGGCATGCACATGAGAGAGAATCACTGTATCACAGAAATCATAGATAAAGAGGGAAATGTTCTGTCTGACGGTCAATGGGGAGAACTGGTGATCACAACCATTGGGATGGAGGCACAGCCTATGATCAGATATCGGACCGGTGATCATACACGTATCATACCCGGAAAATGTATCTGTGGAAGTGAGATAAGGCGTCTGGATTTTGTAAGACGGATCGACCAGTCCCAAAGCATGAGAGAAATGGATGAATTACTGTTTCAGATTCCGGAACTGGTAGATTGCTGTGTAAGGAGTGTTGGAGGGACAAAAGAAATCACAGCATTTTTTACATCAGACAACGGAGAAGAACTGATCAGAAATGTCTGTGCAGAGAAAAATATTATTTCTTTGGATTGCAGAAAAGCAGAATGGAGCGATAGGGCATTGTATCCTGCGAAACGTATTATTTTATAGAGAAACTATTAGAAAACAGAACGAAACCTATTGACTGTCAGCCGGATTTCGTTCTGTTTTTTGTTTTATGAATAGTTATTTGCTCACATTTGTATTATCCATAAAAATCAGCATTTCTCAGCAATATCATAGATAAGCCGTTCTGTATCTTCCCATCCGAGGCAAGGATCTGTGATGGAACAGCCAGGAGTCATATGATCACTGATATCCTGACGACCCTCGAGAAGGTAGCTTTCAATCATAACACCTTTCACCAGCTTTTTAAGCTCCGGATTATAATTACGACTGTGAAGTACTTCTGAGACAATTCGGATCTGCTCTTTGTATTGTTTATTGGAATTAGAGTGGTTGGCATCTATGATGATGGCAGGGTTCTTAAGATCTTTTTTTGCATATAAAGCAGACAGATGCATCAGATCTTCATAGTGGTAGTTAGGAATAGTCTGTCCGTACTGGTTTACACCTCCGCGGAGAATGGTATGTGCCAGATCGTTTCCTGAAGTTTCCACATCATTTCCTCTGTAGATAAAATGATGAGGATGCTGTGCAGCAGTGACGGAATTCAACATAACAGAAAGATCACCACTGGTAGGATTCTTCATACCAACCGGAATATCCATGCCGCTGGCAGTGAGACGATGCTGCTGATTCTCCACAGAACGTGCACCTACAGCTTCGTAGGAGAGAATATCATCCAGATAGCTGCGATTTTCAGGATAAAGCATCTCATCTGCAGAAGAGAGTCCTGTTTCCTGCATAACTCTCATGTGCATTTTGCGGATAGCAATGATTCCGGCAAGAAGGTCAGGAGCTTTATCAGGATCTGGCTGATGTAACATTCCTTTGTAGCCGTCGCCGGTGGTACGGGGCTTGTTTGTATAAACCCGTGGGATAATCATCAGTTTGTCAGAAACCTTATCGGCCACTGTTTTTAATTTGTGTACATATTCACAGACTGTATCTTCGTTATCTGCAGAGCAGGGTCCTACAAGAACCACAAATTTATCTGATTCACCGGTAAAAATGCGGCGTATTTCTTCATCCCTCTGTTTTTTTACTTTTTTGAGTTCCTGGCTGAGAGGGTACTGAGATTTCAGAATCTCTGGCAAAGGAAGCTCGTGATTGATTTTCATAGACATGATTTGTTTCCTCCATATAATATCATACAGGCTCTTGATAATGCCGGAACTCAGGAATGTTTTATACTTGACCGGACTGCCTGCATATTTTCCTTCACAAGTATAACATGATGTTATCTAAAATTCCAGAACTTTAACACTTTAAACTGACATATTTTCAGAGGGCGTAATCAGACTGTTTTTTATGCTTGTTTCCTAGCTTCACAAAAATGCTTTCAGATGTTACAATCAAATAAAAGATATGAGGAAAGAAATATCAAAAGAATACCAAAGAAAGCTGGGGTGAATGTTATGGAGGTCAAGAGTATTCTGATAAAGGATACAACCAGAGAGGAAAGAAAACAGATTGTGGAAGAATCTTTTGGAAATATTTCTGCAAGCTGTGATGGCTGTATGGCGGGACTGGCTGAGATGTATCAGGAATATATTGATGGCACGAAGGAAATATGCGATATTAACATGGAGTTTAATGCACATTATATACGGGAAGATTTGGACGGGGAAGAAAAGCGAAGCTGCCAGATGTAAGTAAAACAACTATATGGGAAACTTGCAGATCCCGAATGTGCAGAAAATAAAAAGATAACAGGAGAAGGATAATAAAATGAGTACAAACAATATGAATAGATTTGAATTCAGAAGTATCAGACCGGAGGAGACACCGCAGGCAATAGAAATCGAGCAGATCTGCTTCCCGCCAAATGAGGCATGTTCCCCGAAGAGTCTGACAGAGAGAATAAAAGCAACAGCAGAAACATTTCTGGTAGCTGAGGATAAGGAAACTGGAAAGCTGGCTGCATTTCTTAATGGAGTTCCTACAGATGAGGATGCTTTCAGAGATGAATTCTTCACAGATATTTCTCTGAGTAATCCGGAAGGAAAAAATATTATGCTTTTGGGTCTGGATGTCCGTCCGGAATATCGTATGCAGGGCCTGGGTCGTGAATTGGTATCCAGATATGGCCAGAGAGAAGCACAAAAAGGACGAAAGAAACTTTTCCTCACCTGTCTGGATGAGAAGGTAAAGATGTATGAGAAATTCGGCTTTACAGATCTGGGTCAGGCAAACTCCACCTGGGGCGGAGAAACCTGGCATGCCATGAGCATTGAGATTGGAAAATAATTAACGAGCAGAACAGACAGGAGAGTGTACAATGAGCCTATATGCAATCGGTGATTTTCATCTTTCGTTTACAGTCAATAAACCTATGGATGTATTTGATAAAAGATGGAAGAATCATGTAGTTAAGATTGAGAAATACTGGAAGAAGAAAGTGACAGAGAATGATACAGTAGTGATTACCGGAGATCATTCCTGGGGGAGAGATCTTGCAGAGTGTCAGGCGGATCTGGATTTTATTATGGCTCTGCCGGGCAGGAAGATTCTGCTTCGGGGAAATCACGATATGTTCTGGGATGCGAAGAAAACAGAAAATCTGAATGAGATGTTCAGGGGAAAGCTGGAATTCTTGCAGAATAATTTTTATACATATGAGGATTATGCGCTGGTGGGAACCAAGGGTTACTGCTATGAGGGAAAAGACAGTTATGAGCACTTCCTGAAGATCCGAGAGCGGGAACTGGGGAGGCTGCGCTGCTCTTTTGAAGGGGCAAAGGCGGCAGGATACGAGAAGTTTATCATGTTTCTCCATTATCCGCCAACCAGTATTGGAGAAATGGAGAGTCCGTTTACCCTGATGGCACAGGAATTTGGCGTCGAGAAGGTAATCTATTCTCACTGTCATGGAGAGAAACGGTATGATGACAGCTTTAAAGGCTATGTGGATGGAATAGAGTACAAGCTGGTGTCAGGTGATTATCTGAATTTTAAACCGGAGCTGGTTTTACGCTAATTATATTGTCTGGAAAAAATCCCTGGGAAGTATTATACTTTTCAGGGATGATTTTATGTGCTTTGAGAGAAAATATCTTCGGGGAGAAATGAGAAAATGAAGATTTACTACAGAGAGAAATCTGGCGGGATTGAGATTTTGCGGTGTTTTGGAATAGAGGGCAGAGTTGAGATTCCGGGAATGATAGAGGATAAATTGGTGGTCAGTGCGGCACCCTATGCATTTTCCAGCCATATGGAAGAGAAGGAAGAACTGAAAAATGCCTGCCTGTGGGAAGTGTCAGATGGTCTTGGATTTGGCAGAGAAGAACATGTTCTGGCAGGAAATGACGTGGAGGAGATTGTTTTTCCTCACACTTTAAAAGAGATTGGACGATATATTTTTTATGGCTGCGGAAATCTGAAAAAGCTGGAGTTTTCTGACAGCCTGATGCAGATAGGCTGTGGTGCATTTACAGGCTGCCATGCATTGGAGAAGCTGACTGTTCATATGAGACAGGGAAAGAAGTCAGGAGTTAAGGAAATGCTGGGCGAGATGTGGCAGAGGATTGATGTGAACTTTCTCTATGAGCATGAAGAAGCAAGGCTTGTATTTCCGGAGCATTATGATGAGGCGGTTGAGAACACTCCGGCGCGTATTCTGTATACGGAATATCATGGATCAGGAAGTAATTACAGACAGTGTTTTTATGATAAGGAGCTGAATTATCAGGAATATGACAGGCTTTTTGAAATGGCGGTGGCCATGGATAAGCTGGAGGTTCTGGTGGATATGTCATTTGGCAGACTGGAGTTTCCCTATGGACTGACCGGGAAAGCCAGGGAGAATTACAGGGAATATATCCGTAAGAATCTGAGAGATATTGCAGAATATCTGGTAAAGCAGGAGGATATGCACAGATTGGAAATGATATCTTCGCAAAAACTCTGGACACTGGAAGGAATCGATTCTGCGCTGGATTGTGCATCTAAGAGAAAAGAAACGGAAGTATCCGCATTCCTGATGAATGAAAGAGCAAATCTGGTGGATAACCAGGCAGAAACTACAGAAAAACTTTTGAATAGAAAAAATATAATGAGAAAAAAGAGGTTTGAACTGTGATAGATATAGAGGAAAATAAGGATGGAGCCAGAGGATAAAACACAGGAAATAGCAGAAAGAGCAGAGCGTCTGCAGGAGATCGGCAGCAGTATTCTCAGGGCTGCGAGGGATGAATTATATCTGGGAATGCGGTTTTTGGATGTGGCGCTGAGCAGTTTTTCTTATCAGATGGATGGTCAGATCCAAGGGTTTGGAACTGACGGAAGAGTGATGTATTTCCAGCCACAGATGCTGGGAGGTTTATATAGAGAGAACAGGATTCTGGTGAACAGAGGGTATCTGCACATGGTATTCCACTGTATTTTCCGGCATTTTGCATGGAGAGGTGCAGAAGGCAGGAAGAGGGCAGACGATGAAATTACAATCCAGGAACGTATGCGTGATCTGAGCTGTGACATTGCAGTGGAGCATATGATAGATGGGATGAACTATCGGAGTATCCGTTTCTCACGCAGTCTTCTGCGAAGGGAAACCTACCGTCTCCTTGAAAAAGAGGGCAAAACTCTTAATGCACAGAGAGTGTATAAAATATTGTCAGAATGGAATCTGAGTGAAAAGGATCTTACAAATCTGGAACAGGAATTTCGCACAGATGACCACAGATACTGGGAAAGTAAGAAACCGGACCAGAAACCGAATCCCATGCTCAGCCGCAAATGGGGGGAGATCAATGATGGAATCGAGACGGACCTGGAAACATTTTCACAGGAGGCAGGTGAGCGGGATGGAGATTTCCTGGAGCAGATAAAAACAGAGAACAGAAGGCGATACGATTACAGAGAATTCCTGCGAAAATTTGCAGTTTTTCACGAAGAACTGGCAGTGGATGATGACAGTTTTGATTACAATTTCTATACCTATGGTCTGCGCCTCTATGGAAATATGCCGCTGATCGAACCATTGGAATCCAAAGAAGTTAAGAAGATAGAGGAGTTCGTGATCGTCATCGATACCTCCATGTCCTGTTCGGGAGAACTGGTGAGAAAGTTTCTGGAAGAAACCTACGGTGTACTTAGTGAAAGCGAGAACTTTTTTACAAAAATAAATGTGCACATCATTCAGTGTGATGAGAAAGTCCACACAGATAAAAAGATTACTTCTCAGAAAGAAATGAAAGATTATATGGAACATCTGGAACTGTATGGAGATGGCGGAACAGACTTCAGACCTGCATTTGAATGGGTGGACAAACTGCTGGAACAGCATGAATTTTATAACCTGAAAGGGTTGATCTATTTTACAGACGGATTCGGAATTTACCCGAAGAAAATGCCGCCATATAAGACTGCGTTTGTGTTTATGCAGGATAATTACAGAGATGTGGATGTACCGGTATGGGCCATGAAACTGATCCTGGATGAGGATGATTTTGATAAGTCAGACAGGTAATGAAATAAAAAACTGAGTAAAAGTAAGAAGTGTTCAGCAGGAAAGGATTTACATTATGGATATAAAACGAGCAAAACAGGAGATAAAAGACTCAATAGAAGCATACCTTGCGAAGGATGAATTTGGGGAATATCTGATCCCTGCCATACGCCAGAGACCAATTCTCCTTATGGGGGCACCGGGAATCGGTAAGACGCAGATCATGGAACAGATCGCCAGGGAATGTAAGGTAGGTCTGGTATCTTATACCATCACTCATCACACCAGACAGAGTGCAGTAGGACTACCCTTTATCAAAGAGAAAACCTTTGGAAGTGAAAGTTTTTCTGTCACAGAATATACAATGAGTGAGATTATTGCATCTGTCTATGAAAAGATGGAAAAGACCGGATTGAAGGAGGGAATTCTGTTTATCGATGAGATCAACTGCGTATCGGAAACTTTAGCACCGATGATGCTCCAGTTCCTTCAGGGAAAGACTTTTGGCAATCAGAAAGTACCGGAAGGCTGGGTGATTGTGACGGCAGGAAATCCACCGGAATATAATAAATCTGTCCGCGAATTTGACGTGGTAACCCTCGACCGAATCAAGAGAATTGATGTACAGCCGGACTTTGAGGTATGGAAAGAGTATGCTTATGAGCAGGGAATCCATCCGGCAGTGATTTCTTATCTGGAGCTTCGCAGAAAGAATTTCTACAGAATGGAGAATACAGTAGATGGTCGTATTTTTGCCACCGCCAGAGGATGGGAGGATCTTTCCAGGCTGATTCAGGTGTATGAAACACTGGGAAAAGATGTGGACAGGGAAGTGGTATGTCAATATATTCAACACCCTATGATTGCGAAGGATTTTGCCGCATATCTGGCATTGTACAACAAATATAAGACAGACTATGCAGTTGAAGAATTACTGCAGGGAAAATGGACGCAGATTACCATACAGAAAATAAGAAATGCATCTTTGGACGAACACCTAAGTCTGGTGGGACTTTTAAATGGAAAATTAAGTCAGCTATTTACAGAATGTTATTTAACGGATTCTTATATAACAAAACTGTATGAATATATGGTATATTATAGAGACAACCTTGCAAATATTTCTCTGAAGGCAGTTTGTCAGAAAGCGGAGAATGATCTGGAGTCAGCAAGAAAAGCAGAACTGCTGACTCGAAATGAGGAGAAAACGTTTCTCAGAGTCAATACTTTTCTGGAAAATATCTGGCTGAAGATGGAAGGGATAACGCAGGCCGAATGTGATATTTACGAGAAAGTAAAGGAAGCTTTTTCCAGAGAGGCAGATGGTTTGGAAAAGCAGACAGAAACGGTTGATCAGACATTGCAGAACGTTTTTGATTTTATGGAGGCAGCTTTTGGAGACAGCCAGGAAATGGTAGCATTTATTACAGAATTGAATGCAAACTTTTACAGTATCTGGTTTATCCGGGAAAATGGCTCAGATCAGTATTATCGTCATAATAAGGGACTATTGTTTGATGATAGACAGAAACTGATCCTGGGGCAGATGGAGGAATTGGAAAGTACAATGAAACGGGGGATTACGGATGGTGTCTGAATTAAGATTTGAGACAAAAAAAATCAGAATGGCTGATCTGGGAAAGGAGAGCTGCGTGCCAGATCTCCTTGGAGAACTGACTATGCAGAATCAACTGGAATTTCATCTGGACGAGACAGATGAGATCTATGAAGGATATGGACGCGTAAAAAGTGCTTATCCATATCGGCAGAGGAACACTTATACAAGAGAACTTAAGGAGATGGAAATACATACAGCAGTTCTTGAGAACAGATATTTAAAGGCTGTATTTCTTCCGGAATTCGGAGGCAGGTTATGGGAACTCTGGGATAAATATACAGGAAGAAACCTGTTGTATACCAATGATGTTCTGCAGTTTAGTAATCTGGCAGTACGTAACGCCTGGTTTAGCGGAGGTGTGGAATGGAACATAGGTATTATCGGACATAATCCTTTTACAACTGAACCGCTTTACACCGCACAGATTGTTAATGAAGATGGGGAACCGGTTCTGCGTATGTATGAATATGAGCGTATTCGAAAAGTGACTTATCAGATGGACTTCTGGCTGGAAAAAGACAGCAGCTTTTTGAATTGCCGGATGCGTATTGTAAACGAGGGAAAAGAAGTAGTACCAATGTACTGGTGGAGTAATATGGCGGTTCCGGAATACAAAAACGGAAGAGTTGTTGTGCCGGCGGTACAGGCATTTACATCAAGAGGAACACAGGTTACGAAGGTAGATCTTCCGATGGTAGAGAATATCGATATCTCTGATTATACTGCTATAAAAAAATCCGTAGATTATTTCTTTGATATTCCGGCTGGATGTCCGAAATATATAGCAAATATAGATGAAACCGGTTATGGTTTATTGCAGATTTCGACAGAACGTTTACGTAGCAGAAAGCTTTTTTCCTGGGGAAATCAGGATGCGTCTAATCACTGGCAGGAGTATCTCACAGATAAGGCAGGACGTTATCTGGAGATTCAGGCAGGACTTGGAAAGACACAGTATGGATGTATTCCGATGGCACCTCACACAGCCTGGGAGTGGATGGAACAGTATGGTTCTGTTCAGATTTCTGAAGATGTGCTGGAGAAAGAATACAGAGAACGTACAGTTCTGGTAACCGAAAAGATTCTTGAGACAGGACTTCACGAAAAGTTGAAAGAGAAACTGGAAACATCAAAAGAGATGTCAAGAAAAAAAGCGCAGACAGTATATAGAGGAAGCGGATATGGGGCACTTGCAGTGCATGGAGAAAGTACAAAACATCTGGAATTTTCTATGAAAGCTGTAAATGAATCTCAAGCTGAAAATTCAAAAGAAGAGGCAGTTTTGGAAAAATGGAAGCATTTTTTTGAAACAGGAATTTTGCATTGTCCGAAACCACTGGAAGCACCAGATGAATTTATGATAGATGAGACAAATGTAGATTTTCTGGAAGCTCATATGGAAGAAAATGCACAGAACTGGTATGCGTACTATCAGCTTGGGCTGGGATATTATCGAAAAGAAGACTACGGGAAGGCAGAGAAAGCTTTTGAGGATTCGCTCAAATTGAGAGAAAGTGCATGGGCATTCCATGGTCTTAGCTGTGTAAAACTGATGCAGAATGAAAAGGATCAGGCTGGCAGATATATCCTTCAGGGAATGGCGTTTGAGCGAAAAGAACTGTCCTATCTGAAAGAAGGATTCAGAATTCTTTTGCTGGCAGAGAAATATGAAGAATTAAGTCATTTCTATCGGAAATTGGATAAAGAAGAACAAGAAGACAGCAGACTGAAACTGGGGTATGTCCAGGCACTTCATGGGCTGAAACAAGATAAAAAGGCGCTTGATCTACTGGAAAGTAAAGGCGGTCTTATACCAGAGGATATTCGTGAAGGAGAGGATTCCCTGGGGAAAGTCTGGAAAGAATTGTATAAAAGTGTCTATAAAAAAGAGGGAAAACTTCCACATAAATTTAATTTCCAGGCAAATTAGCATTGGATTTTCAGATAAATAGTGGTATGCTGATGGATAGAAAGATGATTTGAGATAAAGAATCATACAGGAAACGAGGAGGAATATAAAATGGAACTTGAAGCATTAAGAAAAGATATGGTTGCAGCTATGAAAGCAAAGGATAAAGTGACAAAGGAAGCGGTGTCTTCTCTGATTGCGGCAGTAAAGAAAGTGGCTATTGATGAGGGATGTCGTGATGAGATCAAGAGTGATCTGGTTGACAGAGTAATCCTGAAAGAGCTGAAAACTGTAAAAGAACAGCTGGATACCTGTCCGGAGAGTCGTGAGGATCTGAAGGCTGAGTATCAGGCCAGATATGATGTGATTGCTAAATATGCTCCAAAGCAGATGGATGCTGCAGAGATTAAAGCATATCTGGAAGAGAAGTTTGCAGAGGTTCTTGCAACAAAGAATAAGGGACAGATCATGAAGGCTGTTATGGCTGATCTGAAGGGAAAAGCAGACGGTAAGGTGATTAATCAGGTGGTTGCAGAGATTTGCAAATAAGAGGCTGCTGATTCCTAGTGGAACAGAGTGAGATATGAGATTTACCGCAGTATCGTGTGAAGTGCCAGATGCTGCGGTTCTTTTTTATAGTTTCAGATGGGACGTGCGAAAAAATAGTTTATTTTGAGTGCGGTTTCGGACACTAAGAATATCTAAGTGTCCTGCAAATGCACTCAAAATAAACTATTTTTCGCACTGGTTACTAGTAGTGATAGTGGGCGGAATTCAGCATGAAAGGGTGCTGAAAGAGATTGTAAATTAATATGTGTAAATTTAGTGGTTTTAATGATTTAATGGTGAGGTGGTGAAAGGGTATGGAGTTTCAGCATGAACTGATTATTCCGAATGAGGGGTTGCCGTTTAAGGTGTTTCTTTTTGAGGGTGGAAATGGAAATTATGTGAGGGAGAAGCATTGGCATACTTCGATTGAGATTTTTGCGGTTATGGAGGGGCATCTGGAGTTTTTTATGAATAAGGAGGAGTATCCGTTAAAGGCCGGGGAGCAACTTATTATTAATTCTAATGAGATTCATTCGATTCATGCGGCAGAGCGAAACAAGACTGTGGTGTTGCAGATTCCTCTGAAGCAGTTTGAGAATTATTTTACGGCGCAGCGTTTTATTCGGTTTCGCAGTCAGGATGCGGATGCGGATGGAAAGCTGGCTTCGCTGATTAAGAAGTTGTATAAGGTTTATACAGCGAGAGATACGGGATATGAATTCAGGACGATGTCTTTGTTTTATGAGATTATGTATATGCTGGTCAAGAATTATCGATTGACGGAGGCGCATGAGAAGGAGATACGGCATAGCCGTAAGTTGGATACTTTGTCAAAAATCACCACTTATATGCGTGAACATTATAAAGAAGATCTGAAACTTTCGGATCTGGCGGCTACATTTGGTTATTCTGATGCGTATTTGTCGCGAATGTTTCAAAAATATGCAAAAATTAACTATAAAACTTATTTGCAGGACATTCGTATGGCATATGCGTACAGAGATTTGATGAATACGGACCGTACGATTAGTCAGATTGCACTGGATAACGGATTTTGCAGCAGCCGCGGCTTTTCGGGGGAATTTCAGAAGAGATACGGGATTCTGCCGAGTGAGATGCGTAAGCAGGAAAATCAAAAAGGTCAAAAAAACGCTATAGAATAGTCAAGAAAAATGGCGAAAAGGGATAGCCTGTCTGCTATACTCAAGTCACAGTAAAGATAACGTGAAAGTCCTTGGTGAGCCAATAAGATTATTTCGAGAATCAACTTGTCGGTTCACCAGAGAAAAAAGGAGGTCTACAGGTGAAGATTCAGAATGTAGCAGACGCTTCTTTCCGTAAATATGGAAAGGTGCTTGAGGGGTATGATTTCAGTGCTCTTCTTAAAGAAATGAAACACACACCGGTTCCGGATGATGTCGTTTATGTTCCTTCTGTAGAAGAACTGGAAGCATTAGATGTAGCAAAGGAATTACAGAATAAAGGTTTCGGCGGAATTCCGATTGAGATTGGATATTGCAACGGACATAACAAGAAATTGAATGCGGTAGAGTATCATCGCAGTTCAGAGATCAATGTGGCAGTGACAGATCTGGTTCTGCTGATTGGAAGCCAGCAGGATATTACTGATGAGCTTACATATGACACTTCTAAGATCGAAGCATTCCTTGTACCGGCAGGAACAGGTATTGAAGTATATGCAACAACACTTCATTATGCACCATGCAATGTACAGGATGGCGGATTCCAGTGTGTAGTTGTACTTCCGGCAGGAACCAATACTGATCTCACATTTGAAACTGCAAAAACAGGCGAGGACAGCTTACTGACAGCTAAGAATAAATGGCTCATCGCACATGAAGATGCAGCGATTGAAGGTGCAGTAAACGGACTTCGCGGAGAGAATATCACAATTGACTGATTTCAATAATCCGGTCAGAACTCTGTGGACAGAGTGAGCAGGTTACGAATATAGAGCAATTGTAAACAGTAACCGGCAATAGAATCAGAATGATATGGTTTTTGAAAATAATAATCAGAACGAAACCTAATATTTAACATAAGGAATTTCAGAAAGAAAAAAGGAGAATTAATCATGATCGATAACATGCCAAAAGTAAAAGTCGGAATCGTAGCAGTAAGCCGTGACTGTTTCCCGGAAAGCCTTTCCGTAAACAGAAGAAAAGCACTTGTAGAGGCTTATACAAAGAAATATGGTGCAGAAGACATTTATGAATGTCCAATCTGTATCGTAGAGAGCGAAATCCATATGGTTCAGGCTCTTGAAGATATCAAGAAAGCCGGATGTAACGCACTTTGCGTATATCTTGGAAACTTCGGACCGGAAATTTCCGAAACACTTCTTGCTAAACACTTCGAAGGACCGAAGATGTTCTGTGCAGCAGCTGAAGAAACACAGGGCGACCTGATCCAGGGACGTGGAGATGCATACTGCGGTATGTTAAATGCAAGCTACAACTTACAGCTTCGTAATGTAAAAGCATATATTCCGGAATATCCGGTTGGTGACGCAGAAGACTGCGCAGATATGATCCATGACTTCCTTCCAATCGCAAGAGCAGTTGAAGGATTAAGCAACTTAAAGATCATCAGCTTTGGACCACGTCCAACAAACTTCCTTGCTTGTAACGCTCCGATCAAACAGCTTTACAACCTTGGTGTTGAAATCGAAGAGAACTCTGAACTTGATCTGTTCGAAGCATTCAACAAACATGCAGGAGATGAGAGAATCCCGGCAGTTGTTAAAGAAATGGAAGAAGAACTTGGTGCAGGAAACAAGAAACCTGAAATTCTTGAGAAACTTGCTCAGTATGAACTGACTCTGAAAGACTGGGTAGAGGCTCACAGAGGATATCGTAAATATGTAACATTAACAGGAAAATGCTGGCCGGCATTCCAGACACAGTTCGGATTCGTTCCTTGCTATGTAAACAGCCGTCTGACAGCTCAGGGCATCCCGGTATCCTGTGAAGTTGATATCTATGGTACATTAAGTGAGTTCATCGGAACAGTTGTAAGCCAGGATACAGTTACACTGCTTGACATCAACAACTCTGTACCGAAGGATATGTACAAAGAGTCTATCGAAGGCAAATATAACTACACACTGAAAGATACATTCATGGGATTCCATTGTGGAAATACAGCTTCCAGCAAGCTTTCCTTCTGTGAGATGAAGAACCAGATGATCATGGCAAGATCTCTTCCGGTAGAGGTTACAAACGGAACTCTTGAAGGAGATATCGTACCTGGAGATATCACATTCTATCGTCTGCAGAGCACAGCTGATAACAAACTCCGTGGATATATTGCACATGGTGAAGTTCTTCCTGTTGCAACGAAATCCTTTGGTTCTATCGGTGTATTCGCTATTCCGGAAATGGGACGTTTCTACCGTCATGTACTGATCGAGGGAGGATACCCACATCACGGAGCAGTAGCATTCGGACATTATGGAAAAGCTCTGTTTGAAGTATTCAAATATATCGGTGTACCGGTTGAAGAAATCGGATACAACCAGCCGGCAGGCGTAAGATACCCAACAGAGAATCCATGGGGATAATCAGAATTTGATAAAGATTGAATCTGAATTATAAATGATAATAGACTGACACGATAATTATAAGGCATCCCGGGGGTTTACCCTGGGATGTATTAGATTAAGTGAATGTGAGAAATCCATTCAATAATAGAGAGTAACTGATTTCATATCAGATGCCCTGTTATCAAATCGTGATAATAATGAATGGAACTAAATCAGTAATAATGAAATGCAAATAGTAATGTGATAAAAAGGAGAATAAAGTTATGTATTATATCGGTATTGACCTTGGTACTTCCGCTGTAAAACTTCTTCTTATGGAAGATTCAGGAAAAATCTGTAATATTGTTTCAAAAGAATACCCGTTATTTTTCCCGCATCCAGGCTGGTCTGAACAGAAACCGGAAGACTGGTTTGCACAGAGCATGGAAGGTATGAAAGAACTGACAAAGGATATTGACAGAACTCAGGTAGCAGGAATTGGTTTCGGCGGTCAGATGCATGGTCTGGTAACTCTGGACAAAGATGACAATGTAATCCGTCCTGCAATTCTCTGGAATGATGGTCGTACAGGCGAGGAAACAGAGTATCTGAATACTGTGATCGGAAAAGAGAAACTCTCTGAATATACAGCAAA
The DNA here is from genome assembly GCF_037890165.1 of Blautia sp. HCN-1074. Lineage (NCBI taxonomy): Bacteria > Bacillati > Bacillota > Clostridia > Lachnospirales > Lachnospiraceae > Blautia > Blautia sp. HCN-1074. The sequence goes on from NZ_JBBKBP010000018.1 coordinate 59,475, forward strand.
TATTGCTTTTGCAGGATTTACAGCGCCGAAGATTCTCTGGATGCAGAAAAATGAACCTGAGAATTTCAAGAAAGTAGTTAAAATTATGCTGCCGAAAGATTACCTGGCATATCGTCTGTCTGGTTCTTTCTGCACAGATGTTTCCGATGCTTCCGGTATGCTTCTGCTTGATGTAAAGAACCGTTGCTGGTCAAAGGAAATGCTGGAAATCTGCGGTATCACAGAAGAACAGCTTCCGAAACTGTATGAGAGCTGGGAAGTAGTAGGAACTCTGAAACCTGAAATTGCAAAAGAACTTGGATTCTCAGAAGATGTAAAAGTTGTTGCAGGTGCCGGAGATAACGCGGCAGCAGCTGTTGGAACAGGTACAGTTGGTGACGGACAGTGCAATATTTCTCTTGGAACATCCGGAACTGTATTTATTTCCAGCAAGAACTTTGGTGTGGATGAAAACAATGCACTTCATTCTTTCTGCCATGCAGATGGAAGTTATCATCTGATGGGATGCATGCTCAGCGCAGCTTCCTGTAACAAATGGTGGGCAGAGGAGATTCTTCAGACAAAGGATTTCGCAGCAGAGCAGGCTCCAATTCAGAAGCTTGGAGAGAATCATGTATTCTTCCTTCCATATCTGATGGGAGAACGTTCACCTCATAATAATCCTGATGCAAGAGGTGTATTCTTTGGAATGTCCATGGACAGCACAAGAGCAGACATGACACAGGCTGTTCTGGAAGGTGTTGCATTCGGTCTTCGCGATTCCCTGGAAGTTGCAAGAAGTTTAGGAATCAAGGTTGAGAGAACCAAGATCTGCGGTGGCGGAGCTAAGAGCCCGCTGTGGAAGAAGATCATTGCAAACGTTATGAACCTGAAGGTTGATGTCCTGGAGAACGAAGAAGGACCGTCTATGGGTGGAGCTATGCTGGCAGCAGTGGGTTGCGGTGCCTATCCGGATGTAGAAACCATTGGAAAGAAATTTGCCAAAGTTGTTGATACAGTAGAACCGGATCCTGAACTGGTTGCAAAATATGAAGAGAGATATCAGAAGTTCAGAACTCTGTATCCGGCTATGAAGCCACTGTTTTAACTGAATTAAGGAAATCCCCTGCGGAACAGTTATTCGGTGTAAAACCGCGTAGCAAAGCGGATGATTTTATCCGCTTGATACACGCTCTATTGTGCCAGAATAGAAAAATATGAGTTAAAAAGAAAATGGGGTTGTTGCATTATTCAGTGCAACAACCCCATTGGGATTATGTGGATAAATTAGCAGGAACCAAGGATATATTCTGCTATGTCTTCATCACTTACCATACCGGATTTTACATCAAGAATAGCTTGTTGAAGTATCCTTACGGCCTCTTTACACTCTTCTTCTGTGATAGTCAATGGAGGAGTCCATTCAATGACATTAGAGAATTCGCCGGTAGAAAAGCATACCAGGCCAAGCTCAAATAAGCGATACACAAGACGGGCAGTAAAATCGCCATCTGGTTCTTTGGAATCTTTGTTTTGGACAAATTCTATACCAATAGAAAGTCCGACTCCACGTACATCTCCGATTACATCCGTTTGATCCTGGAGATTTTTTAATAAATCGAGAAGCTGTTTGCCACGTTCATCAGCATTTTCCAGAAGATTATTTTCCTCTAGCAGTTTGATATTTTCGATAGCCAGTGCACATAAAGGTAAATTTCCGGCAGTGGTGAACAGATGCTGCGCAATTCCGGCATCCATAAGTTCTTTAGGACCGATTACTGCACTGATAGGCATTCCTGCTCCTAATGCCTTTCCCACAACCACTACATCAGGTGTAATGCCGGCATGCTCAAAGCAAAACCACTTTCCTGAACGTCCCATACCGGTTTTTACCTCATCTACAATGAGGTAAGCGTTATTTTCATGACAGAATTTCTCAAGTGTCTGCATGTATTCGGCAGGGAATGGCATATCACCTCCGTCGCAGAGAAATGCCTCAATCTCAATGGCACCGACATCTGATTTTGCTATTCCGATTGCAGCAAGCTGCTCTTCAAAGGTTTTATAACATTCTCCATTACATGTTTTTTGTTGTTTGAATTTGCAGCGGTAACAATTTGGAAAATCAAGATAAGTTCCCTTTCCACCAAAACCCTGAAGCGATGGATGACCGGAGATTGCATAGGCTCCCATAGTCTGACCATGATAAGAACCTTTAAAAGTTATAATTTTTTTTCCTTTTTTTACCTGAGGAACCATTTTTGCTATAAATTCATTTGCATCTGATCCGGAAAGACCATACCAAACTTTTTTTTCAAAATTTCCAGGTGTCATCTGAATAAGCATTTCTGCCAGAGTGATACTTTCTACGCTCATTCCGGAAACAAGAGATGCAAATCCGTCTCTTTTATAACTTTCATATAATACGTTGGCCAGTCGTTCATTTCCATATCCGGCATTCATAACTGCCCATCCGGAAGACATATCCAGACACTTATGGTCTTCTACATCGAAAATATATGAATCCTTGGATCTGCTGGATACCATAGGATAAAAACGATTTTTTAATACGTCAGATATCACCTGACGATCTCTGTTTACATATTCAGTTCTGATTTTGTGTTCGTCCATATTCACAATCCTCATTTACCGGGTGCTGATATCAATAGAACTATTAGAGCGTGTCTAAGCTGAAATTATTTTACAGGTTTATATTTCCAGTCTGTAGCATCAAGCTCTTTTAAGGTTTTTACCACATGTTCAACGATAACATCGTTCATTTTTTTACCTTTTTCAGCGGTACCTTTTGTAGCATCGCCTGTCTGGGCAGTATCTGTAAGCTCTGAAAAATCCCATTTTATTTCTACTTCTGATGGGAGATTCGGCACTACACATGTTGCATATTCCGGTTCACACCAGTCAGGGAACAGATAGTAAGCAATTGAAGTCTCGCCCTCGCCTGCATGTCCCAGTCCATCCCATACTTCAAAAGTGTCTTTAGGAAGAAGATTTCCGGCAGCAACCCACCACTGTGTAAGAGCAGCGATTTGAGCCTCCGGATATTTCTCTTTAATTTTTCGGGAAGCAATTTCAATTGGTGCAATATTTCCATCATGTCCGTTCATGATAAAAATATGATTAATACCATTGCGAAGAACAGATTCAATAGTATCGTAGAGAACTGCAATAGTTGTATCATAGCTTAATGTCAGAGAAAATGGAAAACTGTCATAATGTGCACTGTATCCGATAGTGATTGGAGGAATGACCATCATACCATCAACCTGGTCAGCGATTTGTTTAGACAATTTATAAGCAACTAAAGTATCGCAGCCTTCGGCAATATGCTGTCCATGCGCTTCGCAGGAACCAATTGAAATGATTGCTTTTGTAAAGTTTGCTTCTTTTACCTGATGGGCTGTCATTTTCCATAATTCATTTAACATAATCGTATTCTCCTTTGATTTAATGTAAATATAATCTTTTTTCTACGAATTCAATCTGATCAGCTGTAATTCTGCGCGCCTGTTCCAAATCCCGTTTTTTCATAGCTGCTGCCAGCTGAATATGCATATCCAGAGAATTTTCAAGATTAGAACGTCCATCAATTACAAGATCTCTTCGGAGCCGATAAAAAACATTTTCCATTGCTGAAATCAGATAAGAGTTATTCGTAATACGAGCAATGGAAAGATGGAATTCCAGATTAAGCTCATTGTAATGAGTGTAAAAATTAGAATCATTCAAATCAATTTTTTTACTGGCAATCTGATAAATTTTTTCCAGTTCGGAATCAGATGCAAATCGGATTGCATATTCAACAGCTCCACATTCAAGAATAGAACGATATTGACATAGTTCCTGAAGCTCTGAAAGAGACAGTTTACGGATTAGATAACCCTTTCGGGGAATTTTTTCAAGGATACCTTCCTGACATAATATATTCAGTGCTTCTCTTGCAGGTGTTCTGCTTACTTGAAAACGGGACGAGACTTCTGCTTCTGTAATGAATTGATCATTATAGTGTAGATTATTAATATCATTTCGAAGCTGCTGCAGAATGGTCTCCGTAGTAGAAAAATTTTTTTTATTAACGTTTGATATCATCATATATGGACACTCCTCAATAAAAAGATAAAGAATGGAATAAATGAATTTAAACACATTATAAATGTAATACCAGTAACTTGCAACTACGTATATCACCAGAATACTAACAAAAATCACAGAAAAAGATTGTTACTTTCGACGGTTTTGAAGAAAGATTTAGAAAATTATTGACGCAGATGTATTTCTGTGATATACATCTGGTATACGTTTGTGCGGACATAAGTGGAGGCTCTTTGGAATGGGTAAAGAATGAATGAATTAAAAAGGGAAAGGAACAGAAAGCTATGGAAGAAAAAAACAACACTACTGTAGATATGCCGGGAAATGATGGAGAATTTATGCTGGAACCAGTTCCGATGTCGGCACGTCGTTCGACCCGAAGCCAGTTCATGGTATGGATCGGTTTTGGATATGCAGTAACCGGTCTGATCATTGGCGGAACTTTAGGCGGTTACGGTGGAACAGGCGGTATGCCACCTTCACAGGCAATGATGGCTATTATTCTTGGCATGGGAGCATTGTATCTGGTTACATGTTTCCTTGGGATTGTCGCACAGAAAACAGGGTTAAATCTTTCTCTGCTTGCACGTTTTTCTTATGGATATAAGGGAAGTGCTATACCAATGGCTGTAATGGCATTGCTGACTTTAGGGTGGTTCTCAAGTATTCTTGGAATGATTGGTGATATATGGGGAGCATTCATCGGAAATCCGACTGGAGTGATTGTATTTGACCCGTCAAAATACGGATTTTCCGGAGTAGCACCTATTACACTGGAAGTAGTAATCGCCTGCGTTTTCTGGGGACTGGTTTTCACTTTTACAGCAGTGAAGGGAATGGGAGCAATAGAAAAAGTATCAGATGTTTTTGCTCCATTGATTCTGATCGTAGCTGTTGTAGTAGGAATTATTTATGTAGTTCAGTGTGGCGGTGTTGGTGGCTTTTTGGATAAAGCAAATGAACTCCACGGACTTGGCATGGGAGAAGCAATTACTGCAGTAGTGGGAAGCTGGATTGCAGGTGCGGTTATGGGCGTTGACATGTTCCGTTTCAATAAGAGCACAAAAGCAGTCTGGGGATGTGCAGCTGCATGCTTTATTCTTACTAATCCTATTTTAAATATTGTAGGATATATTGGCACAGTATATATTGGCAATTTTAATTATGTACTTTGGATGCTTGGCGTGAACTTTATTGTTGCGATTTTAGGTGTTGTGGTATGGACAACAGCTCTCTGGACAACAGACAATAGTGAACTTTATTGCAATGCTCTGTATACGGGCCCGTCTTTGAATGCATTTGGAATCAATGTTTCCAGAAAAAAACTGGTTATTATTGCAGGAGTTATAGGAACTGTTCTTGGTTCATTTGCATTTTATCAGCTGTTTTTTGCAAATTTCATTAATATTCTGGGATCTATGGCTCCGCCATTATGTGCGCCGATCCTTGCAGATTATTTCGTAATTGGAAGAAAGAATAAAGACAAATACAATATGGAACTTTTAAATAAACATCCAAATTTCCGCTGGGCAGGGGTAATCTCTTTTGCTGTAGGAGCAATCTTAGGATTTGTATTCCAGTATAAGATAACTCTTCCTTTAGATTTACCGTCAGGTCTGGTTGCAATGGTGATTTCTTTTATCGTTTACATTGCTATTTATAAAATGACACCAGATGCAGCGGTGGATGAAAAACTTGTTTCAGGATTGGAAAAATGAAGCGTATTTTATTGATATTAACAGGAGGTACAATTGCCTCTGTAGAAACTGAACAGGGGCTGCGTCCGGGAATCTCGGAAGAAGAACTTAGAGAAAGCCTGTCTGGCATAACGGATTTCTGCCAGGTAGAAATACTGTCTCTGCTGAACGTAGACAGTACTAATATTCAACCGGAACACTGGCAAATGATCGTTCAGGCGATAGAAAAGCGTTTTGACTGTTATGATGGATTTGTTATCACCCATGGTACGGATACGATGGCATATACAGCGGCAGCTCTTTCATATATGATTCAAAATCCTCACAAGCCGGTTGTGATCACAGGAGCACAAAAACCTCTGGTTAAAACGGTTACAGATGCCCGCAAAAATCTAAGAGATAGCTTTCGCTTTGCATGTGAAGAAAATGTAAATGGTGTTTTTCTGATATTTAACGGAGAAGTAATACTAGGCACACGCGCCAGAAAAGTACGTTCCAAGAGTTTTAACGCTTTTGACAGTATCAATTATCCCATTGTGGCATTTATAGATAATGACAGAGTAATTCGTTACGTAGATATATCAGGTGACTCCGGTCCAACCAGCTTTTATTCCCATTTGGTGCCCAAAGTATTTCTTTTGAAGCTTGTTCCGGGAATCACACCAGATATATTGGATTACATCAGTGATCATTATGAAGCAGTAGTTATAGAAAGTTATGGGGTTGGTGGAATTCCGTTTGCAGATGAAAGAAATTTTCTGGAAAAACTGGAATGTCTTAACAGAAAAAAATGTATTGTTGTGATTGCTACACAGGTAATGCTGGAGGGAAGTGATGTAGAATTGTATGAGGTTGGATTCAGGGCAATGTCCAGATATCATCTCCTTCAGGCATATGATATGACAACGGAGGCAATAGTCGCAAAGTTGATGTGGCTTCTTGGAAAGTGTAATGATTTTGAGAGCTTTCAGAAAGAATTTTATACTCCGGTTTCCTGTGATCTCCTGAGATGCGAATAAAAAGCTATTGATAAAGAAAAGCTGCCGTCTTCACAAGTAAAATCTGTGGAGGCGGCAGTTTTTGATATGTATGGCATATCAGGAAAAAGGCAGCTTCAGGAATTCTTCCATGGCTCTGCTTATATAGCGGCCTTTCTTCCAGTAAAAAAATACAGTGCGTTTACTGCTCTGACCGGGCAGCTTATAAAAAACAAGTTCTGAATTTGTTGGAACTCTGGAGAGCAGAAGATCCCCGATGAAAGTGATGCCCATTCCCAAACATGCAATATTATAGGCAGTCATCTGCTGATCCAGGCGAAATATTACAGAAGGTGAAAAGTGATTTTCCTGACAAATGGTAAGTGCACGCTTACCGGTATCGTTATCTGAACGAAGAATAATAAATGGTTCGTTCTCAAATTTGTTTAATGGAACAGAAGGAATATCAGAAGAGCGGAACTGCCCGTTCCGGATTTCCTCAATAGGAATCTGATATTCCTGCAGTTTGGTATTGATTGAATAATTTTTGGGAACTGCAAGAAGAAGTTGTTCTTTCTGGTAGATATAATGTTCAAAAATCTGGTTATCCAGAATACAGTTATCGATCACCAGATCTAACTTTCCGGCCTGGAGAAACTGGGATAGCTTTGCTGTACTTTCTTCTACAAGAGAAATTTGAACATGTGGAAATTTTTGGGAAAAATCAGCAATAAGGGGAGGCAGAATCCATGAAGAAAAGAAGTTACTGCCACCTACATTGAGAGTTCCTGTTTTGAGATTTCCCAGATCCAGTATGAAGTTTTCAAGATTATTTTCAATATCCATGACTTTTTCAACAGCCTGTATGTAATGTTTTCCAACTTCGGTTAACTGTAAAGGTTTGGTGCTTCGATCAAAAATAGGATAGCCAATACGGTTTTCTACACGTTTTACATTGGCGCTTAAAGAAGGCTGCGAAATGAAAAGAGCAGCAGCAGCTTTGGAAAAGCTTTTTTCCTTGTATACCTCATAGATGTATTCCATTCCCTGAAACATATAAACTCCTCCGATATATAACTTAGTTACTGTTCACTCCGTTCTCAGTAACGTAGCCAAAATTCATTCCAGATTGCCTGCGGAAATGGGATTTTGGCTTGTATGTCTCGGGATAGTGGTATGTGAACAGTAACATAACTTAAACACTATATATTTTATAAAAATATATGTATTTGATTATATTATAGCAGAGATATATAATGAGGGCAAATACATGAGAGAGATAATAACAGTACTGTTTAATGGATAATATTAACCGCCGATTTTGTGGGAAAATGCACCGGAATGATTATCCGGGGAAGAATGAACAGAAAAAGGAGAAAGACTATGAAAAAAACAGACTATCGTGTAGAAAGAGATTCTATTGGTGTAAAGGATATTCCGGAAGATGTATATTATGGAGTGCAATCCTTACGTGCGGCCGAAAATTTCCACATTACGGGGCTGAATATGCATCCGGAAATTATTAACAGTCTTGCATACATAAAAAAAGCAGCAGCGATAACTAATTGTGAAGTGGGGCTTCTTGAGAAGAAAAAAGCACAGGCGATTGTCCAAGCATGTGATGAAATTGTTTCAGGAAAATTCCATAATGAATTTATTGTGGATCCTGTTCAGGGAGGAGCAGGCACATCTTTAAATATGAATGCCAATGAAGTAATTGCAAATCGCGCAATTGAGATACTGGGAGGAAAAAAGGGCGATTATACAATTATAAATCCTAACGATGATGTGAATTGTGGACAGTCTACCAATGACGTTATTCCTACTGCCGGTAAAATGACTTCTCTTCGTCTGCTGCAGAATCTGAAGAAACAGCTTCTTCGTCTCTACGATGCTCTTAACGAAAAAGCGGTAGAGTTTGATCACGTAATCAAAATGGGACGTACACAGATGCAGGATGCAGTGCCGATTCGTCTGGGACAGGAATTTAAAGCATATTCGGTAGCAATCATGCGTGATATCCACAGAATGGATAAAGCAATGGATGAGATGCGAACCCTTAATATGGGAGGCACTGCTATTGGAACAGGAATTAATGCAGACGAGGGTTATCTGAGAAGAATTGTTCCAAATCTTACTGAAATATCAGGAATGGACTTTATACAGGCTTTTGATCTGATTGATTCCACTCAGAATCTGGATCCATTTGTAGCTGTTTCCGGCGCTGTGAAAGCATGTGCGGTAACTCTTTCCAAAATGTCAAATGATCTCCGCCTTATGTCTTCTGGTCCTCGTACCGGATTTGGAGAGATCAATCTTCCGGCAAAACAGAATGGCTCCTCTATAATGCCGGGTAAAGTCAATCCGGTTATTCCTGAAGTAGTTAATCAGGTGGCTTTTAATATTATTGGTAATGATGTTACGATTACCATGGCTGCAGAAGCTGGTCAGCTGGAATTAAATGCATTTGAGCCGATTATTTTCTATTGTATGTTCCAGTCTATCGATACTCTTGGCTATGCAGTTCAGACACTGGTAGATAATTGTATTGTAGGGATTACAGCAAATGAAGAAAGATGCCGTTATCTGGTAGAAAACAGTGTAGGTATTATCACTGCGATCAGTCCTCATCTTGGATATCAGAAGGCTGCAGATATTGCAAAAAAGGCAATTAAGACAGGCGAATCTGTAAGAAGTCTGATTCTGCAAGAAAAGCTTATGGACGAGGATGAACTCAATCGTATTCTTGATCCGATCCATATGACGGAACCTGGTATTTCTGGAAAAGATTATCTTATAAAAAAATAAAGAAAAAAACAGGCGGGAAAATCTTCCCGCCTGTAAAATCGTCTGGACACATATCATATATAAATATGATTTTTATATTTTTGAATTATTCGATTGAATACGGATGATTTTATCCGTTTGATTTCAACTGGATTAGAACAGACCTGTGATCTTACCTGTTTCGTCTACGTCGATTCTCTCAGCAGCCGGAACTTTAGGAAGACCTGGCATTGTCATGATCTCACCTGTAAGAGCTACGATGAATCCTGCACCAGCGGAAATCTTCAGGTTACGTACTGTAACTTCGAAGTCTGTAGGAGCACCCAGTTTAGTCTGGTCATCTGTTAAGCTATACTGTGTCTTAGCTACACAGATCGGGCAGTTGCCGAAGCCAAGAGCTTCTAACTGTTTAGCCTGTTTCTGAGCGTTAGCTGTCAGAACTACTTTCTTACCTCCATAAACTTTCTGAACGATCTGGTTCAGCTTGTCTTCGATAGAACCTTCCAGTTCATATGCATAGGAGAAGTCGTTTGGTTCTTCTACAAGACGGATAACTTCTTCTGCAAGTTTGATTCCGCCTTCGCCGCCTTTTGCCCATACTTCAGAAAGAGCAACGTTAACACCCAGTTCTTTACATTTAGCTTCTACAAAGTCAAGCTCTGCTTTTGTATCTGTAGGGAATGCGTTGATAGCAACAACACATGGAAGTTTGTATACGTTTTTGATGTTGGAAACGTGTTTTAACAGGTTCGGGATACCTTTTTCAAGAGCTTCCAGGTTTTCATTGTTGAGGTCAGCTTTTGCAACGCCACCGTTGTATTTCAGGGCACGTACAGTAGCTACGATTACAACTGCGCTTGGTTTTAAGCCAGCCATACGGCATTTGATATCAAGGAATTTCTCAGCACCAAGGTCAGCACCGAAACCAGCTTCTGTGATTGCATAATCAGCAAGCTTCATAGCCATCTTTGTAGCTGTTACAGAGTTACATCCATGAGCGATGTTTGCGAATGGTCCGCCATGTACGATTGCAGGAACGTGTTCCAGAGTCTGTACAAGGTTTGGTTTCAGAGCATCTTTTAACAGAGCTGTCATAGCGCCTTCTGCGTGAAGGTCACCTGCTGTTACAGGTTTCTGCTCGGAAACTTTTCCGTATGTATATCCGATGATGATCTTGGATAATCTTTCTTTCAGGTCTTTGATGTCGCTTGCAAGACAGAGAACTGCCATGATTTCAGATGCAACTGTGATGTCGTATCCATCTTCACGAGGCATACCGTTTGTCTTTCCGCCAAGACCATCTACTACGTTACGAAGCTGACGGTCGTTCATATCTACACATCTTCTCCATGTGATCTTACGTGGGTCAATGTTTAATGCATTGCCCTGGAAGATGTGGTTGTCGATCATGGCTGCAAGTAAGTTGTTAGCTGCGCCGATTGCATGGAAGTCACCTGTGAAGTGAAGGTTGATGTCTTCCATCGGAACAACCTGTGCGTATCCGCCGCCTGCTGCACCGCCTTTAACACCGAATACCGGTCCTAAAGATGGCTCACGAAGAGCTACCATAACGCTCTTGCCGAGTCTCTGCATACCATCTGCAAGACCTACAGTAGTAGTAGTTTTACCTTCACCTGCAGGAGTTGGGTTGATTGCTGTAACAAGGATTAATTTTCCATCTTTCTTGTCGCTTTCTTTCAGAAGATTGTAATCAATTTTTGCTTTATATTTTCCGTACTGTTCCAGATATTTGTCATCAATACCTGCCTTCTCTGCAATCTGAGTGATTGGAAGCATTTCGCATTCCTGTGCAATTTCGATGTCTGATTTGAATCCCATAATGTTTTTCTCCTTTCGTCTCCGCATAACATGAAAAACTTATGTTACTGTTCTGACCAGTAACTTGTTTCATTAAAGGAAGTGTCGGACAGACTGTCTGTTTTACAGGTAAAAACAACTGTTAAGCTGTTTTTACGGGATAAAAAAAGGCCAGTATCTGAAATCTTCAAATACTGCCCAGACGGTCGGCTTCCACAAACCTCCGACTCCCCGTGGTTTGTATTCCACATTTTCCGTCAGTACTCGAAGGTTCCTTTAATTGATGAATACAATATAGCATTTTGAGAAAAAAATGTCAAGAAAATTTTTCTGAATCGTCAAAAAAAATTGAAAATCTGGATATGAATTGTGCAATTTTGATAATAAATAATGAGAGAAAAGCAGATTGCTGAAAGAGATTTTCATCTGCGTGACTCTGAAATGTTAAAAAAAAGACAAGAAAAGATTAAATCTGGGAAAAATAAAGGATTTTGAAACAGGAGTTCAGAAGTGAAAAAATATAAGAGAATCAAGCAAGTCCCCTGCTTCAATTGCGAAGAGCAATGAGTTTATAAGTATTTCATAAAAATTTTATGATTATATTAGTTGTCATCCACTGAAAGTATGGTAGAATAAATACACGGTATCACCTGATGTGGGTGATCGATCATATCGATATCATTGATAAACGGAGATGCAGATATGGATAGAAAAGAATTTTTGGACATCCTCAGAGGACAGCTTGCCGGAAATATGCAGGAAGGCAAGGCTGCGGCACATGTAAGATATTATGAAGATTATATACAGTCTCAGGTACGTGGCGGACGCCCGGAGAGAGAAGTTCTTGAAGAACTGGGAGATCCGCGTCTGATAGCCAAAACACTGATTGACACAGATGATGGAAGTGCACAGGAAGATTATGGAGAATATTCTTCGTATGGAAGCAGCTATGGAAGTAAAATGGATCCGCCTCCGCAGCCGGAGAAGAAATGGAAGAAGGTATTAGATCTTTCTACCTGGCATGGCAAGGCAATCGTTATTGTAGCCGCGGCTGTTGCTATTATTCTCCTTGTGCTGTTAATTGGAGCAGTTCTTCCATTCTTTATTATTCTGGCAATTATTCTTTATTTTCTTTCCTGGTTAAAGAAACGTAATAACCAGTAAAAATGTCGCTTATCACAGAGACAGCAATATTTTTCAAAAAAAGTCGGTACAGGGCTCTGATAAAGATGCCTTGTACTGATCTCTCATATTTCCAATACTTAATCGAATCAAAGAAATCCCCTGTTTTAACCGAATCAAGTAAGTCCCCTGTTTCAATTGCGAATATCTGATTGTTTAAATCGAGTCTATAACAAGAAGATAATTTATCTGACTGACTTTAAAGAAAAATTGTAACTGTTCAGTACCTTCACAGTTACGAGTCAAAATCCATTAAAAATCGCCTTCGGCGATGGGATTTTGACTTGTATGTCTCGGGATAGTAGACTGCTGAATAGTTACGAAAAATTCACATATAAAATTTCTGAAAACTTATTAAATCACGTAGTTGATTTCTATTCTCTAATCCTGCCAGGTGCAGGGAAAAATCCCACATTCATTCAAATCAGGGGCGAAATATTTTGTCCCGGCGTCATTTTTTATTTTGGAAAGGAGACAGAAAATGAAACGTAATTTAAAACTGAGAGAACGCCTGGGAGCTTTGCTGCTTGCATTGCTTTTTATCGTACAGGCAGTTCTGGGGCTTTTACCTGCCTGCGTAACACAGGCGGCTTCATTGTCCATAGAAACCTGGGACAATGATAAGACGGTAGACTATAGTTATCGCTTTGATATGAAATTTCAGCCCGGAATTACCACGTATGAATCCTTTGGGTGTGATAACCTGGACAGAGAGGCTTTTTCGGACAATGGGAAAAGCGAACGTGATACGGAATGTGTCAGAGTGTATCCGGATTATAAGGCTGGAAGTGCGGGAATGCGTTATAACAATGTAGGTAAAGATGGAAACGGAAATATTGTAGATGTCCGTCTTATCCTTATGGGAGTAGAGAATGCCGAACGACGTTATGAACTGAATACTGTGGAAACGATTGTTCAGAATAAAGAAGGGGCTACTTTTGCGTGGAAAGATAATGAATCCTATCCGCTGGTCGGATTTTCCAAAAACAGCATTGGCGTATTTATTTATTCTGTAGGGTACGCGAAAGTTAAGTTCCAGTTTCTTAAGCATGGAACGGATGAGGCTTTGCCAATCAGTGGACATGGAACAATCCGTGATATTGATGCAGGGCAAGGCGTAAGAATTCCTGCGGATTGCGGACTGGACAGTGCGTATGTTCTGAAAGAGAATGATTATCTGACAGTAGAAGGAAATACGGTAACCTCTCCGATTGGTGCCATAGAACCGGATGATCCGAGAGGCTGGCTGAATCTTTTTTACAATACAGATAATTTTACAGTAGAATTCTGTCATCAGCTTAGACTGGACAAGTGGGATAAGACCCGAGAAGATGGAATTAAGAAGGCGGGATCTCAGGAGAAATGGGCAGAAAACATAAGAAATAAATATCTGGATCCGTCAGGAAACACTTATTGTCCGACCTTTAAAGGACAGAAATATTGCAAGGCATATGCATATTTCGATTTTACGTCTTATTGTTTTGGCAATGTTGAGATGAAAAAAGCCCCGGAGAAACGTGTCGGAGAGAGTAATTGCAGTTGGGAACAGGCGAGTGTGGCAACAAAAGATCAGCCTTTTACTGTCAGACAGGGACAGGAATTCCAGTATATGATTCAGGCAGAAGTAACACCAAATAAACTGAAATCATTTGTAGTGGAGGATGTACTTGAGGATTGCCTTTCTATCGAAGATACTTCTAAAGTGAGCATTACAAATGATATAGGACAGGTAGTAACGGATCAGTTTGATATTAATATTGAGGGACAGAAGATAACCTGCAGTGCGAAACCGGAAAGTCTTCAGGAGGAGACTTTTACAGATAATCAGAATTATACATTTACTCTGAAAGTACGTCGGAAACCAGAATCAGAAATAAATATTTCAAAATACCTTGCAGAGGATGGATATACGATCCTTATCCCGAATCATGCTTCTATGAGCTATGAACGTACAAATGGAAGCGGAGATACCATGGATACAGAAACAGTGTGGGTAAAGAGTGTGATTTCTCCGGAACTTGAAGTAGTCAAGAATACATCCCAATATGAATGGAAGACAGGAGACACCGTAGACTATGAAGTTTCAGTTTCTCAGACAAAGCCGGATGTACGCGCGGTCAATGTAGTCATTACGGATGAAATTCCGGCATGTCTGCAGCTCCTGGAAGGACAGTATACAGTGAAGACAAGTGACGGCGCAGAAAGCTGTACGCTCACCAGACAGGGTGACAATGGCTGGAAAGCAGAATGCCCGTCTTTAAGATATGGAGAGATGATTACCATTCGCTTTAAATGCCAGGCGCTGGAGGATTCCAATGGTCAGGAGTGGGAAAATATTGTTGCTGCGACAGCAGATAATCTGCTTAATCCTGAAACCGGAGAACAGGAATCCCGCAAGGACATGGCAGAGGTATGGATGAACAGTCCGCATCTGGAGATTGATAAAACAGCAGACAGGTATGAATGGCAGGCGGGAGAGCAGATTGCTTACCGGATCGTGGTAAATAATGTGACTGCCGGAACCATTGCAAAAGATGTGAACATTACAGATATCGGTCTGCCACAGGGACTGATTCTTGCTGATGGGGCTCAAAGTGTGGAAGTGCTGGGCGTTCAGCAGCAGATAAATTATCCTGTACCGGATAAGAAGACCGGACAGGCATATGAAGCAAGAACTGTGGAATCCCGTATGGATGCAGATGCAAATGGTTTTGCTTTTTATTGTTCATATCTGCCATACAGTCAGCCAGTTACGATTATTTTCCATTGTGTTGCACAAGAAGATGCTAATGGCCATGAAAGTGTAAATGCCGCAACGGCAAAAGCCTCCAACGCTGAAGAGAAATCAGATGATGCCGAAGTTTATGTAAATTCCGGAGAATTCTGGATTGAGAAAAATGCAGATCATTATGAATGGCAGGTAGGAGAGCTGGTACAGTATAATGTAGTGGTCGAAAATAAAAAAGAAGGCACAGTAGCCAGAAAGGTGACTATCTGGGATACAGAGATGCCGGCAGGACTTGCACTGGAATCAGCAGATAATGTATCTGTCAGTGGCATTCCACAGAGCATTACACAGCATGTTGCGGGAACACCGGATATTCCAAACCAGCTGAACCCGGAATTTTATAATGAGACATCAGAGAAACCGGTCAGCTATGAATTTGTTCAGGAAGGAGCCGGATGGAGAATGAATATTTCAGATCTTCCTGCAAATGTTCCGGTTATGATTTCTTTCCTCTGTACAGTTACTGAAGATGCAAACGGTGCAGAGAGTATTAATGTTGCAAATGTACAGGCACAGAATGCACCGGCAGCACAGGATGATGCGGAGGTATATGTAAATACGGCGGTACTTTCTATTGATAAAAGTTTCCAGAATCCGTATCTGGCCGTTGGTGACGGACGTGCAGAAAATGAATTCCGTATTGGAGAACAGGTAAATTATCAGGTTACAGTAAACAATCTTCAGAAAGGATCGATTGCACGAAATCTTGTGATTAGTGATCTTTCTCTGCCTGAAGGACTGGCGCTGGATGAAGAAGAGGGAGCTGTTACGGTAACTGGTGTACCGGCAGCTATCCAGAATCCGGTAGCAGGAACTGATGATGCCGGAAATGAACTTAATCCGGAAAATTACAAAGAAACTGTGGAAAAACCTGTAAATTGCCAGGTTACACGTCAGGGAACCGGCTGGATAGTGACAATTTCAGATCTTCCATACCAGACACCTGTTACTGTTAATTTCCGTTGTACTGCAAAGGAAAGTGTGAACGGACAGGAAATCGTAAACACAGCACAGGCATATGCAGATAATGCACAGGCAGTAAAAGATACTTCAAAGATCTGGGTAAATTCACCTGTATTAAAAGTAGAGAAAATAACTGACAAACCATTCTATAAATATGGAGATATCATTACATACCGTATTGCGCTGACACAGGAACAGACTGGCTGCGTAGCGCGTAATGTTACGTTGCATGATGTGATCGACACACAGGGAGTCCGCCTTTTAAAGGATTCTGTGGTTCTGATGGATGAGAATGGAAATGTGACAGATGCAGATGTGCAGATCAATGATGATAATACATTCCTGCTATCAACGGGAAAAGCATTGATCAAAGATGCGAGATACAGTATTTGTGATAATGACAGAGGCGGACTTTTTGAGCAGGTAATGTATAACCCGCTGGACTGCCGGCAGCAGAAAACTATGATTGTGGAATATCAGGCAGCAGTAATTGATGCCGCATTAGCAGGACAGAAAGTACATAATACTGCAGTTGCGGACAGCAATGAAAAAATACCGGCAACAGGTGAAGCGGAAACAGAGGTACATAGTCCTGTTCTGGAGATTGTCAAAGAATCAGATAAGAAAGAATATGTATCTGGTGAAAAAGGATATTATAAGCTGACAGTAAGACAGCTGCGTGAGGATGTTACGGATCAGAATATTGTTATTGAAGATGCGTTGGAAACAAAGGGCGCAACAATTGTAAAAGACAGTATTTTTGTAAAGAAAAACGGCGTAGAGCTGAAAGATATTAAGACAGAGGTAACGGAAACGGGATTTGTAATCAATACAGGTGCGACATTGTCGGATATGGATAAGATTGAAGTCTGCTATGAAGTTGTATTTGAGACAGAGAGTGCAGAGGCTGAAAAAGTTGTAAATACAGCGAAGGCAAGAGGTGATATCTCACCGGAAACCTCTGCACAGCAGGAAGTATATGTAAAAACAGCACCGAAACCGACTGAAACACCAAAGCCGACTGAGACACCGAAACCGACTGAAACGCCGAAACCGACTGAGACACCAAAACCGACTGAACCACCAAAACCAACAAAAGTGCCAGAACCGACAGACATACCGAAAGCTACACCAACACCATCTGCGCCGGGAACCTGTCCGAAGTTGACTCCGACTCCGACAAAGACACCGTCATCGGCTTATAATAATGGTAATAACAGTGGAAGTAGCAATGGAAATACCGGAAGCAGCAGTTATGGAAACTCAGGAGGATATTCCAGCGGATATGGAAGTTATCAGGGTGGTTCTATGGCAGGAAGTTCTAAGACTGGAGACACCAGACCGTTTAAGGTAATGACACTTGTCGGACTTCTTGGCCTTGGCTTGCTGGCTGGAGGCGTAATGATTTACAGAAAAACGATTTCCGGTAAAAAAAGTTTTAAAGGTACCGGACGGAAATGAGAAAGCTTAAAACGTTTGCGATAAGCATGATCATAGCGGCAATCGGACTTCTCGTATATTGTGGGGGATTCTATATAAAAAGCTATGAACAAAACCTTCGTGCCAGACAGAGCTATGAAGAAATAGCACGTATGGCCGGTTATCAGGATAAGGACAAAAAACCTTTTCAAAATGAGAAAAAGACGAAGCTGAATTGTTTAACAGAAACGAATAAGAATGTTTACAAAAAGAAAAAAAGAAAATCTTCGGACAATTTAAAACACAGTGATCGCGCAGATAAAATCAGGGAATCCTTCGGGATTTCCTGGGAAAATTTAAGAAAGATTAATTCTGAGGTGGCAGCCTGGATTACCATTCCCGGAGCTGATATTTCTTATCCTGTAGTCCAGGGGATGGATGACGAGTATTATTTAAAGCATAATTTTAAGAAAGAGGAGGACTTATTTGGCTGTATTTTCCTGGAGCATAATAACAAAAAGAATTTTATGGGTTCTCACAGTATTCTCTACGGTCATAACATAGAGGGCAATATGATGTTTGCCAATTTAAACCGCTATGAACAGCCGGAATTTTTGGAAAAATGTCCGGAAATTGAAATCAAAACTCCGGAAAGAAAATTTCTGTATAAAATTTTTTCCATAGAGCAGGCGGGTTCCCAAAGTGCGGCGTTTGAATATGGATATGACTTGTCGAGTCCTGCATACAAGCAGCAATTAGCAACATTGAAAGAGAATTCTATGTATGAAACCGGCATAGAGCCAGACGATTCGAAACCTATGGTAACGTTGATTACCTGCAATTCGCATCTTGATAAAGAGATACGTATGGCAGTACACGGAATCTGCTATGAAATAACAGAAGAGGATTGCGAATATCCGATTGACCACATGAATAACTGAAAAAAATATTTGGAAAAAAGTGATGAAAAACCTCCTGAGATTTTGTATAATTTATGCATAAAAAACAACTTGTTCGTATGTGCGTACAAGTTGTATTCTAGATACAGGAGGGAAGAAGACATGACAGATAATGGAAAGCCTAAATATTTCTCACTAATGGAGCAGCTCAGGAATGATATTGTATCAGGAGCCATCCGGCCGGGAGAAAAGCTTCCTTCGGAAAATGAACTTTCACAGAGATATTCCCTGAGCAGACATACAGTCCGTAAGGCACTGGGGATTCTGGAACAGGATGGATATGTGGAAGCGTTTCATGGAAAAGGCACTTATTGTTCTGAAAATATGCGTCATATAAAGAAATCGAAGAATATTGCAGTAGTTACCACATATATTTCCGATTATATTTTTCCAAGACTGATACAGGGAATGGATAATGTTCTTTCGGAAAGAGGTTACAGTATTATTCTGAAAAACACAGCAAACAGCAGACAGAAAGAAGCAAGATGTCTGGAAGAACTTCTGAAGAAAGACATTGACGGGCTTATCATTGAACCAAGTAAAAGTGAGATGGTATGCAAACACAGGAGTCTTTATCAGAATCTGGATAAGTTTGAAATACCGTATGTGTTTATTCAGGGAATTTATTCTGAGATGAGAGATAAACCGCATATTCTTATGGATGATGCACAGGGTGGCTATCTTGTAACCAGATATCTGCTGGAACTGGGACATAAGAAAATCAAAGGCTTTTTTAAAGCAGATGATATGCAGGGACTCGAACGACATAAAGGATATGTCCGGGCATTGCAGGAATTTGGAATTTCTTATAATCCGGATGATGTTGTGTGGTTTCACACAGAAGACAGAAAAGTGAAACCGGCACTGATGGCAAAAGAAATGGTACAGAGTGGACAGCTTCCGGATGGAATTGTCTGTTATAATGATCAAATTGCTGTTCAGGTTATGGAAGAATTAGAGAAGCAGGGAATTAAAATTCCTGATGATATTTCGATAACGGGCTATGATAATTCTCTGTATGCACAGCGTGGAAATGGAATCACAACAATCGCCCATCCACAGGAAAAACTGGGAGAAATGGCCGCAGAGCTTATTCTGGAGAAGATTAATGGAATTCCAGAGGAAGAGAGTAAAGTCGAAAGACTGATTCATCCGGAACTGATTGTCAGAGGCTCATGTAAAAAGGCATAAAAATAAATCTGTTGAGATTTCAGATATAAGAGTTTCTGAGTTAAGAAAAACTTATTTTATATAGGTAAAATGATATTAAACATACAGATTTTAAAACATTAATGCCTGGTACGTTGCTGAGCACGAAGTGATCAGTAATTTTTACGGCAGCCAATGTATCTAAAATCTGAAAATAAATAAAAATCCAGGGAGGAATTTTATCATGAAGACAGGAAGAAACTATAAGTTTTGGTTTTGCACAGGTTCACAGGATCTTTACGGAGATGAATGCTTAAGAAAGGTTGCTGAGCATTCCAGAATTATCGTTGAAGAATTAAATAAAAGTGGTGTTCTTCCATTTGAATTAGTATGGAAACCAACACTGATCACAAACGAGCTGATCCGTAAAACATTCAATGAAGCAAATTCAGATGAGGACTGCGCAGGTGTTATCACATGGATGCATACTTTTTCACCGGCCAAATCATGGATCCTTGGTCTGAAAGAGTATAGAAAACCTCTGTGCCATCTGCACACACAGTTTAATGAAGAAATTCCTTATGACACCATTGATATGGATTTCATGAATGAAAACCAGTCTGCACATGGTGGACGTGAATATGGACACATTGTTTCCAGAATGGGAATTGAAAGAAAAGTTATCGTTGGACACTGGGCTGACAAAGAAGTTCAGGAAAGACTTGCTTCCTGGATGCGTACAGCAGTTGGTATCATGGAAAGCAGCCATATCCGTGTTTGCCGTGTAGCAGATAACATGAGAAACGTAGCTGTTACAGAAGGCGATAAAGTAGAAGCACAGATCAAATTCGGATGGGAAGTTGATGCTTATCCTGTAAATGAAATCGCTGATTATGTAAAAGATGTAGCAAAAGGTGATGTAGATGCATTAGTTGATGAATATTACAGCAAATATGACATCCTTCTTGAAGGCAGAGATCCGGAAGAATTTAAACGTCATGTAGCAGTTCAGGCTCAGATTGAAATTGGATTTGAGAAATTCCTGGAAGAGAAGAACTATCAGGCAATCGTTACACACTTTGGTGATCTGGGGGCCCTGCAGCAGCTTCCTGGACTTGCTATTCAGAGACTTATGGAAAAAGGTTACGGATTCGGTGCAGAAGGTGACTGGAAGACAGCTGCAATGGTTCGTCTGATGAAGATTATGACTGCCGGAATGAAAGATGCAAAGGGAACTTCCATGATGGAAGACTATACGTACAACTTTGTACCTGGAAAAGAGGGAATCCTTCAGTCTCATATGCTTGAGGTTTGCCCGTCTGTTGCTGATGGCAAGATCGGAATCAAAGTTTGCCCGCTTTCCATGGGAGACAGAGAAGATCCTGCAAGACTTGTATTTACAAGTAAGACAGGCCCGGCTATTGCAACATCTCTGATTGACCTTGGCGATCGTTTCCGTCTGATCATCAATGATGTAGAGTGCAAGAAAGTTGAGAAACCAATGCCGAAACTTCCTGTAGGAAGCGCATTCTGGACACCACAGCCGAACCTTAAGACAGGTGCAGAAGCATGGATTCTTGCAGGCGGCGCTCATCATACAGCATTCACTTATGACCTTACAGCTGAACAGATGGGAGACTGGGCAGCAGCTATGGGTATTGAAGCTGTCTATATCGACAAAGACACAAACATCCGCGACTTCAAGAACGAGCTGAGATGGAATGAACTCGCATTTAGAAAATAAGAAGTTACTGTTCACTCCGTTTGCAGCATCAATAAAATACTGTGACTGATATACTGTCTGTTATTAACATATTTATAATGTATTCTTTGTGAATAAAGAAAGTGGACAGTGATAAAAGTAATACAGATATAAGGGCTGTCATATCAGACTGACTATCGGAAAGTCTGATATGACAGCCAAATGTGTATAAAAAGCGCATAAAAACAGTAGAAAAATTGATAGTAAAATCATAAGAAAAATGCGATAATAATGATAAATAATGGAAACTAGGAGGTACATAAAAATGGGAGCAGCAGAAGCAAAAGCAGCGATTCTCGCAAACAAAACAGCACTTGGGATTGAATTTGGTTCTACCAGAATCAAAGCGGTACTTGTAGATGACAAAAACCAGCCGATCGCATCCGGCGCACACGAGTGGGAGAACCGCTACGAAAATGGTATCTGGACATACAGTCTGGATGATATCTGGACAGGTATTCAGGACTGCTATCAGGACATGGCAAAAGATGTAAAGGCAAAATATGACGTAGAACTGGAATCTGTAGGTGCATTCGGTGTCAGCGCCATGATGCATGGCTATATGCCTTTTAACAAAGAAGGAGAACTTCTTGTACCATTCCGTACATGGAGAAACAATATTACCGGAGAAGCAAGCGAGAAACTGATGGAACTGTTTAACTATAACATTCCGCAGAGATGGAGTATTGCACATCTGTATCAGGCAATCCTTAATGGCGAAGAACATGTAAAGGATATCGATTATATTGCAACTCTGGAAGCATATGTACACTGGAAACTGACAGGAAAAAGAGTTCTGGGAATCGGTGATGCTGCCGGTATGTTCCCGATCGACACAACAAAGGCAGATTACAATCAGGAAATGGTTGATAAATTTGATGAACTGGTAGCTCCTTATGGATTCTCATGGAAGCTTCGCGACATTATGCCGAAAGCACTTGTTGCAGGTGAGGATGCTGGCGTTCTTACTGAAGAAGGTGCGAAACTTCTCGATGTAACAGGAAAATTAAAAGCAGGAATCCCGATGTGTCCTCCGGAAGGTGATGCAGGAACAGGTATGGTTGCTACAAACAGTGTCGCAGTACGTACAGGTAATGTTTCCGCAGGAACTTCTGTATTTGCCATGATCGTTCTGGAGAAAGAACTTTCCAGACCATATAAAGAAATTGATATGGTTACCACTCCGTCAGGACATCTGGTAGCTATGGCACATTCCAATAACTGTACTTCTGACCTGAATGCATGGGTAAATGTATTTAAGGAATTTGCAGAAGCTATGGGTATGGAAGTAGATATGAATAAGCTCTTCGGAACTCTTTATAATAAAGCACTGGAAGGTGATCCGGACTGTGGCGGTCTTCTTTCCTACTGCTATTTCTCAGGTGAGCATATGACAGGATTCGAAGAAGGACGTCCGTTATTTGTTCGTTCTCCTGAGAGCAAATTTAACCTTGCAAACTTTATGAGAACAAATCTGTATACATGCCTTGGCGCTATGAGAGTAGGTCTGAACCTTCTGTTTGAGAAAGAGAATGTAAAAGTAGATCGTCTTCTTGGACATGGTGGATTATTTAAGACCAAAGGTGTCGGACAGCAGATTCTTGCAGATGCAGTAAATGCACCGGTATCTGTAATGGCTACTGCAGGTGAAGGCGGAGCATGGGGAATTGCCCTTCTTGCTTCTTATCTTGTAAACAAGGAAGAGGGAGAAACTCTGGAAGCATTCCTTGACAATAAAGTATTTGCAGATCAGGAAAGCAGCACACTGGATCCAAAACCAGAAGGAGTAGCGGGATTCAATGCATTTATGGACAGCTATATGAAAGGTCTTTCTATTGAAAAGGCAGCAGTAGACTCCAAAATCTGGTAATGTTTCAAAGTGACTTCTATGTATTGACAAAAAATGTTGCGTAAAAAGTCCGCCACATTTTTTGCCACATATTGTAGCACTTAAAGAAAAATTGTAAAATATCCTTATCAACTCATACGGGGAGAAACGCAATGATTTTTAAAAATGTAAAAAATGCAATCGTTCGCTGGCGTGTATGAAATGAGAGGAAAAAGAGAAATATAAAAGAATAAGGCAGCATCGCATAGCATAAGGCTTGCGATGCTGTTTTTTGTATTTTTTATGCTTTTTATGAGTGTTTTTTGGGGATGAAAATATGATTTTGGGTAAAATTTGGGTACAAATTATAAATGTTACAAAAATATTAACAAAATTCAGATTAGTAAAATCCGGAAACCCGCATAAATACTAAAGGAAAGCCCCAGTAGGGGAGCTACCGGGGCTTTCGAGGGGAGTATAAATAATTAAATAAGGGGTTTATGTAAAAAAAATTTTTGAAGGGTAAATTCTTTTTACAGGTATGATTATAATATAGCTTGGTGAAAAAAGCAACATATTTTGATGAATATTCCCCCGCGTTTTTGGGATAATAGTCAATGTGAAGCACATTCAGTAATGAAGTGTGACATAAAACTGTCCGGATTCTTTTGGACTTCCGGAAGAGCCGGATAGATAAAACGCATCAGGAGGAATAAAATAATGGCAAAAAATTATGAATCTGAGAGTAAAAACAGTAGAAATTACACAGACACAACAAGCAAAAACAGCTATGGAAACGAAATGAACCATACTGACAATGCAAGAAGCAAAAACGAAACAGACAGCAGAGATAAAGCAAAAAACAAAGTGAAAAATAAGACTTCCCAGTCTTATAGCTCAGAAGAGGACAGATACTAATAAAGAAAGGCGAATTGAGAACAACTTAGTGATAAAAATTCGCATTTAGCCTGCTTCTTGATGACACAATACGGGTTACAGTAAAAAAAGCTGCCAGTGGAATGAATCTGCTGGCAGTTTTTGATGCTGCTACATATGATATAACAAAAAGGAGTCTGCCATGTTTCCAGTGGAAACGATTTCTGCAAAAATGCTGGATTATTATGTGGACCGCAGGGACGCATTAATTATAGATCTGCGCGAAAGAGAGGCATATGCACATAGCCATGTAAAAGGGGCAGTGAACATGCCGTACGCTGAAATTGATGAACATACCACATTTCCCAACGGAAAAACACTGGTGTTATATTGTGACAGAGGCGGTGCAAGCCTTCTTCTTGCCCGTCAGCTTGCCAAACTGGGCTACCGTACCCGTTCTGTAATAGGTGGTTTTGAAGCATATAGGGGAAGAAATCTTGTAATTTCGGCATAAGCATGATAAGGTGTATATATGCCAAAATCCTTAAGAATACAAGCCAAAATTCCTTTGCCGCAGGCAATCGGGAATGAATTTTGGCTGCGTTACCTGGAATGAAGTGAACAGTGACGTACTATTTGGATGCAGGAAAATACAGATTAATCGAAAAGAGGAGAATATTTACTATGAAATATATGTTTGCGTCAGATGTCCATGGTTCTGCATATTACTGCAGAAAGATGCTGGATGCTTATAAAGAAGAAAAGGCAGAGCGCCTGGTACTGCTGGGCGATCTGCTTTATCATGGCCCGAGAAATGATCTTCCGAAGGAATATGCCCCGAAAGAGGTCATTGCCATGCTGAATGACATGAAAAGAGAAATCTATGCTGTGCGCGGAAACTGTGAAGCAGAAGTGGACCAGATGGTATTACAGTTCCCTGTTATGGCAGATTACTGCATTTTAAATCTGGATGGAAGAACTTTCTATGCTACACATGGACATGTCTACAATGAGAATAACCTGCCGCCGATTCAGGAGGGAGACATCCTTATTCATGGACATACTCACGTACTTAAGGCAGAACAGAAAGAGGGATATGTATTGTTAAATCCGGGTTCTGTATCCATTCCAAAAGAGGGAAATCCTCCTACATATGCAATCTTTGAGGATGGCGTGTTCACAATCAAAGATTTTGAAAAAAATGTTGTAAAAAGTATAAATCTTTAACCGACGGATATCTGCTGAAAGAATTATTATCAGAAAGGACAAAGAATGGAAAAATTTGAATTGATAGCACCTTGTCACTTTGGCATGGAGGCAGTATTAAAACGCGAGATCCTTGATCTTGGCTACGAGATCACAAAAGTTGAGGACGGCAAAGTGACATTTGAGGCAGACGCCCAGGGAATTGCAGATGCTAACATATTCCTGCGTTCCACGGAGAGAATCCTGCTGAAAGTAGCTGAAGTAAAGGCGGAAACGTTCGATGAGCTCTTCGAGAAGACAAAGGCTCTTCCGTGGGAAAACTACATTCCAAAGGATGGCAAGTTCTGGGTCGCAAAAGCGAATTCTGTTAAAAGTAAACTCTTTAGCCCATCAGATATCCAGTCTATTATGAAAAAAGCGATTGTAGAGCGTCTGAAGGGCGTATACGGGGTATCCTGGTTTGAGGAGGACGGAGCAAGCTTTCCGATCCGTGTGGCATTTATGAAAGATGTGGCTACAATTGGTATTGATACTTCAGGCGTATCCCTGCACAAAAGAGGATATCGTAAAATGACAGTAAAAGCTCCGATCACAGAGACGCTTGCCTCTGCGCTGATCATGCTCACACCATGGAATAAAGACAGAATTCTGGTCGATCCATTCTGCGGCAGTGGTACTTTCCCGATCGAGGCTGCGATGATGGCAGCAGACATTGCACCGGGAATGAACCGTTCTTTCCTGGCAGAAGACTGGAAACACTTAGTTCCGAGAAAATGCTGGTATGATGCCAATGAGGAAGCGCAGGACAGGGTAAATCTTAACATTGATACAGATATCCAGGGCTTTGACATTGATTCGGAAGCTTTGAAAGCAGCCAGGGCAAATGCAAAAATGGCAGGGGTGGACAAGCTGATCCATTTCCAGCAGAGACCGGTAAAAGAACTCCGCCATCCGAAGCCGTATGGATTTATCATCACAAACCCGCCATACGGCGAACGACTGGAAGAAAAAGAGAATCTTGCGCAGCTTTACAGAGAAATCGGGGAAAGTTATGCAAGACTGGATAAGTGGTCGATGTATCTGATCACATCTTATGAAAAAGCAGAGAATGATATCGGAAGAAAAGCGGACAAGAACCGAAAGATTTATAATGGAATGCTGAAAACTTATTATTACCAGTTTCTGGGACCGCGCCCGCCGAAGAAAAATAAGTAAGCAGCATAGTTATTTTGAAAAGAATGTGCTGGAAAGTTATTCAGAACAGCGTAAACAGTAAACGGATACAGAAGTAAATGGAAATAAATAAAACAGAGGACATAAAGAATTATGAAAAAAATAATTTTTGCTACCGGTAATCAGGACAAGATGAAAGAAATCCGGGAAATTCTTGCGGATATGGATGTGGAAGTTGTTTCTATGAAAGAAGCAGGAATCCATGCAGATATCGTAGAAGATGGCTCTACTTTTGAAGAAAATGCCATAATCAAGGCGAAAACGATTTGCGAAATGACAGGGGAGATCACTCTTGCGGATGATTCTGGCCTGGAGATTGACTATCTGAACAAGGAGCCTGGCATTTACTCTGCGCGTTATATGGGAGAAGATACCTCCTATCGCATTAAGAATGCCAATTTGATAGAAAGATTGAATGGTGTGCCGGACGAGAAACGTACTGCAAGGTTCGTATGTGCCGTTGCAGCGGCTTTTCCGGATGGAAGTGTAAAAACAGTACGTGGAACAATGGAAGGCCGTATAGGGTACGAAGAGAAGGGCGAGAACGGATTTGGATATGATCCGATTTTCTACCTTCCTGAATATGGATGTACTTCTGCAGAACTGTCTATGGAAGAAAAAAATAAGATCAGCCATCGTGGCAAAGCTCTGCGTGCTATAAAGGAAGAACTGAAATGAAGGTATTGATCGTAAGCGATACTCATGGACGGGATGAAAATCTGGAGGAAGCAGTGTACAGAGAGGCGCCTTTTGATTATCTGATCCACTGTGGCGATGTAGAGGGAAGAGAAATCTTTATTGAAGCTCTGGCAGAATGCCCATGCAGCATTGTCGCTGGGAATAATGACTTTTTCACAGATCTTCCACAGGAAGAAGAGATAACACTGGAAGGCTATAAAATTCTGGTGACACATGGACACTATTATTTTGTGTCCAAAGATCATGACCGGATTGTGGAGAAAGCAAAGGCAAAAGACTGCCAGATCGTAATGTATGGTCATACCCATACTCCGGTAGTCGAAGAAGAGAACGGAATTCTTGTGATTAATCCAGGCAGTCTTACCTATCCGCGTCAGCGTGGCCGCAGACCGAGCTATGCAGTTATGGAAATCGAAGAGGGAAAATATCCTCAGATAGAAATAAAATACCTTTGAAATAATGTCCCCATAACTGTGAACACAATATATTTTGAGTTTGCTCATTTATGAAGACATCTAAAATAAAAAATTGAGATTTTTTTATTGTGCGAAAAAAATATTTTTTTACAAAAAATCTTAAAAACCATGCCCACAAACCATTTTTTAAGCAAAAAAATGAAACTTTTTTCAAAAAAGTGAAAAGCCCGCAAAGCCTTGATTTTAGCGGCTTTGCGGCACTTTTTGAAACCGAAAAAATCACTTTTTCAAAAAAAAACAAAAAAAATTGAAAAAAAGTGTTGACATTTGGAGTGGCTTACCATATAATATGTCTTGCGTCGGACAACGAAGCACAAATAAATAAAGAAAAACAGCGGGGTGTGGCTCAGTTTGGCTAGAGCGCCTGGTTTGGGACCAGGAGGCCGCAGGTTCGAATCCTGTCACCCCGACTGCTGTAACAACAACATTACCGTTTCAGCGAAATGCGGGTGTAGTTCAATGGTAGAACACTAGCCTTCCAAGCTAGATACGTGGGTTCGATTCCCATCACCCGCTTCTCTGTATGCACAGAGAGATGTGTCTGTAGCTCAGCTGGATAGAGCAACGGCCTTCTAAGCCGTGGGTCGGGGGTTCGAATCCCTTCAGGCACGCTGTGGTGGGTATAGCGCAGTTGGTTAGCGCGCCAGATTGTGGCTCTGGAGGCCCAGGGTTCGAATCCCTGTATCCACCCTTCGCCTTTGGGCTATCGCCAAGCGGTAAGGCACAGCACTTTGACTGCTGCATTCGCTGGTTCGAATCCAGCTAGCCCAGTCTTAATATGGAGCATTAGCTCAGTCGGTAGAGCACTTGACTTTTAATCAAGTTGTCCGGGGTTCGAATCCCCGATGCTTCATTAAATAGCGGAAATCTTATGAAGAGGTTTCCGCTATTTTATTGCTTCTGTAGAAACTGGTACATCAACAATCAACTTGTTGGTATATTGGCTGGAGCAGTAATCTACAATTTATAAAGATGCGGATATGGCGGAATTGGCAGACGCGCTGGTTTTAGGTACCAGTGGGCTTCCCGTGCAGGTTCAAGTCCTGTTATCCGCATTCAGAATGAAGTACCGTTTAAAGACGGTACTTTTTCTGTTTTACAGAGATAATATTTTATTGTATAGTTAATTCATAGTGTTTTTGGGAAAGAATACTATAGAATGATGCCAGAGTCGAATTGAATAACTGCGCGTCGCATTCTCGTTACTTCAGTGATGAGTTAGACGCGCAATTTTCATAAAAAATATCCAGAACAAATGTTTACTTAAAGAAATGCATATGGTATAATACAGACATGGAAAAAGATATATTTAATATAAATAAAAATCAGCTTTCATATGGTAGAGGATACGTATATTTTCTACAGTATCATC
>NZ_JBBKBP010000019.1:0-86743 GCF_037890165.1 Blautia sp. HCN-1074
GGTGTCCCTATAGAGGTGAGAGAATTCTTGCTACGGTTGTTAAAATCCATAAAAATTAAATTGATACCAGGGAATAATGAGTAATCATATAAAGTTCCAGTCCCATTGCATTTATATTTTATTTGAACATAATCATTATATTTGTCAGAAATTATAGCACATTCCCCGTACCATTCTGGTTTGTGGAGTTCACTCATGCTCATTTCCACCTCCCTATCAGTTGATATAAACTAATTATATAATAGTTTTTTAAGTAGTTTAGTTACCAATTAGAAAGAATCACTCTGTGCTTAATTTTTATTTGAGTAATACATCATCGCTCTAATTTATTGGAAAACAAATCATTGTAGAGTTGATTGTGGTAACATTTATTACATGTTATAACAAGATTTAACCTCTTTTCTTTTCCACGCAAAAGCATCTATAGTTTCAACTGTATCATCTTCACCATGCAGAACCAATCAGAAACCGCCATACTGACCTTCGTGGACATCTTTAAGCCGTTTTTAGGGATGTAACGATAGTATGGTTCATCCGCAATCACCTTTGCATTACCCCCGATCTTTGCCGCCAGTTCTTCCACTGCATCGACATAAAAGAACATCTGCGCATCGGCATGGCCTACCTGCCTCATGTACTTCTTTTGCATCATTGCCATGCCTTTTCTGTTCACGGTATCAAAAACAACTTCCATATTTCCAAATTGTCCAATCATACGCAGAAGGGCAATGACCTTATTTTCCTCAAAATAATGGAATAGTCCACTTGCAATAACGAGAATCGGAGTATCAAGCACCTCATCGCGGACTTTTTTGATCCAGTCCTTTGCAAAGGCATTCCCGGAAATATAGCATTCACGCTCCGGTTCGGGAAGAAGCCCTCGCCGGTATTCGATCACATGAGGCAGATCCACAGCATACCAGCGTGCCCTTCCGTTATCACAGCGGTAATAGGTTGTCTCCAGGCCACAACCCAGTTGGACAATCGCACCGTTCGGTCTGCGTTCCAGAAAATCCCGAATAATCCGATCCATATTAGCAGACCGGGAAGCAGAGGCCAAAAGGGTATATTGGTTCTGCTTATTCTGCTCAATCAAGTCCGAGGGTAGCTTATTTTTCAATTCCAATGCTTTTTTATCATATAAAATTTGCGGGCAATGCTCACTGGCATAGATTCTGCCCAGCATAGGGACAAACAGGGTATCCTCCACAACGCCTAATTTTTGCATAACCAGCCCTCCTTTTTCTTTATGAAAGTTTCCAATTCTGGCTTTCTGTCTGCAGTTTTACCATATGGGCATATACACCATTCTTTTCTTCCAGATCCTTTGGTGATCCTTCTTCTGCCACGGTGCCATCAGAAAGGACAACAATTTTATCTGCTCCTGCTACGGTACGCATCCTGTGGGCGATGACCAGAACCGTTTTATCTGCGATCAGACGAGAAAGGGCTGTCTGTATCAGAGTTTCATTCTCCACATCCAGGGAAGCAGTAGCTTCATCTAAAAGAATGATCGGCGCATTTTTCAGAAATGCACGGGCAATAGAGATACGCTGGCGCTCTCCGCCGGAAAGTTCACAGCCATTTTCCCCGATATTGGTATGCCATCCATCCGGCAGTTTTTCCGCAAATTCATCCACATTGGCAAGTTTCGCAGCAGCAATGACCTGTTCATCTGTGGCGTCTTTGTTTCCGATTCGGATATTTTCCAGAATCGTATTGTCAAACAGTGTAACATCCTGGAATACGATGGAATACAGAGAAAGCAGTGTTTCCGGGTCAATTCGGGATACATCCATGCCTCCCACGGTAATCTTTCCTCTGTTAATATCCCAGAACCTTGCTGCCAGCCGGGATACGGTTGTTTTTCCGCCGCCAGATGGGCCGACCAAAGCCGTAACCTCTCCCTGTTTTGCCGTAAAGGAAACATCTTTCAATACGGTTTCTCCGGTATTGTAGGCAAACCCAACATGGTCAAAGACAATATCATACCCCTGATTGGAAAGCCTGTCGCTGCCCTGCTGGATCGGATGATCGAGAATTTCATTCATACGGGCAATGTTGGTTCGTGTACTGATGACTGCCGCAAGATTCTGGAGTGCGCCCTGCAGAGGGTCATATAAACGGGATACTACCAGAAGGAACATAAAGAATGTAAGCACGGAGAGGCTTCCTTGCATGAGCAGAACAGCTCCTGCCAGCGCAACCGTTGCAATACCAAGCTTCAGCACCAGCGATGCGGAAACCACAAAAACAGCAAGGCCGAATTCATTGAGGATGGAACGATGCTCCACGGCACGGATCTTCTTTTCCAGACCTTTTAAATATGCCTGCTCCGCGTTGTTCGCTTTCAGGTCACGAACCGTTTCAATGCACTCCTGTATCCCGTCTGCGCAGGCCATCTTCACATCCATCGCTTTCTGATTCAGATTTTCCTGAATCTTTGCGGAAAATCCCACAATCGCAAAGGCAACCGGCAGAACCCATAAGGCAGCCAGTGCCATTCTCCAGTCCGTAAAGAGCAGACCGATGGAAATCAGAACCGTAGAAATGATCGAACCCGCAAGCTCAGGGATAAAATGCGAAAAACTCTGCTCCAGGAAGGTGCAATCCGCCATAATGGTACTGGTAAGATCGGCTAAATCCTTTTTCCCGAAAAAGGAAAGGGGGATTTTGCGCAGATGCTCTGCAAGGGTAATGCGGCGGATACCGCTTTCTTTGTAAGTGGCAAAATAGGTCGCATTGTATTGAAAGAAAGTGGTCAGCAGAATCAAGCCGATACACACCACGCAGCCTGCCACATAAAATGGAATTTTCCCACCGGGAACACCCCCGTTCATCAGATCGCTGACCAGGTAATATAAAAGTCCCACCGGAAACATAAAAGACAGATTCTGAAGGACACAGGCCAGGCAGCCTTTGATCAGGTCTTTTGCTCCCTGTTCAGACAGGGCATATTTTTTCTGCAGTTTTTTGATCATATCACTGCACCTCCTTTGTTACCTTCCATTGCACGGAAGTCTGATAATTTTTCCACATACGGCTGAAAATGCCGTCTTTTGCAAGCAATTCACGACTGTTCCCGCACTCGGCAACCTGTCCGTCCTGAATGACAAAAATCTGATCCACATTTGTTACGGTAGAAAGCCTGTGGGCAATCATAATCACGGTCTTTCCCTCGGAAAGTCTTGAGAAAGCAGCCTGTACGCGGCTTTCGTTATCCGGGTCAGCAAAGGCAGTGGCTTCATCCAGAATGATGATCGGTGCATTTTTCAGCATTACACGGGCAATGGCAATTCGCTGCTGCTCGCCGCCGGAAAGATAGACACCCTTTGTACCGACAACCGTATCCACACCCTGTGGGAGTTTTTCCAGAATATCATCGCACTGTGCGTGATGAAGGGCAGCCAAAATTTCCTCACGGGTAGCTTCCGGTTTCCCCATACGCACATTTTCCAGAATGGACGCCTTGATCAGACGGCTGTTCTGAAATACGAAAGACACCGTATTCATGAGTTCCTCCTTCGGGATGTCTTTCACATTGACACCACCTATTGTTACCATTCCGCTCTGGGGATCAAAGAATCGGGAAATCAGGTTGGCAAGGGTTGTTTTACCACCGCCGGACGGGCCGACAAAAGCTACGGTTCGTCCTTCAGGAATGGTCAGTGAAATATCTTTTAATACTTCTTTTTCTCCGTCATAGCTGAAATGAACCGATTTCAGTTCCACGGAAGCGTTTTGCGGATGCATTGGGTGTTTGGTTTCCTCCAGAGGCTTCAAATGCAAAACGCTGTCAATTCTCTGTAAAGCGTCATCTACGATCATGGCATTTTCACTTTGGAACATGATGCGTGTCAGTGTAACAGAAATAACCGGCGTAATAATGATATAGAAAATGAGATCCAGTAAGAAACCGGAAGTCACACCGTCTTGTGTCAGCAACAGTCCTCCGGCGATCAGTGTGGCAAAAACTCCGTTGATCGCAGCTGTATAGAACATCATCGGTATCCGAAGCTGCTTGGTATAGGCGATCACCCATACTTTATAGCGGTCAATGGAGTCTTTAAACTTCTTAAAGGAAAAGATCGTCTGGCCAAATGTTTTTACCACCGGAATACCGCGGACATACTCTACCGCTTCGTTGGACATATCATCCAGCGCATTCTGGTATTCTTTCATCTTTTCCTGCATCTGCTTTCCGGTCATTGCCATCATAATCAGAAAGCCCAGCACAACCGGAACAAGGCTCAACAGTCCCAGTCTCCAGTCAAACACGAACAACAGCACCAAAAGACCGCAGGGGGTTGCAATGGCATTGGCTCTGTCGGGAAGCTGATGAGCGAGATAGGTTTCGGTGGCTGCACTGGATTCGTTGACGATTTTGCGCAGTTTTCCGCTGCCAAAACTCTCGGCAAATCCAAGAGGAAGCTTAACAATATGCTCCATGGTCTGGATACGCAGGTTTGTGGCAATACGAAATGCCCCTAAATGGGAACACATAAGCCCGGCTATGTAGACAAGCACCGCCAGGACAGCAAACAATACTGCCATCCAGCCATTGCCAGTCAGGTTCTGTGCCTGGCCAAAATCTGGTGCCACCTCCAGTACTTCCTTGATTATTTTCCAGATGTAATAGAATGGCACCAGAGCAATCAGGGCACTGATTGCAGAAAGCACCCAGGAAGCATAGGTCAGGTACTTATGGCTGCCTGCAATTTCCAGCAGGCGTGATAAATTGGATTGTTTTTTCAAAAAAATTCCTCCTTTTCTTTGTGTTTATGATAAAGAGAACACGTCTATGTTCTTCAATATCCGAATTTATGTTAGCTATAGCTAACTTACAGGCAAAAATTATAAGGCATTACTGCCCCATAATTTTCATCCATCCCGCTGTATAAAAGGCGCGCATTTCTCTAACGTAGTTTTCGGCATCTTTGAGCGGCATTTCGTGGATGATCAATTCAAAAAAAGTATGAAGCATTCCGGTGATCAGAATATGCTCCAGCGAAGGATCGATATGCGGAGAGGGCCGTCCAAGCTGCCTTAAGACATCCTGATAGGCATGCGTCCCATCTACCTCAATCTCCACCATTTCATCAATTAGCCCGGCAAATTTTGTCCCTTCCGAACAGCAGAGGATCAGTTTACATTCCTCTAAATGTTCGTACGCATAATAGAGAATATCGTACATGCAGATTCCCGAAATATCACTCATGACTTCCGGCTGCTGGGCAGCTGGTAGTTCGGCGAACTCCTGCTGTGCCTTTATAAAACGGTTACGAATATATTCATAATGTTCACCAACGATGGCTTCAAAAAGTTCTTCTTTGCTTTTGTAATATCCGTAAAAGGCTCCGGTAGTCATTCCCACGGATTTCACAATATTCCGCAGGGAAGCGTCTTTATATCCTTTTTCTAAAAATTCTTCTTTCGCTGCCCGGTGGATATTTTCTAAAGTCGTTCCATTTCCGTTAATTTTGCACACCTCCTATATAACAGTGATATATAGCACTGTTATAATTATAATCTCTAAAAATCATTTTGTCAAGAGCAGCAAGAAACAGTTGCATAAAAATAGCAATCCAAACGTTACTGTTCACTGGTAATATCCCGCGAGGTGTGAACAGTAACACCGAAAAAGATTTGCATAAATTTAATTTCTTCAACTGGTTGTATATGAATGTAGAATGATGTATAGTATTTGCGAGAGGCACCTTCTTTCGTAAATGTTGCAATGTTTGTTTGGTTACTTTCATTATACAACACAAACGATTTAAAGTGTCTTTCTTTTTATGCAAAATCACGAACTTGCTCATTTATAGCTTATTATATAAGCCTTCCGATTTCTTTGACAATGGAACAAGCGCCAGCCGAATATCGTCAGCAGTCACTTCTTCCATATACATCTCTCCCAGAGGTTTGATGATCTCCGGTGTTTGCGGCTTTAACAGCACCGCATTTTCAATGCCATTCTCGCAATCCAGAGAATACTGTGCTTTATAACGATACATCTTTCGCTCATACGCAGCCTCCGCACGTTCGGCTGCTCGAATAGTCTCCATTACTTCCTCTGTCACATCTACAAAAAAATCTGTTGTATAAACATCAGGATAAAATTCCCGAAGGTTAATTTTCTTCATTCTGTACCTCCATTTCGATTCACGGGTGATTGACGAGTGAATCGAATGGAGGTGGGGAACGACACCGGTATACAGCCGGATTATCTCCGAAAAAAAGGCTACAAAAAACGCCAGATTCCCGCAATGGGAAACTGGCGCGCCAAGAACAGTCATTATTATGCTGAATCACATGGAACGATAATGCCGATGCGATGCTATACTTGCCCGGAGGAGGGGCAATGCTTTTTTTAATTGATGTAGATCATGGGAGCTTTGAAAAAGCAAAAGAGACACGGCAAATTAACCTCCAAGCGGCTACCGTGTCCCTGCAAGTCGTCATTAGTTTGTGTAAACGCAAAGAAACGGCGGCTCTGAAATTGTCCTTCAAAACCGCCGATTGAATTCAAACCTTAAAATAGCGCACGAAATTATCTGCCCCAGTCAACGGTTTTTTTCTTTCCCCGGACGGGGCAGATAACTTATTATGCAGAGCGGAGCCGATGTGCGCTAATCGGTTCCTTGTACTTTCTCCTTCAGCTTTCGGAAAGATGTATCACTGATGGCGTGTTCAATCCGGCAGGCGTCTTGTTCCGCTGTTTCCTGATCGACGCCAGCAGCGACAAACTGCTCCATAAAAAACAAATGGCGTTCATAGATTTTCTCGGCAATCTCCCGACCTATGACGGTCAGATGAAGGAACCCATCATCAGCCACGGTCAGAAAACCTCCATTTTTCAAAACGCCTACCGCATGGCTGATACTCGGTTTGCTAAAGCCCATGTGCCGGGCAAGATCAATGGAGCGGACCATGCCCATTTTCTTTTGTAGAACAAGGATAGCCTCCAGATAATCCTCCCCAGACGCATGAATCTTCATCAGTTCCTCCTTTATGCTTATTGTTGAATCCTCCAGCCCTCAGCCTGTTCCCGAATCTTAATAAATTCCTGATAGGTTCCCCTTTGAGCCAGCAATTCCTTATGGGTTCCTTTCTGCACGACGGTTCCACCATCAATGACAAGAATTTGATCCGCATTTTCAATCGTCGCCAGTCTATGGGCAATCGTTATGATTGTTTTACCATGTGTCAGTGCGGAAATAGCCTCTTGAATCAAATGCTCATTCTCTGGGTCAATGCTGGCCGTGGCCTCATCCAAAATAACAATCGGCGCATCTTTCAGCATGGCTCTGGCAATCGAAATCCGCTGCTTTTCACCGCCGGAAAGAGAAGAACCGCCCTCACCAATGACGGTATCATATCCATCTGGCAAGGCCATAATAAAGTCATGGCAGCGCGCTTTTTTTGCAGCGGCAATCATCTGTTCCTCCGAAGCGTCCGGGCTGCCGAATTTGATATTGTTACGGATCGTATCCCGGAACAGATATACATTCTGGAACACCATACTGATATTTTTTAGTAAGCTGTCACAGGTAAATTCTCGAATATCTGTTTCTCCTAAAGTGATTTTTCCGGCGTCAACATCATAAAAGCGTGCAATCAGGCTGCACAGGGTAGACTTGCCGCTCCCGGAGGGACCTACAATCGCTGTTGTGGTATTCTGCGGAATCGTGAAATTCACATCATGCAATACAGTCCGTTTATCGTAACCAAAGGATACATCCTGAAAAGTAATGTCATACGAGGTCGGTGTAATATCTTTTCCGTCCTGGTCGATATATTCTGCATTTTCCAGAGCTTCCAGCTTATTCATAGCGGAATCTATAAGACCCAGCATGTGAGCCGCGTCGTTAATGTTTTCCACACTTCCAAAGATTACGAAAGAAAACAGAACAAACATCAGGAAATAAGCAAGACTCATTTGCCCGTTAAGTGTCTGCCATGCACAGATAAACACAATCCCCATAGATGCCAGTTTTAAGGAGAACAGATGCAAGCAGTTAAATGGCGTATAGCCTTTTTCTACTTTGATATGAATATTTTTCAAATCCGTATTTGCCTTGCGGAAACTTTCGATAGAAGCCCCTTCCTGTCCGAACGATTTAACGATGGACAGCCCGCGGATATATTCAATCGCAGAGCCAGACATATCCTCCATGGCCTGGTGCGTGATAGCAGCGGTCTTTTCACTATGCCTGCTGATACCATGTAAGGCCAATGAGGAAAAGGCAACGCCGACAACAGAAATCACTGCTGCGGCTGGACTCAGGAAAAGGAAACACAGGAGAATTGCAATAAACTTTGCATATCCGTTGATGATGATGTCAACCATCTTCATTCCCTGCAATTCGAGTGTGGATAGCTCCGTGGTAACACCTGTCAGAATATCGCCCACGCTGTTTTTGGAAAAATATCCCAGAGGAACCCTTTTCAGCACATCGCCTAAATGGATTCGCTGCCCTGCGGCTACTTCATAACCAATGCTTTCCTGCAACACCGCCCGCAAATAAGAGAGTAGAAAGTTAAGCGCAATCGAGCCAACAATAATCCAAAGCATCTGCCAGATCAGGGAGGATTCTATTGTGTTGCCTGCCCAATAAGCTGCGATTGCTTTATCAAGGGCATAAGCGGCAGCCATTGTAGGGATCGCCGTAGACAGGCTGCTGAAAAAGGAAAAAACAGAGCCAAGATAGAGGCGTCCCTTATATTTCCCCGCCCATTTAATGATCCGTTTCATAGACTTAAACATGAGCGGCCACCTCCTTCTTTTCACTCACAGACCAATTCTTCGCCCCGATGTGGGCTTTCCACATATCCGCATAAAGCGGACACCGCTTCAACAATTCTTCCTG
Organism: Blautia sp. HCN-1074; assembly: GCF_037890165.1. Lineage (NCBI taxonomy): Bacteria > Bacillati > Bacillota > Clostridia > Lachnospirales > Lachnospiraceae > Blautia > Blautia sp. HCN-1074. The sequence goes on from NZ_JBBKBP010000019.1 coordinate 8,871, forward strand.
CTTTCCGCAATCCACAATCCGGCCTTTTTTCAACACGACAATCTGATCTGCGTTCTGAATGGTGGAAAGGCGGTGGGCGATCACAAGAAGAGTTTTACCCTTTGATAACGCCATGATAGATTTCTGAATTTTATCTTCGTTCTGCGGGTCAGTAAATGCTGTCGCTTCATCCAAAATAACAATCGGAGCATTTTTGAGGATTGCCCTCGCAATCGCAATTCGCTGTTTTTCGCCGCCGGACAGCCTCTTTCCGGCATCACCGGCAGGGGTATCATATCCTTTGTCCAAACGCACAATAAATTCATCACAGCAGGCCGCTTTCGCCGCCGCATATACTTCTTCATCTGTGGCGTTTGGATTTCCAAGACGGATATTTTCTTTCAGGGAGCAATTAAACAGGAAGTTATCCTGTGTCACAAAACTGACCAGTTCGGAAAGCTGGCGTATAGACAACTCTTTGATATTCTTCCCCCCAATGGTAATGTTGCCGCCTGTCACGTCCCAAAACCTTGCAATCAGACGGGCAATCGTTGATTTACCGCCGCCAGACGGTCCTACAAGTGCCGTAAAACTTCCCTCTGGCAATTCCAAGTTTACATCATGCAGTACTTCATTTTGCTCGGAGCCGTCATAGGAAAAGGTTACATGCTCCAACACAATATCATTGCGGGGTATGGATACGATTTTCCCTGAATCCGGCAGCACAGGCAGGTTCAAAAGTTCATTTGCCGCCTCTACTGCATATTCCATAGACTTTGCTTCGTTAATGAAAGTGGTTGCTTTCATCAACGGCCCAACAATGCTGAGGGAAAGAATAATCCCCATTGCAAGCTCTGCGGGGGAAATACTTCCATTCTGTACCAGCAGAAGGCCGACAGGAAGAACCCCCAGTAGCGTTGTGGGCATAATCGCCATCATCAGGTTCATCGTTTTCCATGTGCTCTTAAACCATGCCAGGGTAAACTCTTTGAACGACTGGACAGCATTAACAAATTTTTCATAGGAGCTTGTGCTTTGATTAAAAGCCTTTACAACCTCGATGCCTTCCACATACTCAATAATAATACTGTTGACATGGTTATTTGCCTCCATATAAGCGGCGTACTGACTGTTATAATTCCTCATAAGGAAAAACATAGGAATCATGGCCAGCACCGGAGCAATCAGAACCGCCAATCCCATGCGCCAGTCAATGACCATCATCCAGGTAAAAATTGCAACAGGGAGTAGGAGGTTAGAAGTCAATTCCGGGATCATGTGTGCCAAAGGCGGCTCTAAATCCTCCACCTTATCCATGATGATATTTTTCAGATAGCCGATTCGCCGCCCCATCACTTCGCCGAGAGGCGCTTTCATCAGCCGGTCCGCAATTTTAAGCCGGATTCCTTCCAAAATGGTATAGGCTGAAATATGCGCCAGGATCGTAGAGATTCCATGGCAGGCAACCCGCAGCAGGTAGCCCACTGCTCCAACCAGACACCAAATCAGAATGCCATTCAGGGTCACATTCTGATTGATAAATGCCAGCAGGATTTCATATACAGCCCAAAAAGGAATAAACCCTCCTGCAACGCTCAGAATGGCGCAGAATACCGAAAGAGCCATTTTCCCCTTGCATGGTGCGGCGAAGGAAAACAGAATTTTCACCCAATTATCTTTTTGCTGCTTCATTACAATCACCTTCCTTCTTTTTAGTCAGCAAAGAAAAAAGGATGGGTAGTCTTTGCTAACCATCCTCATTGTAGCAGTATTCAATTCTTCTTTCCTCTCCAAAACGGCATTTATGCACCGTTTAGAAAAAAGATTTTCGGTATTCCATCGGCGTCTGCCCTATCACCTGCCGGAAAGCTGTTGCAAATTTACTGGGGCTTTCATATCCCACAACTCCTGCAATTTCCGCAATCCCTTTTTTGGAATCCTGTCGGAGCATTGTGGCAGCAACGTTCATCCGATAACGGCGAATATAGGAATACATGGAATCTCCGTATATTTCCTTAAAGCAGGTTTTCATCCCCGTCAATGAAATCTGGAATCGTTCAGCTAATTCATCCATCGTGTAATGCTCCTGCAAATTTGCCGTAATAAGATCATGGATCGCTTTGATTTTTTCTACCTGCCCTTTATAGAAATAAGGGCGATCTTCTTTGGAATCAGAAAACTGCAAAGCGTCCAGATATAAAAGCAGCTCCAGGGCTTTTACTTTATAGTAGTCACCTTTGATCTGCTGCGGGACAAAGTAAAGCTCTGAAAAAATATGTTCAATTCCTGGCTCATTATGAATCACAAACGGTTTCTTGTCATTGCAATACTTTTTTTGAAGCTCGTACAAATCAACAGAAAATCCGCCAAAAAAGTCTTTCAGCGCCGGCACAGCAATGTCCAGATCAAATCCCAGGGTCATCCCATGATAGTGGCAGAGTGGAAAGTAGAACCGTCCCGAATGGGAACGCCGGTCATCCACACGCATCTCATTCTCTTGCAAATAGCTATACGCATGATTGTCAATCTCGCTTTCGATCCGTCCCTCCCTGCAATGGTCTATATAGAGAAGCGAACTGTCCGTACTACTCTGAAAGTAGGAGGTACATTCTTTCAGGTGCATATCGCTATACATCACAAAAGCGCCATCAAAAATTTTGTGGGCTGTCATGGTTCCCTCGCCGCTCTCGTCAAAAAGCTGCAGGACAACGCAATCCTCAGTTTCAATGACATTTTTAACATTTGAGCCGCAGTTTATTTTACCATCAAACAGTTTGATTTCCGCCGCCTCCTTCCATCATAAAGAAATTAAATAACCGTTCCCGTCCTTCCGTATCCTGGAGGAAATAGTTTTCTTCCAATCTGCCGTTTTCCAGATGGATCACATAATTGCAGCACCTGAGTATAAATTCAGGATCATGGGTCACAATCACAATGGTTTTTCCTGAATCGGCAAGTCCTTTGACCGAATCGGCCACCTGCCTCATATGAAAGAGATCAAGGCCGCTGGTAGGTTCGTCAAATAGTATAACCGGACGTTCAGAGGCAATCGCAGAAGCAATCGCCACACGTTGTTTTTGCCCTCCCGAAAGCCCCATCGGATGGCAGGCTTTGTACGGGAGCAAATCCATTTCTGTCAAGATAGCCTCTGCCTTTGCCACATTTTCAGGCGATTCATCGGAATCTTTCCCCGGCATACTTAACAGGACTTCCTCTAAAACGCTCTCCGTAAAAAGCTGATGATTTACATCCTGCATGACCATATAGCATATCTTCAGCCGCTGTTTGCTTGAATAGGAAGTACCTTCTTTTTCGAGGATACCTTTACATCTTTTTTCCAATCCGCATAAGCAACGGGATAGTGTCGTTTTTCCGGCTCCATTGTGCCCGATGACCGCCGTTACATTTCCGGCAGGAAGCTCTATATTTTCCAGAGAAAGCGTTTCCAGCTGTTTCCTGTATGCGAAATGGAAGTGGTTCAGTTTCCATATCCCCTGCCCTGAATGTAGACTGGCAGGCTCAATGTCTGCAAACTCACCCAGGCCAAGAGGCCGTAATCCCATTTTAGCTTTTTCCGCCGCCGGAATCAACTGAAATTCCGGCAAAGTATAATCCCCTTGTATTTCCCCGTCGCTTAAATATATGATCCTGTCTGCCAGATCATAAAGATAGTAGAGCCGGTGCTCCGCAATAATAATTGTTTTGCCCTGTGACTTCAATATTTTTAACAGTTTCCGAAAATCAGCGATGGAATAGGCGTCAAGGTTGGAAGATGGCTCGTCCAAAACAAATACATCCGGTTCCACAGCGGCGGCAGATCCACAGGCGATTTTTTGCTTTTCCCCACCGGAAAGGGAGAAAACACTTCTGTCCAGTAGATTTGTAAGGTTCAACTGCTCTGAGACCAGTTTTACCCGCTTTCGGATTTCTGCTTCTTCCAATCCATGGTTTTCACATCCAAAGGCAATTTCGCTGGTCGTATCCACATTAAAAAATTGAGAACGTGGATTCTGAAAAACAGAACCCACTTTTTTTGATATATCAAACAGGGAAAGCCCGCTCATATCTTCTCCATCAAGCATGACAGTGCCTTCCAGCTTTCCATCGTAATAATGAGGAATCAGTCCGTTAAACAGCCGTGTCAGTGTGGTTTTACCGCAGCCCGATGTTCCACAGAGCAGTACAAAATCCCCGTCGTTAATAGACAGGTCAATATTTCTTAATGTTCCGTGTCCTTCCCTGTCCCCAATGTCAGTTTCATTTGGAGGGTAGGAAAAAGAAACTTTTTTACATTCGATCATAGACCTACCTCCCTGTAATCATCGTGACAATAGGAATTGCAAAAGCCACCACACATAGCAGCAGGAAAAAAACATCCTGCACATGAAAGCCGATCTCGCAGATGTTTGTCCTCTTGACCGGACCGCCCAATCCTCTTGTCAGGGCTGCCGCATTTAATTCTTCCCCGATCTTGACGGAACACATGATGACAGGGACAAGCCTGTATTCCAGCATTGCACTGGCTTTGCCCCCGCCAAAACGGATTCCTCTCATTTTCATAGCGTCCCCTATGGCATTATATTCTTCTACAACCGTAGGGAAAAATCGGAATATCACGGACATAGGAATGATGATCTGCTCCGGTAAATGCAGCTTCTTCATGGAGGCAACAAACTCGCTGACCGTCGTTGTCCTGACCGTGATGTATCCCATCATAATCCCCGGCACAAACCGCATAAAGAAACCGCAGATTGCAACAACAAGAAAGTTAGGAAGGCCGGACAGGTGGGGGAGCGCCCATAGTTGCAATATATAGCTGCCGCCATATAAAACAAAATAGATAACCGTTCCCTTCCACGATTTTTCCGTGAGCAGCAGGATCAATGGAACAGCAGCCAAAATAGGAGCAAACTGTTTAGAAGCAGCCCCACCTCCACCGCTCAAGACAAAGAGGGCAATCGTGATAAGCAATGCCAACTTTGTCCGAGGGTCTAACGACAGGCCGGTTTCTTTTTTTTTGCTTGCTAACAATTCACGGCGCATTATGCAATACCCGCACGCTTAAAGTGCTTTTTGAAAATTTTCTGGCCGATCACACCGCCGATCACGCCGCAAACGAACCCGGCAATCAAAAGAAGGGGGAGCGTATATGCCGAGATATAGCTCATAATGGAATCTGCATACTCTTGTCCATAACCGCTGATCAGCTGCTGATAGTAGCTGTCCCGTGTTACAACAATAGGGATGTAGTTTCCGATGATCCACATAGAAAAAACACCATGCGATATGATTCCTTTTTTTGCACTCTTATAATCGCCGGATTTCAAAACAAGATCAGCCAGGACACCGAACACGGCACCGGTAATAATGCTCCAATACCCCATGCCGGTCAGCAACATTAAAATACCGCAGATCAGTCCTGTCAGCGATACCATTCCAAACTTCTGGACTTTAGAATAATACAGCATCATTACGATTCCGCCAATCAGCGGAACCAGCACGATCAGAAGCGGAAGAAAAATAGGGATAAATCCCAGCATGGCAATCGCCATCATCACCACAAAATAGATCGCAGTGAAGATTCCAACATTGATAAGGTCTTTTCCTTGTAGTTTATTCATTATTTGGTCCTCCTGTTTGCTTTTGTGTTAGCACCAACTAACCGCATTTCAGTATAGCAGATATGTCAGTATGTTTCTTCTCCAAAAAGGCATTTTCGCTCCAAATAGACAATTACTTTGCTTTGCTATCTTTACGGGGAGTGATTGCCTGCGTGTGTGCGTGAACATAGAACTATTCAACATTGAACAGAGGCGGTTCTTGCATAATTTGAAATGGAAACAGCCAAAATCTCCGCTTCAAATTGTAGTATTAGTAGAGGGAGAAATAGAAGGTAGGGTTTCGATAGCAAGCACAGCAAGCCAGTACCCGCTTGCGATTTTTCAGATTTTCAGGTCCCTTGCCCGAAAATGAAAAATGCTTGTTGGGATAATCCCAAACCCTTATGAAGAACGGAGGCGGCGCATGGCGAACCGGAAACGGAATATCCAGATGAAATTTTATGTTACAGAGAATAAAAAACGGCTCATAGATGAGCGGATAAAACTGCTAGCCTCCCTACCGCATTCTATATCATTCTCGTTTGGCAACGAACTAAAAGCTGAAATCTGCAATTCATCCTCATAGTTCAATTAGTAGCCGGAAACGCCATAATCATGGAGCAACCATGTTATCAGAAAGGAATCAGCATAATCAGTCCTGTTCTCAAGCACAATAAGGTTATTCCTTTGTGCAAATCGGAACGATAAAGTATATTTGAGGTGAACGATTATGCCGATTGATGATTTAACTGCTTTAGGGCAGAAAATGCGGGAAGCACGAAAGAATAAAGAGCTGACACAGCAGGAACTTTCTGATCTGAGCCATGTTTCTGTAAAGCAAATCGCCAATATCGAAAAAGGGAAAACGAATCCTTCCTATTTGATTTTGAGAGCATTGGCAAAGGTCCTGCACATCTCTTTAGATACGCTTATAAATCCAGATATTTCTCTGGAGGATGAGGGTGTCAATCAGATGAAAATGCTTTATTCCAGCTGTCCGCCAGAAATGCGCGACACCCTGTTGCATCACACACAGGAAACGGTAAAAGAGCTAACAGAGTTGTCCGAGAAATTTGAAATGAATTGAGCCAGTGAGTGAAATTTAACGATTCTCTCACTGGTTCTTTTTATTTCCAGAGAAAAGAGGCAAGCAATGCCTGTTCCAGTTCACCCTCATACACATGGGTATCTGGCTGAATCTGCAAAAATTCCATCACATAAGGATCTTTGATTATTTTTTCATATTCAGGTTTCGGTTCTGTTGTTTGAATTTCTTTTGAAACAGCTTCTTTGTCTTGGCTTGCTAAAATTCTCTGATAGTACATCGTGTTGATCTGCCGTTCTAACTGCCGGACGCTCCACGCAGACTTTACACATTCCTCCATATAAAAGGTTCGTGCCTGTTCATCTGGTACACGCATCAAAAGGCGATAATGTGACCAACTTAAATCGCTCCACAGTGTGGAGCGATTTGGAAAGGTGCAATAAAATTGCCTCATATTACGCAGTCCTTGTACGCTAAATCCCTTCCCAAATTCTGCTGTTAGCTGTTCAGATAAATACTGAAGCAGCTTCTTTCCATATTCTGCTCTGTCATTTTCTCCACACGCTTTATAAATCTGTTCCCCAATCTCCCAATAAGTTATTACCATTGTGGAGTTCACCGCAGCACTTAACCTATGCTGTGCTGATACAATAGACTGGCGAATGGAATGATAGGTCTGTTCTGCATTTTGATTTATTTGCAAATTGTTATCCATTTTGTACCCTCCTTACTTTAGGTGCTATTAAAATATTATACCACGGAATCAATAAAAACTCTCAAATCAATATCTATTGATTGATTTTGCATTTTTTCTGCAAAATCTTCAATCAAAATCTCTTTCGGCTCTTTTTCTGAGTGTCAATGACTTCAATCTGTCTTTTTTTATCATAAAAGCACCTCCAAATACTGCCGTAAAATCTTTTCCACCTTAAACATCCCAGCATATTGCATTAAAGCTCGCAGGTTCTTATCTTTTCTACGAGCATACGCTTTCAATGCCCCCTGAAATGTTTGAATTTCAATTCTACTTCGGCTTCTGAGCAAATCACAGATCGTTCGCTCCATATCATAAACCGGTACGGTATAGATCATCAGCTGCTCATGGAACGGGTACTTGTAAAGGCGGGAAGCAGTGGTGAGAAACCCCGCCCATTCCTGCCAGCTCCCCGTGAGATGTGTTGCCACCTTGTCCGCCATCTGTGCATATAGTTCAGCTTTGGTTGGCATGGTATTCTGTCCTCCTTTCGGTTTTTGGGTAAAAGAAAAGCAGGAAACCTAAAAGATTTCCTGCTTGTTGCTTTATGGCTTCTTATGCAATATTCTTCTTTTTCTTTGCCACAATAAATCCAATTATCATAAGCACATTCAAAACAAATACTACAACACTGCCTTCAATTTTATAAATTCCACCAGATAGCAGTTGATTGCCACCGAATGTCATATTAAACAAATGCGGATAGTCCTCTGCAAGTGATACTCCTCCCAAAATAATCGCTCCTACACTATTCCAGAGAAAATGAACGATTATAGGAGCAACCAAAGAATTTGTATATTCCAAAACTGCTGTCATAAACAAACTCATTGTCAAAACATTCAAAACAGGGAGAATTCCCGCTTCAAAAGCACCTCCATGTGCAAAAGTAAACAGCATGGTAGACACAACAGTTGCCGCAACTGCATTGTAGTTTCTCTTTATCATCTGATATAGATAACCACGAACCAACATTTCCTGCATAATTGTGTTGATAAAGGCTGATAGTATCCAGAGCCAAAGCATAGAAATATGATTAGTATCTTCTATCCGCGCAGACCCGGTAAAAAGCAAAATACCAACAGATATACCTAACCAGCTTAGTCCCACTATCCCTCCTAATGTACTATTATAGACAGGGCGTTGTGTGAGATGTAACTTGGTTTTTTTATGATCTACAAACCCCAAAATGACGGTCATAACAACAATCGCTAAAAACGGTATTAGTTCTGCAAAAAACCTCCACAACGCTGCATTGTCAATATCAGGAATCGGTATAACTGATGCGCAAATTGCCCATCCAACAAAGAAAATGATAGATTTTAATGATACTTCTATTAGCTTTTTCATATTTCTAAAACTCCTTGGTGCTTTCTAATTTACACAAAGTACATTATACATCATCTTGTCAAGGAGCTACATCCTTTTTTAGTAAAACTCTACTTGAAAAAATAGTAGAATAAATAGCTGTCGGTCAGCTCCCTCAGTTCCGTTTCCTCCGGCGAAAGCTCGCCGCGCATTTCACGCAGGCTGTCAATCAGCCCGGTACGGCTGCCGGTATTGTAAATGCACATCAGGTTCATTTCTTCAAAAGTAAAGTTTCCCATATCAAAGCTCCCTTTCCGCACTCTTTTTGGGTGCTGTCTTTTTATGTTTTGCTTTGGGCTGGTTTTTCAGCTGATCCTGCAAGGTCTCGATCATAGACAGGGATGCGTGTCTGAGCAAAGTGCTGTCCGGATCGTTATCATCACAAATCTGGAGAACTGCATTTTTGCGGGAAAGCCCTAGTGTGTCCAGCTGACCGCCATCCAGCTCTTTCATGGACGCGGCATCATAAAGGGTATAGTCCCATGCGGACCACTAAAAATTGGGTGAAATCGGCTCTCGTTATGCCAAATTTGGTTAAACTATATCAGCCCATTTAGGTATAAGAAAACCCCGGAAAACCTTGATTTTCCGGGGTTTGTAAACCTTTTGATATAGTCTGAGCAGTCGATTATCGCTTGCTGAACTGTGGAGCTCTACGAGCTGCTTTGAGACCTTATTGTATAAGCCTTCTGATTTCTTTGACAATGGAACAATAGCCAGCCGAATATCGTCAGCAGTCACTTCTTCCATATACATCTCTCCCAGGGGTTTGATGATATAGTTTGTCATATCCCTCGTATAACCTCTGAGTGTAGACGCAGACACCTTTGCCGACTGCATCAGCAGCCACTTCTCTCCATACTCGGCTACTGTCGGGTGCTGCCGGTGAAAGATAATTTCTTCCACCTGCTTCCGGGCCTCTAACTGCTTCTCATACAATTCTTCACAAGTAGCGGCATACAAACTCAACTCTTTGCCATCTGCATCCGTAATCCTGGTTCTGTAATACTGAATTCCTTTCAATGTAATGGTTCCGTACTTCGGGATCTGTGTTTTCTTTTTTGCCATCTTTGATCGTCCTTTCTTGATAATGTGTAGTCTCCGTATCTACACTCTCTTTTTATCAGAAAGCCTCGATTTAATCAAAGATACGGCTGATGTAAAACAAAGAGCGAGACATCCTTGCCTCGCTCCTGCTTTACTTCCTATTTTATTATTACTGTGCTGCGTCCCAGCTTGCAAACGCGCAGCTCATTGATCTGACCAGCTCATCCGGCCTGTTATACTTAACCTTTGCATAGATGTCCATTGTAATCTTGCTGCTTTCATGGCCTGCCAGGTATTGAACCGTTTTGGGATCTACCGACGCATGAATAAGGTTGGTGATGTAAGTATGCCGCAACTGATGGGGTGTTACCTCAAAGTCCAGGCTGTAAACCACTTTTCCGTTATGAGCGGCCTTTTCTCCCAAGACAGGTGTGACAGTATGCTTTACTCTTTTTCCATCTTCATACCGATAATAGCTCCGTTCCTTGACCGTTCTCGTAACAACATACTGCCACAGCCGCTTAAACTGCGTATAGGACAACGGTTCGCCATCCCGATTTGGAACAACATACTCCGAAGTGGAATTTACCTTTGCTTCTCTCAGGCAGTCTGCCAAGCAGATGGGGAGAGGAATGTTTCTCTCCGCTGCCTTTGTTTTCAATTCATCCGAAATCACCGGTCTGTTATGTTCGGTGTGCCATGCACGCCTTACCGTCAGATATGGAGTATCCGTATCCAGATATACTGAATCCCATTGCAGAGCAAGAATTTCTTCCCGGCGCAGACCCGCATACAAACCGATCATGACAAAGACATAAGGCGGCAAATTTCGGATAGCATCCAAAAGGCGCTCTGCCTGTTCATCTGTCAAAGCCTGACGCTCCTCTTGTGGAACACCGCCACCTTTTGTTGTCAGATAAATCGTTGGGTTATGGTCAATAATCCTGCTTTCCATCGCTGCGCGAAAGATAGACTTGTAAAGGATTACCACAGATTTATAAACCGATGTAGATTTCTTGGAAACTGGAACAAGGGCAAGCTGAATATCATCCAGGCTAACCTCGCCCATCCGTTTATCTCCCAATTCCGCTATAATATGTCGCCTGACCTTTGAAGTGTAATCCGTCAAGGTAGTGGCTCGTACATGAACCGACTGCATCAGCAGCCACTTTTCACAATACTCTGCAACTGTGGGCGTTTTCCGATGAAAAGTAGCATTCTCAATCTGTTCCAACGCAAGAGTTTCTTTGTTATATAGTTCTTCAGGTGTTTTTGCGTAGAGAGCTACGAGCTTTCCATTCGCATCTTTGATTCTCGTCCTATAATATAGGACACCTCTTTTCATAACTGTGCCATATTGGGGAAGCATTATTTTTCTATTTGCCAATTCCTCCACCTCCTAAAAAAGATCTCCAGCGCTGTACCTTTGTTTTATCAAACATCTCTGATTCCATCAAGGATACGGACCGGCTCACGATCTTCCGCTTCGAGGCTTACGGTAGGTTGTGCTTCTCTCAACAGGCTTTGCCCTGTGCGTACATTTTGCGATATACTCCTGAAGACCCGCCGCAGTAAAATACACACAGCCATTCTGAACATACTGCACATAAGAGATCAAGCCGTTGTTACGGGCGGCATCCAGCGTTGCTATGCTGATTCCTAAGATTTCAGCAGCTTCTTTTCGTGTAATAAGTTTTTCCATAGACCATATTCCCTCCAATCTATCAAGGTTATCATCGTGCTTTCAAAATCACATGAATACGCTGGCAGCCGAAACTGCCAGCGCATGGTATCTGATTTTGAATAGAAAGCGACCAACAAAGAAAGTAATCGCTTCCTATTTTAATATGACTCAATTCTCGTCACATTTGCCACGCAACCCTGACGATGGGAACATAACAGGTCTCCGCTGGCGCGGTTGTCATAACTCCGCAACGTCGTTTTACTCGTGCGCCGCAGGGTTCCCCCCAAGTCTTTAGGAGGCCGTGAGGAAGTATCTTTAAGCCCCCGTGCAGTCCTCGCGCCGGATTTGCCACCATCCGCTTTGTGAAATCGTAGATCGCTCCGAAACAGCTTTGTTCATCACCTCCCTGGCTGCTCCATCTTCGCGGCGTTCCACACTCGCTCGTACACGGGTTATGTACCTGTTATGCTGTCTATGAAATTGTCAAAGTGCTGTCGAAGGGGGAAAACTTCTCCTTCTTATTAACTCTGACAAAAAGAGCAAAAAACAGGCGCTTCAAACGAAATTTTATCAAAATATTTTTGTTATAAGATGCAAAACAAGAACTTATCCAGTTTTATCTCCACTCTGATTAGTAGTACAATCTAAGAAAGAACGAAAATAGTTTTTAGCTAAATTTATTCATAATTTGTTTACAATCAAATTCCTAGCCATACAGCAGAAAAATGATGACGAAAGATCATGCAAATGCTATAATGTTTGCATATAGATATGACAATTTGACCATATCGGAATCTTTATTCAAACAGATGATTGGAGATATTGCTATTATGAGAAATCCATGGCCAATTTTCAGCATTGCGGCTCTCTCCGGAGCTGCGTGCCTGATATATGATCACTTTTTTTCTTACGAGACTATGTGGATTGCTGTTGTAGTGTTTCTTGCGCTGCTTGCTCTATGCTTTTTCGCATATTGCAAATATGAACACTGGCTGGCAAAGAAACTTAACCCCTATGTGGTGGCGTATCAAAGCGACCATAATCTTGAGAATTTGAAACAGGGATTGGATCGCTGGCGTCCTTGGGCACTCAGCAAGCATTCCAAAAACATCATTACAGCGAACTGGTTCTCCGCTCTGCTGGAACAACAGCGCTGGACAGAAGCGGAAGAAACTTTGGAGCAGTTTTTGCATCGAGCAAAAAATACGCAGGATAAACTGGGGTATCACCTACTTCGTGAAGATTACGCAAGGGCGATCGGAGACACTGAATTAGAGAAGCAGGAACGACTTCTAAGCGAACAGCTAAAAACCCAGCTTGGAAATAAAAAGGGAGAATCAAGAATACCCGCAAGCGCCAAAGAGAGTAAATATGCTTTCTTTTGCTGGCTCTCTTTCAGCGTTGGTCTGGCACTGTTCGGAATCATCAGCAATATCGCCACCGGGGACTCAATCCTTGGATCGTTTGGAGCCGGAGTTTTTATTTTGGGCTTGTTCTCGTTCCCAGTCTGCTTGATCTGGCTGATTCTCTGGTTGATCCGGCGCAGAAAGGAGGCTGCTAAATGACTTATATCCTCCCGGTACTCTATGTAATTGTGTCTTATACATTCTTTCTTTTGGCAGTTCATTTTGGCAATGCAATCACATTGCAGATAGTATCGATCCTTCTGCCCTTTATTATGGGGATCGTCAATTTGATTGTTGTGCTGACCGTAGGAAGAAAGTGGTCGAGAAAAACATTGCTGAACTGCACTTTGATTATCAAGTATGGACTAATCCCGTTCTACCTGATCGGAGGGAGCATCACTGTATATGTAACGCTGATGGCATTCTTCCCATTGCCGCTGATGGCGTTGTTCGGACTGGTAACCATTGTTTTTTTGATTTTTGGATACGGGATTCTATTAGGGGCAGCTCCCTATGCTATCGCTTATCTGATAAAGTCATGCAAAGACGGCATACATCCGAAATGGTTGGCGGTTTTAGCTGGAATCTGCCAGTTCTTCTTTTCCTTTGATGTACTTGCAATGATGGTTCTGACATTAAAGGAGCGGCACAGGGTCAAAACGACGATTGCCGTTTTCTGTGCAATGTGTCTTGCGCTCCTGCTTATCGTACTCTATGTGGTCATGACGCTGATAGGGGCATAATCGACCTTTATATAGGATATGAGTTGTTCATACATAAAACAAATTTGATAGAATCGCAAAAAGGATTTACGCTTATGAAAAAACAATGGATTGCTTTACTGACAGGATGTGTGCTGGTATGCAGTATGCTGGCCGGATGCGGCTCAAAACCTCAGACATCAGCTCCGGCAGCTGCGGGCAGCGATAAAGGCTGTACGGATGAGGCCATTCTGTCTCAGCTGAAAAATGACGGGACACCTGAGTTCGTACTGGATGGTACTTACTATACGCTTCCTTTGGAAACTTCCCAGCTGATACAAGCCGGATGGAGTTTGGAAACGGAAGAATATGATGCAGCAGAGGTTTCTCTGCAACCCGGCGAGCGTATTTATGGGGAACTTTCCAAAGACGATCAGGAAATAGATGTTGCAATCGTAAATGCCGGGACAGAGCCATGCAAGCCTGCTGAGGGCGGAACGGTGGTAGAACTGGAATACTCTGCCGATAAGGATCAACCAAATCCTGATTTCTTTGTAACGCTCAATGGGATCAACTGTGCGATGTCCAACGCAGCTTTACAAAAGGCGCTGGAAGGTGTAGACGGATATAAACTGAATTCCGCAGGAAATATCGACATCAATCGTACTGTTGATGATGATGAAATTGCTGTTTATAAAGTCATTCTGGATGATGACTACACAGCAATCACGCTTGCTTCGGACAATGTTTTTGAATACAAGGATTATCAGCCGCAAGAGGTAAAAGAACAGGCATCTAATGAAAAGATTGCCGCTTACAAGGATACTACAAAAGCCGAGATGGAGCCGTATGCTCAGGATTTCAATGCGATCATCGAGGGATATGAAGAAAATATGGTCGTTGGATTTTACAGTGAAGGTACTATTTGGGGCGAAGAAGTCGGTGAATATAAATCTATTGCCGGAACGCCGCTCGCTTCGGATGTGTCTCTCTACATCGCAGAGGATACAACCGGCCAGCTCTACTGTATTGCTAACCAGATTTTGAATGAAGATGGTACTGTAAGCACTGCCATTGAGCTTGAGGAAGGCGATCAGGTCAAGGTTTGGGGTTATGCTTCACAGTATCTGGAATTGCAGGAAGGTCTGAAAATCGTCGTGGTTCAGCCTGGTATCATTGAACGCAACGGCGAACTGGTGATCCTGGACAAAAATTTGAAAGCAGACTAATGCTTTTGAACGCCGGGTGCATCTATCAAAGGATTGCATCCGGCGTTCTCAACTTAAAACAATAATTAGGAGGAACAATTATGCTTACAATGAATGAAAAAGATAAAAATGAAATGCTGGAAGCCATTTTGAAGGAAAACGAAGCCTATCAGTGCAAGTTATGGGCGGTCATCATGGCCGGAGCTGATACCTATGCACTGATTGGAGGACTTTCTACACTGACGGGGGGTGCTGCCGCTGCATTAGGCGCACTGAGCAATGCTTACTGCTATCTGGGAGTTACCGAGAAACACCTGAATATGGTCATTGTAAATTCCGTCAATGTCTCAAAAATTGAAAACCGGCTTTCTCTGCCCTTAAGCAGCATAACAAAGGCAGAAGTCAAGGGTGGGCTGCTGCCCGGAAGAAAAGTCGTAATGCTGCATTTTGGAAAAGAAAAAATGAAAATTTCTTTGATGAACAATGCGATTGGCTCTGATATTCAGGGGCAGAAAGAAAATGTTGAGATGTTCTGCCAGATTGTTTCCAAACTCGGATAACCAGTATTATAAAGTGAGAGGAATCAGAGTATGAAAAAAATCTTAATTGTGTTATTAACTATGGTGTTGCTCCTTGCTGGATGCGGCAAAAATGGGGCTTCATCGCCACAATCTCCCTCTGATGAATCTGTGGCGGATCGGCAGAAACCCTCTTCTTCCGAAACCGAAATATCATCTGAAGATCATGCGATTCCCGGAAGTTATACCGTCCCGGAGGGATGGGAGAAATCTGAGAAGCATTCTACTGATTCGCAGATTTTCTACATAGAGGAAGGTCACGAAAATGATGAAAAGCCGGACAACATATCCATCCATGTAGGAAAGAACAAATATAGTCTGGAGGAGCATGAGCAGTTCCGGGATGCGATCGTCCAACAGATTTTGATGCAGCTGGATGGTATTGAAGCACAACTGAACGGGGATGGAACCTATACCGAGCAGGGAGATCTACTGTATATCTTTACTATCGACGAGGGCGATATTGTCACCACGCAATACTATATTGTAAAGGATTACGGGTTCTGCCTGATCCAGCTTACAAATTTCAGCGGATCAGAAACCACCGAACAGGCCGCCAGAGACATGGTAGATAGCTTTGTTTGGGATACAGAAGGATAAATTGACACAGGAACAGTGATTTTATAGGAAAACGACGAAGATGGAGAAACAAAAACTTTCAGGAAAAACAATTTTGAAGCTGGTAGGGGCACTTTTGGCTCTGGCTTATTTGGGATTTTGTCTCTATGCGGGTATTACCGGGAAATTTCCGAATATGCACAAAGCCGAGCATGTGATGCGTTTCGGTGACCTTAAAAACTGGGTGTCTGGCGGGATATCGGCTGTGATGATTTTTGCCCTGTGTATTACTTCTGCGCTCAATGACCTCAATCTCCAGAAGGGACGCAAAAAATCATTTTTACCGTTTTTTCTTACTATGATTTTGCCAATTATCCTTTTACTGCTTTTGGAGTCTTATCTGGATATTGGTTGGATCGGGATTGCCCTTTATGCCGGTATTGCAGTTTTTCTATTTGGAGTTGCATGGACTCCACAACTGTTGAATCAGTGGATCGCCCGCCGACTTTTGCGTGATGAACCTATGAGCGGCAAACAACAGGTACAGATCATTGAATGGATTCATTTTCATCCGCTGAAAAAGCTGCTGATTTTCGGGCTGTGGGGCTTTGGCGTCGTGCTGGTTCTGCGTGGCATCTGGGTAACGGCAACTGGAAAAATCGAAATGGACGGAGAGCTTTTCCTGTTTTTACTTGGTACAGCAGTTCTGGTTGTGGCGCTGTTTCAGAAAATGAGACGCTATATCTGCGCGCCTTACCGGAACATACCGGTACTGAATCAGATTCTCAGCAAAAATCAGCTGGAACAGCTGCTGGATGGAGAACATTTTGAACCAATAGAGTTTGAAGATGAGGGCATGAAAAAGTATCTGGAAATATACCAAAGCCAGAACTGGATGCTGATTGGCGGTAAGCTACTCTCAAAAAAGCTGGCTTTATGGTTCACAATGAATCGGTTCAGGAACCATACTTCCCTGAAGGTACTTTACCTTAACGGCATGACTGCCAAAGCAAAGGTCGATCTGGATATTCGAGGGGACCGGTACACGGAGTTTACTGCTGTGCTGAAAGAATTGATTGGATACGAAGGCACACTTAAACTGTATGAAAAAGAAGAACAGCTGGCACAGAAATTTGCATCCTTTTTCCCAGAGCAAACTTCCGAACAGGACCGTGTCGCTGCTTTTCTTTCTCAGGATGTGATAGCGATCCGGCAGGACTATATTCAGACCTTCTCCCCGCCGCCAGATCCCCGAAAGAAAAAACGGAGTAGACGGGAACGGGAATAAAAGGTTTTCTTCAATTTCAATGGAGAAAGGCTTACGAAAATAAAGAGGATATAACTTGGAGGTTACCTATGAACTATGATATGAATATGATTAAATACCGCAAAAGTGGGTTTTTCAGAATTGCAGCAGCTATTCTGATGATCTGTTTTACACTATTTGGGCTTACCGCTTGCGCCGGTACTACTGACAGCAAAGGTAATAACGATGATAATGCACTGATACAAGGAACATGGGAAATAGATACCGGCTCTGGTGCTGGTTATAAATTCGTTGACGATAAGTTTATGTGGTTAAAATCCATCGAGAATGTTAACGATAACTACTGGTACGGAGATGTTGAGTATTATAACGGTGCTGAAGCAATGGATATAGCAGGACTAACAGAGGAGGAACTTAAGAGCAGCCTGCCAGGTCTTAAACCTGAAAACATTTTTGTAACAAAATTAGATCCTGAAAAAATCATTACCGATGGTGAGGATAAAACTGCTACCAATATGAACGACCAAACCTTATGGACTCGCTTATGGCTTATTGAAGAAAATGAGGACAGTGTTGCTGCGGTAGTGTTTGATTTAGAAACTTTTAGTATGGAGAGCTACACTAAAGTTAAGTAAAACCAGAAATTAGAATTTATATAGGAGCAGATTATGGAAGTAAGAGAACTATTAAATGCATTAGCAGTTGCGGAAAGATTGAAAGACACAACTAGACATTGCTACACATCCAAAGGTAGACATGAAAGTGTAGCAGAACACAGTTGGATGATGACGGTAATGGCATTTTTTATGAAGAATGAATTTCCAGATGCTGATATGAATAAAGTTATTCAAATGTGCATTATTCACGATTTAGGAGAATGCTTTACAGGAGATATTCCCACTTTTATGAAAACAAAAGAACATGAGTGTACAGAAGAAAACTTGCTTAATGAATGGGTTGAATCATTGCCAAAAGCTACTCAAGTGGAAATGAAAGCATTGTTTAAGGAAATGGAAGAAAGAAAATCTATTGAATCAAAAATATACAAGGCAATAGATAGCTTAGAAGCTTTGATTCAACACAACTTTTCTGATATATCAACATGGTCAGAAAATGAATTTTCATTGAATTTAACTTATGCAGACGATAGGGTTGTATTTTCAAAATATTTATCTGATTTAAGAAATGCCATTAGAGAAGATACTATTAACAAAATCAATGAATGAAATTTCTGTTTGCATAACTGGCAGCCCAACCACAATTAAATCTTCACAGCTTTGCTAAGCAGGAAATCTGAAAAGGTCTCCTGCTTTTTTGTACCTCCAAAGCTACTACAATAGTAGGGCGCAAGGCCCTGTGCCAGAAGCACTTTGAGACCTTGCGCCCTTTGCTTATTCTATCCTAAAAATACTTTGCCAACTGCTTCAGACCGCGCCGGATACTGTCACGGACACGGCTTGGGTCTACCTCCTCCGCTGCGGCGATCTCACTCACGCGCATACCCAGGTAATACCGGGCGTAGATCCGCTTGGCCTGCTTCTCCGGCAGAGCCATCACAGCGGCATAGAGCTGCTCCCGCAGCTGCTTTTCCTCCAAAAGTAGTTCCGGTGTTTGGGGCTTCATCAGGATCGCATTTTCAATGCCATTGTCGCAGTCCAGGGAGTAATGCGCCTTATAGCGATACATCCTCCGGTCATAAGCAGCCTCCGCACGCTCGGCAGCTCGGATCGTCTCCAGCACATCTTCTGTTACTTCTACAAAGTGATCATTTTTGTAAACATCGGGATATAAGTCCCTAAGATTGACTTTCTTCATTATGTACCTCCATTTCGATTCACGGGCGATTGACGAGTGAACCGAAAGGAGGCGGAGATCGGCATCGACATACTTCGGGAGCTTTCCCGAAAAATCGATAATAAAAAGCGCCAGCTCCCTGCAATGGGAAACTGGCGCAACAAAAATGACTATGATTCTTCTGTTTTAGTTGGAATGATAATGCCGATAGATAGTCATACCTCCCCGGAGGAGGGGCAAGGCTTTTTTTAATTGGTGCAGCTCATGGGTGCTATGAATAACGAAAATTGACATGGCGGTATCCTCCCATATACCGCCCTCCTGATTGCATAAGCATCGGTCCGAAAAGCAAAAAGAAACGGCGGCTCTGATTTTCTCAAAGCCGCCGCTACATAGGCGCGTGGAAATGTATCTGCTGTACGACGGCTTTTTTTCTTTTGCCGTCGTCCGGCAGATAGCATCTGTATTTAGTTGTTGACTAAGGCTTTTATTTTTTCGACTAAATCAAAATCCGTTTTGCAGCAGAAGTCACCATAGTATAGTTTGGCTTTTTGCTCTAATGCCCTGCTGTTATCGCCAGACATCAGCAGAAAGGGTGTTTTCAAACCTTGTTGACGGATTTTTTCAAGTAAATCCAACCCCGTGCCATCTTTCATATTGAAGTCGGAGCAAATTGCATCTACTGTGATTGTTTGAAGTGTATCCAATGCGTCCTCAACGCCCGTAGCCTTAATCGTTTCAAATTCACCCGATAGCACGGATGACAGGATTTGCAGATATTCCGTGTTATCATCCACTATCAATATTCGTTTCATATCATTCTGCCGCTTACTCCACGGTAATCTGGATTGTGCCTGAAAAGTCTGTACCGATAATTCCGATGTAGTTCGCTCCTGCTTGAAGCTGAACGGCAACACTTCCGCTGGCAGATTCAGAAAGCACTTGCTCCTCTAAGTCCGGGGAAATGTAAATGAGCTGACAGTTTCCGTCAAGGGAATCAAGCTGGTATCGGATCACAATTTCACGGCACTCATTTTCCTTGAGGTCGGTGTCTGCAACTAAAATATCCTGTCCGTTAAATCCAGTTACAGAAGCGTCATAGGTGGCCCGAAAAACATCATTATCCGAAGTTCGGCTACCTTCAAAGGACTGATAAGGAGTTATGAGAGCGTTGCTTTTCCCGATCACCACATCGTTGCTTAATTGCTCTGCTCCATCCTTGAGATTTTCACCTAACCTATCGAGGCCGGAGCAGGCAGTACAGGCCAGCAAAGAAACTGCAATCAGGCAGCACCCAATAATTTTTCCAATTTTACGCATAGCCGTTTCCTCACTGAACGAAAGTAAGGAACAAGGCAAGTGCAATGATTCCCACCATCAGCAGTGCCCAAAAAACGCTGATCGCTGTGGATGCGATATTGATAATGCTACGGCTTTCCTTGCTCCGCACACATACCACTGAAAGGGTCAGACCCAGCAGGACAAAAACGGTATTGGCTCCGGCCCAAGCGGTTCTGATTCCGGCCGACAGCGAAAAGTGCAGGAGTGACGGGGCAAGAGCAGCCAGTGGCAATATGCTCACAATGAGCGCAGCGACACTGACTGATTGAAGTTTTTTCTTTTCCATAGTTTTACCTCATTTCTTTTTTCCCAAATTGGGTGACAGCCAGCGCGAAAAACAGACCAAACACTACAATCGCACACGGCAAGAATGGAAACATCGAAAATGCGGCATCGGAAGTTTCTGCTGTAAAATCATGGAGCGAGCAGGATACGAGATAACCGCTGTAACAGTACGGGTAAACAATCCACAGCGGCGTATTCGCAACCAATACACCGGGAATCACAAATAACAAATTCAATCCCACGGAAAGAAGCGGCTTTTCAAACAGTACGGTGATTGCCCACATAGCCGCAATACATGGCAGCATTGTCAGAAACAATCCCAAGCACCATTTCAACAGATACAGGATCGGTAAGGTTTCTGTTATTCCCATTGTCTGTGTTGCAACCACCCCAGCGATTACGAACACAACAAGAAACACCACCATTTCCATGAATAGATAAAAGGTAAGCACACAAAATTTTGCAATGGATAATGTATAGCGGCTGACCGGCAATGCCAACATTTTCAGAATCCCGTTATTTCCTGTTTCTCTCCCTGCGATCATCACGCAGACTACAATCATGCTGAATGGGAGCAGGTAGTAGGCGTAGACAAGCGCACTTTGAATGAACATGGCAGGCCACGCATTAGTGTATTCCGGCGTAAAATAGTTGCTCAAACTTGCAACCCCGGAAATCACTACCAATAAAGGTGCAATGAAAATCAAGGGTATAATTTTGGAGCGTCTTACTTTCATAAACTCGATTTTGAGTAAATCCAAAAAATTCATTTCTATCATCCCTCCTTACTCGTAGCGTCTGTATTTCGCTAACCACAAGCCTACGGCAAGGAACAACAGTGTTTCTGCCAAAGCAACAAGGGTAACTATCAGATCTGGCTGGGCGCTCATAGCTACCGCCGGTTTCAAAATAATCACAAAAGGATGTACCAGCAAAAGTGCCACCTCCGAATTTGCAAGAGCCATACCACTTAGAAAACCAGCGACACCAATTCCAAGCGGCACCCACATATTTTCAAAACGCGAGGAAATCAACAGCATAAACGACAGTACCGGCATGGATGTAATAAAAGAGTATCCGGCAAAGCGCACCAGCGTACCCATTTCAAATGCTCCGTTCGGTAAGTCTGTCATGCCAATCTGTGCAAGTGCCAAATTTTGCAGCATGATTGCAACCAGAAACATGACCGTCAGAATCAGGAATTTGCACAGGTACATCGCGGGAACGCTTACGGGAAGCATATACATCTTCTTGACAGCGCTTCCCTTAAACTCTATGTTGTAGATCATGCAGGCCGCAACTACGATGCCGAACAGGTTCAGCACCATAATCATGCCGTAAAGCTGGGTCAGCAGGACATCCATCGGAGCCAACGGCAGATTCAAAAGCGTGTCCTTCCGCACAATGAAATTGACAAATGCGTAGGCAGCTCCCAAGATGCCAACAGCCAGCAACACGGGGATTACGCCGGTTCGCTTTTCTTTCCGAAGTTCGATTGCCAGCGTTTTCATAATTTTGCCCTCTGCTTTCTATCCATGTTGTCTTTCTCAACCATAGAAAGGAACACATCTTCCAGATTGTCCGCAGCGAAGCCAGATTGCAGGGCGTATTGACGAAGATCATTCATGCTACCCTCAAACAGCAACCGCCCGTGGTTGAGAATTCCAATGTCATCCGCAATCAATTCAATTTCAGACAGCATATGGGACGAGATCAGCACCGTGCAGTCGTAAAGGCTGGGCAAAGATTTTACCAGATTGCGGATTTCGTGGATGCCGGACGGGTCAAGGCCGTTGGTGGGTTCATCCAGGATCAGAATCGGCGGACGCCCTAACAGTGCCCCGGCAAGGCCCAAGCGTTGCTTCATCCCCAGCGAATACTTCTTTGCCAGCCGGTCGCCAAACTCGGTCAGCCCCACCAACTCCAGAGCATCTTCCACATCGGCTTTTGGCAACCCCAAAATGCGGCGGATAATATCGAGATTTTCCCGCCCGGTCAGGTTTGCGTAGAAAGACGGAGCTTCAATGAAAGAGCCGATCTCTTTGAGAATGGCAATCCGATCACCCAGAAACTGCTTCCCGTCAATGGTAAAGCTGCCCTTTGTCGGTGCAGTCAGGCCCAGCAGCATTTTCATAGTCGTGGATTTTCCCGCACCGTTGGGGCCGAGGAAACCGTAAATGCTGCCCTTGCGAATATGAAGCGAAACATTGTTGACCGAGATGAAATTTTTGTACTTCTTTGTCAACTGTTCCGTTGTAATGATATAGTCCATAGAAACATCTCCTTTCGATGTTTTATGATACAACTTCAACCTGACATCTACATTCTCCTGTCCTTACTTTTACCTTACTTTTTAAGAAGCGAGGCTGCAAAATGGACAGCTTATGATATAATAAAAACAAAGGAAATCAGATTGGAGAGGATGCTATGGATAATTCCTTTTTGCATAGTAAAAGGCTCTTGTTGGTAGATGACGAGCAGGAGTTATTGAAGATGGTATCAGATATATTGAAAGATGCGGGATTTGAAACTGTCCTTACCGCTATGTCGGTCAAGGAAGCTGTTCTGACCGCCAAAGAAGAAACCCCCGATTTAATTGTTTTGGATGTCATGTTGCCGGATGGGGACGGCTTTTCTCTGATGCAGCAGCTCCGCACTTTTAGCAGTGTACCGATTATTTTTCTGACAGCAAAAGACGAAGCATCAGACAAACTATCGGGCTTGGGGCTTGGGGCAGACGATTACATTTCAAAGCCCTTTATGCCGCAGGAATTATTACTGCGTATCTATGCTGTGCTGCGCCGAACCTATAAAGAGGATTCTCCGCTGCTTGTTTTAGATGGGTGTACGATTGATTTCAGTAGAGCCGAAGTCCATAAGGGTAGTGAGGTTATTTCCCTAACTGCCAAAGAACACACCTTGCTGGAAACCCTTGCCCGCAATGCAGGAAAAATTGTTACCGTAGATACTCTTTGTGAAGCATTATGGGGTGATAACCCTTTTGGCTATGAAAACAGCCTAAACGCTCATGTCCGGCGTGTCCGGGAAAAGATTGAAACCGATCCATCAAAACCTGTGTCCCTGATAACCATTAAAGGATTGGGCTATAAGCTGATATCAAGGAAGTGATGCCATGAGATCATTTGCAAGTTATATATCGAAACATCTTGCGTCTTTTGCTGCCTTTATCCTGATATTGCTGTTTCTTAACGCAGTAGTATTTAGTCTAACTTTTCAAAAGATTGTGACTGAGGATTATGGAAATTCTTCCCCGCAATCTATGTTGGAAATGACTGCTGCCGCCGCTACACCGGAGCGATTATTAGACAATGCGGTACAAAAGCTCCGGCAGAATCATATTTGGGCAATTTATCTCAACGCTGATGGACAGTGTTATTGGTCGGTTGATTTGCCCGATGAAGTGCCAGAAAGTTACACTATTCAAGATGTCGCATTGTTTTCAAAAGGATATATTGAAGATTATCCGGTTTTTGTCTGGAACACCGATGATGGACTGTTGGTATTGGGTTATCCAAAAGACAGCTATACAAAACTCACCAGCAATTACTATTCCATTTCAGCACTTCGACGGCTCCCCGTCTTTGTGCTTGGAATGTTGGGATTGGATGTACTGTGCCTCTTTTGTGCCTATTATTTCTCCAAACGCAAAATCATCCGTAATACCGAACCGATTGTGTCTGCTGTGGAAACTTTAGCAGACGGAAAGCCGGTTTCACTTCATATCAGCGGCGAACTATCGGAAATTGCCAATAGCGTGAACAAGGCTTCTTCTATTTTAAACAGACAAAATGAGGCGCGGGCGAACTGGATCAGCGGTGTTTCCCATGACATCCGCACACCGCTCTCCATGATTATGGGGTATGCGGGCCGCATTGCGGAAAATGAATCTGCCAGCAAGACCATCCAAGAACAGGCTGAAATAGTACGGAAGCAAAGCGTAAAAATCAAAGAACTGGTGCAGGATTTGAATTTAGTCTCACAGTTGGAATATGAAATGCAGCCACTTCACAAAGAGATGGTTCGCTTATCCAAATTGCTGCGATCCTATGTAGCAGACCTATTGAACATGGGAATTTCCGATAGCTATAATATTGGAATTGAAATTGCTACTGACGCTGAAAACACTATGTTAGAATGTGATGCCAGATTGATTTCACGAGCCGTGAATAATCTTGTTCAAAATAGTATGAAGCACAATCCGCTGGGATGTAGGATTCTGTTATCTTTAAGACGGACGGAAAATGCCATTCAGCTTATTGTGCAAGACGATGGTATAGGACTCTCCGAAGAAAAACTACAAGAACTAAAAGAAAAACCTCATTATTTAGAAAGCACAGATGAGCGCTTAGATCTTCGACATGGGCTGGGGCTTGTTTTGGTTCGACAAATTGTAGCGGCACATGAAGGGACTATGACCATTGACAGTAAGATTAACTGTGGATGTAAAATCATCTTGACTTTTGACTCTATAGATACAATCCCAAAAGCCCACTTGAGTTAAGTCAAAAACATTTTGGATATTTATCACTAGCACAAAAGAAGCCGGAAATCTAAAAAGGTCTCCTGCTTCTTTTGCATCCAAAGACAACTCTGCGAAATACTCCTCTAAAGCTACTGCAATAGATGGGGCGCAAGGTCCTGTGCCAGAAGCACTAAGACCTCGCGCCCTTTGCTTATTCTATCCTAAAAATACTTTGCCAGTTGCTTCAGACCGCGCCGAATACTGTCGCGGACGCGGCTTGAGTCTACACCCTCCGCTGCGGCGATCTCACTCACGCGCATACCCAGGTAATACCGGGCATAGATCCGCTTGGCCTGTTTCTCCGGCAGAGCCATCACAGCCGCATAGAGCTGCTCCCGCAGCTGCTTTTCTTCCAGAAGTATTTCCGGTGTCTGGGGCTTCATCAGGATCGCATTTTCAATGCCGTTGTCGCAGTCCAGGGAGTAATGCGCCTTATAGCGATACATCCTCCGGTCATAGGCAGCTTCTGCACGCTCAGCAGCTCGGATCGTCTCCAGCACATCTTCGGTTACTTCTACAAAGTAATCAGTTTTGTAAACATCGGGATATAGGTCCCTAAGATTGACTTTCTTCATTATGTACCTCCATTTCGATTCACGGGCGATTGACGAGTGAATCGAATGGAGGCGGAGACCGACACCGGCAGACAACCGGGTCATCTCCGAAAAAATGGCAACAAAAAACGCCAGATTTCCGTGAGGGAAAACTGGCGCGCCAAGAACAGCCATTATTATACTGAATTACATGGAACGATAATGCCGATGCAATGTTATGCTTGCCCGGAGGAGGAGCAATGCTTTTTTTAACTGATGTAGATCGTGTGAGCTTTGAAAAAGCAAACGAGACACGGCAAAATAACCTCCAATCGGCTACCGTGTCCCTGCAAGTCGTTATAGGTTTGTGTAAACGCAAAGAAACGGCGGCTCTGATTTCTCAAAACCGCCGCCAAAGTAAGTAGAGTAAGCGCACAAAATCAACCTGCCCAGCTACGGTTTTTTTCTTTCCCCATTGGGCGGGGCAGGCTCTCGTCGTATATTGAAATAAAAAAGGACCGATAACCACAAGTAAATTTACCTTGTGTATTATCGGCTCTGCGTCTGTGCGTCTGGCTCTTGAACGATAGATAAATTTAGTTTTCTTACCGTAATCAGGGTTTCATGTTTGCATTTAGGACAATATAACGGAAAGTTTTCCAGTACTGTATCATCGCGGATTTTCAATCGCGTTTTGCTGCCGCAAAAGGGGCATAAAATCCATTCTATCTTCATGTTATCTTCCTCTGTGCTTGGCTTTCTTCTTTTCCTGCCGTATGGCAAACTGACGGTCTTTCTCAGCCTCTTTCTGCTCACGGCTCTTGGTTTTCCGTTCCAGCTTACATTGCTCATGCTGGAGTTTCAACGCCTGCTGTGCCTTTGTGCCAATGCCTTTATCTTGCAGTTGACTTTGAATTTCGCGCTGCATTCGTTTGGGATTGATTTTTCGCTCTATGACTACTTCGATCTGGATCGGGGGACTGAATTTCAATTTATGCCAATTCTTCAGCAGAAAATCATAGACCTCATACTATACTTAATTCTATTTTCTATTTCTCGACACTAATAACTCTCTGTGCCCACTCACGATAAAATGCTTCTTCATGTGATACGAGCAATACAGTACCCGCAAAATCCATAAGAGCTGATTTCAATGCTTCCTTTGCCTGAACATCCAGATGATTTGTGGGTTCGTCCATAATTAGAAAATTGCAGGGAATCAGTGTTAGCAAACACATTTTTACTTTCGCCTGCTCACCTCCACTTAATGTTCCAATCGCTTGCATTGCGTGCTTACTGGAAATTCCACACCGGGCTAAATGTTTGCGAACATCTTTTATGACCATATCAGGATGGACATTGGAAACAATTTGAATTGGTGTCTGTTCAGGTTCGTCCCATATTAAGTCCTGCTCAAAATATCCAAGGGTAACTTGATCGGAAAATTTGAAATGACCTTGCATGGACGGGATTTGTCCAATTAATGTCTTGAGCAAAGTAGATTTCCCAATTCCATTAAAGCCAGTGATAACAACTTTTTGCCCGCCTTTTATGCTAAAATCAATATCTGATAGAACTGGATAGTGATAACCAACTGCCAGATGTTTGACCAGCAGATGCTCCGTATTTGTCAGCGGTAAAACAGGAAAATGAAAATGAGGAATAATCTCTTTCTGTTCCAAAGCCTCCATTTTGTCCATTCGATCAAGCTGTTTTTGTCGCCCTCTCGCCATTTTTGCTTTTCGTCCAGCAATATTTTTCCTAATAAACTCCTCTGTTTTTTTGATCTCCTTTTGTTGCGCTGAGTATTGACGAATGTAATCTTCCCGCAACAGTGTCTTTTTTCGCAGAAATTCAGAATAAGTGCCATAATACTTTGTTATTGTGTCATTATCTATATCGCAGATACGATTTGCGATTTTATCCAAAAAGTCAAAATCATGGGAAACAACTAAAAAAGCATTTTCCAAAGAGGATAGGTATTCCGCCAGCCATGCAACATGATCTTTATCAAGAAAATTTGTCGGCTCATCTAATAGCAATACATCTGGTTTTTCAAGCAGTAGCTTTGCCAAAATCACTTTTGCTCGCTGGCCGCCACTCATTTCAGCAATCGGACGGTCAAGGCCAATCGCAAGAAGTCCTAACCCATTGGCGACACGATCAATAGCGGTATCTATCGAATAAAAGTCATGGGCTTCAAGCTGTTCCTGATAACGGGCGGCCAGTTCAAGGCTTTTCATATCACCGTCAGCAGCTTTTTCATAGAGCTGCAACGCCTGTGCCTCCATTTCAAATAACTTTGTGAAAGCGGATTTGAGAAATTCTTTCATCGTTAAGGTATGGTCGATTTCCGCATATTGGTCTAAATAGCCAATCGTAGTATTCGGTTGCCAGACAATGCGCCCGCTGTCTGGTATGATCTGCTCTGTACAGATTTTGATTAAAGTGCTTTTGCCGGTTCCGTTCTGCCCGACAATGCCAATATGTTCTCCTTTATTGAGTGTGAAGCCTGCATTTTTGTAAAGCAGGTTTTCACCAAAAGAATGTGTTAGTCCTTCAATTTCTAATAAGCTCATTTTAAAAAAACCTTTCTTAATATATTTGGAAAAAAGAAAAGGCAGAAAGCAGAGATACACAAGTGTATCCGCCTTCTGCCTTTGGCATAGCAACGCCAAAAACAAAAGGCTATGGACAAAACATTGTCCATAGCCTCGTACACATTATAACTGCATGGAAAGCCATTTTCTCAAAATGGGCATAAAATCCCCTTTATGGCTTCCCGATGAAATCGAAATGCGTCATTTATACGCTATACTCTGCACAATGTTTCATCGGTTTGGATTGTACAGAGTTGATTTTCTTTTTACGCTGATCGGTTAAATGAAAGTTCATATCTTGCTCCCCTTTGGAGATATATTTTTATATAGAATAGCACAAACATTCTTCTTTGTCAATCTTATGAAATAATATATCATGTAATATCAAATCATATTACATTGCCTACGCTAACAAAAAAATTGAAGAACTGGACACCCGACGCCAGACCATTTCAAAGGCAATCGCTGAATTGAGCGTTGAAATCATATCTCCCCAGCAGATAAAGAAGTTATCCTATTATCTCGACAACTGGGACAGCATAGATTTTGACGACAAAAGAAAAGCCGCCGATGGTTTGATCTCTACGATCAAGGCCACCAGCGACCGTGTTCAGATAGAGTGGAAAATCTGACATTTCTGCTCTATCGCCCCTCATTTCTATTTTATCTTGTTTGTACCCCTTGTACACCGATGTTTTCTTCACTCAAAGATAGCTTTACAAAATACACCTCTAAGGCTACTACAATAGGTAGGGCGCAAGGTCTTATGCAGAAGCACTTTGAGACCTTGCGCCCTCTGTTATTCTACCCTAAAAATACTTTGCCAGCTGCTTCAGACCACGCCGGATGCTGTCACGGATACGGCTTGGATCTACACCTTCTACTTCGGCAATTTCATTTACCGTCATTCCCAGATAGTATCGGGCATAGATCCGCTTGGCCTGCTTCTCCGGCAGAGCCATCACTGCGGCATAAAGCTTCTCCCGCAGCTGCTTTTCCTCCAGAAGCATTTCCGGTGTCTGGGGCTTCATCAGGATCGCATTTTCAATGCCGTTGTCGCAGTCCAGGGAGTAATGCGCCTTATAGCGATACATCCTCCGGTCATAGGCAGCTTCTGCACGCTCAGCAGCTCGGATCGTCTCCAGCACATCTTCGGTTACTTCTACAAAGTAATCAGTTTTGTAAACATCGGGATATAGGTCCCTAAGATTGACTTTCTTCATTATGTACCTCCATTTCGATTCACGGGCGATTGACGAGTGAATCGAAAGGAGGCGGGGATCGGCAGCGACATACTTCGGGAGGTTTCCCGAAAAATCGACAATAAAAAGCGCCAGCTCCCCGCAATGGGAAACTGGCGCAACAAAAATGACTATGATTCTTCTGTTTTAGTTGGAATGATAATACCGATAGGTAATCATATCTCCCCGGAGGAGGGGCAAGGCTTTTTTTAATTGGTGTAGCTCATGGGTGCTATGAATAACGAAAATTGACATGGCGGTATCCTCCCAAATACCGCCCTCCTGATCGCATGAGCATCGTTGAAAAAGAAACGGCGGCTCTGAAATATGTTATTTCAAAACCGCCGTAAGGCCACTGTATTTTGTTTTGGCGCATAAATACCCAGTCGCCGAAACAACGGTTTTTTTTATTCCCGTTGGGCGACTTTTTTCTTTTAGATTGTTTTGAGTTCCCGACTATAATAAGCTATACCTGCAATTACAATAAGGGCTATACCTGATCCAATCATAATCCACTGCAAGGGAAGAATATCAGCCAAAGGGCCAAACATAGCCATACCAATCGGTAAAAAGCCAGCATACATCGTGCCAAGTAATCCAAATACACGCCCCTGCATAGAGGTGTCCGTTTTTTCTTGTAACATAGTGGTAATTGCTGTTTGCACCATTGTTAATGCGACTCCATAACATACCATTAGGCCAAGGTAAAAAATAAAATTCTTTGAAAAGCCCATTCCGATTGCAAAAGAGCCAAACGCAAAAATTCCAACTGCCAAAGTTTTTCCTCGGTGCTTAAAACCTCCCCATGTACTCATAATAACTCCGCCTGCCATCATACCTGCGAACCCTACTACTTCCACTGCGGTAAGATACCAGTAAGTATCACCGAATACTCGCCGAACAAGAAGTCCTGCAAGATAGCCTGCTGGAACACAAAAGAAAGTGAATAGTCCGTAGATGATTAAAAGCTTTCCAATTAGTTTGTCTGCAAAAGCGTATTTGACGCCAATTTTCATGTCAGAAAAGACGCTGGCCTTCTCAATGGAAGTATTTTGTTTCGGAAGTGCCAAGCAGGACAATAGGCCCGTTCCCAAGATCGCCGTTACAATGTCTATCATAAGCGTCGTTCTCAATGTGCTGATTGCAAAAACTGCACCTGCCGCCGCTGGAGCCGCAAAATTAACAATAGACTGCATTGTTGCATTGATGCCGTTGTACCGCATAAGCTGATCTTCTGGGACAAGCTGTGGGATAACGGCATTGACCGCTGGAGTTTGTATTCCTGCCCCCAAGGATCGTATGACCGACATAACAAGCAAACCGCCGAGCAAAGCAGGCTCCGATGAAATATGCGGAATTGCCAATACCATTACGAAAGTGACAAATGCAATCAGCAGATCTGCGCCTATAATCAATTTTTTTCTGTGGTATCGGTCTGCCCATACGCCGCCTATAAATGAAATGAGAAATTGCGGCAGATAGGAACAGACTGTAAATGCAGCCACCCACACGCCGCTGGATGTCTGCATGGTTGCATACCAAACGAGCGCCATTTGAACAAGCGTAGAGCCAAAGAGTGTGATACATTGACTGGTTAAGAAAAGGAGTATTCTTTTCTGCCAGCCGGTGCGTTGCGTGTCATCCATGTTGTATATCCTCCTGTTTTTTAGGAGGGAGCACAAAGCGCTGCGTGGGATAGCCAAACTCTGTCAGCAATTCTTTTTCGGCAAAACCAAGTTGCAATAGCATATCTCGATGCCCTGTATCGGCCTTGTCCTGTTCTCGAAAGGTTGTTGTGCTGATTTCCTGACCTGGAAGATATGTTTCCAATAAGGCATCCAAGAATAACTTTTGAAGTCCGCGATTTCGATATTGCGGATGTACGCCAAGAAATTCTATACTGCCTGGAGAATAGGTAAATGCCATAGCTCCAATGAGAATATCTCCCTCCCTTAGCACAAGCGCACGCTTTTCGTCAATACTTTCTTCCAGTTTAGCTAAATAGTCATCTTCATCCATTACAGGATACCCATCAATAACAAGCCGCATTAAGTTCATCCAATCGACAATATCTTTCTTTTCTGCTAGCCGAATATCCTGTATTGTAAATTCCATAGCCGTCGTTCTTCGATGTAAAATGAACCGCAACTGCAAAGGATAAAAGCTCCGTTCTTCACGATACTCCGCAGGTGGCGATTTATACATGGCCTTAAAAGCTAATGAAAACGATTGCTGGCTCTCGTATCCGCAGATAAAAGCAATTTCTATAATAGGTTTATCCGAAAAGACCAGAAGCTTTGCCGCCTCTGTAAGCTGGCGGCGTTGCACATAATCATGAATCGTCATTCCTACGGTTTCGGTAAATAGTCGGTGTAAGTGATATTTTGAATAGTGAACAGCCTCCGCAACCGTTTCTAATTCCAGCTTTCCGTCAAGATGACTTTCGATATAGTCAATGACTGCCTCTATGCTGATAACTGATTGATTGCCCATTTATGTTCCCTCCTATTACAATAAATTTGGACAGGAAAGCCGGGCAGCCAGTCCGGCTTTCTTTCCATCTCGTGCCTAAGCTACAATAAGAGGAGCAACTGGCTGACCCTTGCCTCCTTGGGCTTTTATGTCCGTTGGAAAGACTGTTAGCCATCCTCTTGTTGCAGCGTTCGATTTGAGCAGGTTGAGCCACCGGATGCCGGAGAGTTCGTGTCACCCAATAGATTGAATCGGCAGCGAGAAAAGATGGATTTCCGGTTGCAGATTCTTTGTGTTGGAGGAATGTGAATGAACTGCGTTGGCATCGATGTTTCCAAAGGTAAGAGCATGATTGCAGTCATGCGGCCCTTCGGAGAGGTAGTGGTTTCACCCTTTGAAGTGCGCCACACCGCCAGCGAACTGAGCGAGCTGGCAAGGCTGCTCAAAAACCTGGACGGTGAGACCCGCGTGGTGATGGAATCCACGGGCAATTACCATGCGCCGGTGGCCTGGCTGCTCCACGGCGCGGGGTTTTATGTCTCCGTAGTCAATGCAATGCTGGTGCACGACTACGGGAACAACAGTTTAAGACGGGGCAAGACCGACAAGAAGGATGCCGTGAAGCTGGCCAACTACGGCCTTGACCACTGGCTCACACTTCCGAGATATGTTCCGGAAGAGGACACCCGGCTCATGCTGAAGACCTGCTACCGGCAGTACCAGCAGTATTCCAAAGTACAGACCATGCTGAAAAACAACCTGATCTCCCTGCTGGACACCGCTTTCCCAGACGCAAACCGCCTGTTTACCAGTCCGCCCCGCGCCGATGGCAGTGAGAAGTGGGTGGACTTTGTCGCCACTTTTTGGCATTGCGAGTGTGTCTGTGGTCTGTCTAAGAAAGCCTTTACCGCCAAGTACCAGAAGTGGTGCAGAAAGCACGGCTACAATTTCAGCCAAGATAAGGCGTTGGATATTTATGCCTCTGCCTGTGGACGCTTCGGTGTCATGCCGAAAACAAATACGGCAAAACTTTTGGTAGAACAGGCCATTTCCCAACTCCAGACAACTTCCGCCGCATTAGCTGCTCTCAAGCAGGAGATGCAGTCTCTGGCAGCTTCTCTGCCGGAGTATCCTGTAGTGATGGAAATGTTTGGTGTTGGCCCTACACTCGGCCCCCAACTCATAGCTGAAATTGGCGATGTGCGCCGTTTTCATTCCAAGAAAGCGCTGGTGGCCTTTGCAGGCATTGACGCCCCGCCCTACCAATCTGGCCAAATAGATGTCCGCAGCCGCAGCATTTCCAAGAGGGGATCTGCCTCACTGCGCAGGACACTTTTCCTGGTGATGGGCGTCCTCCTGCAATGTGCCCCAATGGATGAGCCGGTCTACCAGTTCATGAACAAGAAACGCTCTGAGGGCAAGCCATACCGTGTCTACATGATGGCATCCGCCAACAAGTTCTTGCGTATCTACTACGCTTCTGTGAAAGCCTATTTGGATTCCCTGGAACACGACTGATTTCCCTGCGCTATACCATCTGGCTGGCCGCCGTTTCGATTTTGAGTTGCTCAGCGGCTTGATTTTGTGTTGCCTTTTTCGCTGCTCCCAAAACCTGAAATTTCTACTTGACTTTTGTTAGCAGGTCTTTCCACAAAATGTGCAGGGGTGGTGCATTTTCTTCTAAGGCGGGACCACCAGCCGCCGGAGAAAATATTTCTTCATCGCTCCATCCCGCGGCTCTTTTTCTTTACCGGCTTCTTATCCGGCAAATTCCACTCTTCCCGAAACTCTGCCACACCTTTGGGATCAAATACCTTCAACTTCTCCAGATCAAAGGCAACGGCAGAATATTTTCCATAACCGGACTGCACCTGATAGGGAAGCACCTTCCCCAATTTGTTCTCTTTGATGAATCGCAGCAGGTCCTTGCTGATGTCACCGGAAATAAACGCCTCTCCGGGGTCCAGGGAATATCCCGGTAGGTTCACCGTCATATCTGCAAACGGTTCTGCTCCATCTTCTGTATGGGTAATCATGCCGATATAAAGCCGCTGATTATTCGCATACATCCCAAGTTGCAGCGATATGGTTTCTTCCCCATATTCCCACTTGAAGGGGACTTTCTTTTCCTCATTCATATCAGATTCCTCCTATCGTATCTGTTCTTTGTGGTCATAAAACAAATCTCCATTTCTGACCTTTGCATGGCTGAGAATCTTGATCTGCCCCTTTGCCTGACTGTCCAGAGCTTTTTCATAGCCTATATCTGACAAAAACAGGCGGGTTCGTTCTCCTTTCCAGCCCACCGGGGAGTCATTCGTCAGCACATCAAAAATAATCATGTGCCGGATGTTCTCCGCAAATCGCTGAAGATCCATGTAGTCATGGCCGTGATAGTTCTGCGCCCCGGCTTTCTGACGCATTTCCTCCATCAGCTGACCGATTGTTTTTCCTTCCTGCATAAAACCCACTTCCTTTCTGTTCTTATAAGACCAGCAAGATCATCTCCCGCAGCTGAGCAAAATAGAGCTTGCCCTGGGGCGTGACCAGCGTGTAGGAACCGGTATGACCGTGGTTGCAGTAGTCTTTGACGCAAAACAGCCCTGCATTTTTCACATTGGCATAAGGCAGCACATTGCCGGATGCCGTGCGGTACACAAACCGCCGTTCTATCAGAAACCGAACAAACCGGCGCTCCGGGACATCCAACTCTTTGGCGGTAGTCCTGAGATTGGTGCTGTGCTTTAAGTCGATGAACAGGTCATAGAAAGCGGCTTTGCCCTCCAGCTGTGCATTTTCCTTACGCAGAGAAATATTCGCTTCACGCTCAGCCAACAAGTCTGAGCAGAGCTTCATCAGAGCCTCCGGGGAAGTGGCAACCTCCCACAGCTTCTCTTTTGTGAGATAGGCCCCGTGCTTACGAATAGTAGGCAGGACCTCATCGAATACCCACCGTTCAAACCGCTCTGCCGATGGCAATTTGCTGTGAACGATCAGGCGGTACAAATCGCCTTCTGGGATAAAAGTCATACTGATTTTGCGGTCGGGGCTTTGTGGGTGAGGTGCGTCGCGTTTCACGACATACCTACAATGGCGGATAATTGCATCGCGGGGATTACTGTACCCCAGCGCAGCAGCCACATCCGTTCCGCTGAACAAGTATTTGCCGTTTTCCTCAATGACACGGATACTGCCAAACTCCGGGTTTTTGAAAATTTCCATCTGGTTCATGTCGTGCCTCCTTTGGCATGATAAAAGGCGGCCTTTACCAGCCGCCTGCGTGCATATCGTGATTGACCAGTGAAGTGTAGTGGTTATTCATGGTGGTAGGCGCATTGAACAGCACCGCAAGCAGGTACTGCTTCATGTTGCGTACCTGGGTGGTATTCTTTTGCAGACAGTCCATGACAAACTCGATGTGGGAGCTGTCCAGTTTCAAAAAACGGGAACGCACGATCTCGTGAGGGAAGTCTGCCCCAGAGATCCGGGTGGTCTTTCGTTTGGCACAGACCGTTTCGACCAACAGCTCTACGATCTCATTCAGGTCATCCAGGTAGAGAGGATAACGCTGCTTCAAGCAGTCATACTCGATATTCTCCAAAATCAACTCCCGATAATTTTCTATCTCTGTGACAGACATCGCATCCCTTCCTTTCCGTTCCGGCGGTCTTGCCGCCGCTGTTTCCCGGAAGGGAATGGAATCGGTACTTGATCCATAAGTAATTGATTTTTCTGTATTTGATTTCTCTATATTTAATTCTGCGGGCTTTTCCATATCCGGTCTTACCATATCCGGGTTTTCCGTATCTGGTGAAGCCGTATCCGGCTGGGACATATCTGGCTGGGGCTGTTCATAGATGACATACTCGGTATCTGTAATCCGCCCACTTTTATCGCGTCTCTGATGGCGCACGATATATCCGGCTCCTTCCAGTTCACGCAGGGCAGCACCGATGGCATCCACGCCTTCCTTACAGATCTTTGCAAGGCCACGGGTAGTGTAATTCCAGTCCTCTGGCAAAGACAGCATCATGGAAAGCAGCCCCTTGGCTTTTAACGACAGATTTGCATTTCGTAAATGATGATTGCTCATCACGGTATAATCACGGGTCCGTTCAATGCGAAAAACGGCCATCGACCTCACTCCTTCCGAATTTTGGGTACAAAAAAACCGCAATCCTCATTTCAAAGAATTGCGGTGTTCAGCGCTTTTCAAATTTTCTTGCATAGAACCAAAACAGCGACTTTTGGGGACGCGCCTCTGTAAATGGCTCCTCCTGGGCGAAAGGAAGTGTTTGCATCACGCGGTCAATATCCGTTGAATCCATGTCATGCTGAGATTTGCAATCTTCCCGGATTGCTTCTTGAATTTCCTTTACCGTACACATAGTCATTCCTTTCCTTTCGTTGTATGGGTTTATGAGCGGCGGCGTTTTCCCGGTTTGAAATCGAGGATATGTCCCTCAATCACACGAGCGTAACGCTTGATTTTGATCTCCCGGCGCTGTTGACTTTGCAGGGCGGCCTGATACCCGTCCTCAGTCAAAAACAACCGCATTTCATCTCCGGGGCTGCCGTAAGCAGTGCTGGGACGCAGGACGGAAAACTCGATCATCCAGCGGGTATTATCCCAAAACCTCTCTACGGCGAGAATGTTGTGTCCTTTCAGCTCACGGGCTGAAATATCCCTCATAGGCGGCTCCTTTCATCGTTCCTGGTCTCTCTGACGCTTTTTCTGCCATGCCTCCAGCAGCTTGATAATGGTTTCCTGCATCCGCTGGGGCGTATAGCTTTTGGGGAAATATTTCCGCAAAGTGTCGGAGGTAAATGTCACTCGGTCCAGATCACTTTTCTTTTCCTCACCCATGATGACACGCATCATATCGAGGGTCAGATGCCCCTCCTGGCTGTATTTCTTGAGCCGCTGGGCTTGGGAAAGGGAAGGGGTAGCCTGTTCACTGTCCATCGCGTCCAGTAGGTCTATCTGTTCTTCCTTTTTGAGAAAGGACAGCTCATAAGCAGGGTTCAGGGCAATCTTCTTTTCATCCACCATATCCATCAATTCAGGAATCAGCTCTGTCAGACGGATAAATCTCTTAATCTGTGATTTGCTATCTGGACTGTTCTCCGCGATTTTTTCTGCCGCAGTCAACTTCGGCCCAACTTGGGCCGAAGTTAAATCCGTCCTGGCTCCTTGGTGCTTAATGGCATCCAGCTTCATTTTATAAGCAAATGCTCTTTCACTGGGGAGCAGGCTTTCTCGTTGTAAATTGCTGTCAACCATAATGATTGTAGCGGCATCATCATCCAAATCCCGAACAATGACCGGCATGGTCTCCTTTTCTGCCAGTTCACTGGCTCTGTGCCGCCTGTGTCCGGCTACCAGCTCATAACCGCCCTCCGGGTCCGGTCGGGCAATGGCCGGAACCAGAACGCCATACTGCTTGATACTGTCAGCAGTCTCCATCATGGCTTCGTCATCCCTGACTTTGAATGGGTGGTTCTTAAACGGATGCAGTTCAGACAACGGAATTTCCTGAATCTTTTCCAGCTTTGCATCCTGGCGGCCTTCTTCGGTGGAGAACAGATCATCTACCGATGCCAGCTCTATTTTTTTCGCGCTGCTTTTCAAGTTTCAACACCTCCTTCGTCAGATTTTTGTAGCCCTCTGCCACCTTGCCGCCGGGATCATGGGCAAAAATGCTTTTTCCCTCGGCGCTGATTTCCTTTGCCCGGACAGAATGGGGAATCTCTGTGCCGAATACTTTGATCTTGCTGCCATAGGTCTCTCGCAAAAGTGCGGAAATCTCTTTGGCAAAGTTGGTTCGGCTGTCAACCATCGTCAGCAGGATACCGTCTATCTGGAGCTTGGGGTTGATCTGCCGCTTTACCTTGTTTACCGTGGAGAGCAGCTGTTCCAGCCCTTTGGCGGGCAGATACTCCGCCTGAACGGGAATTATGATCCTGTTTGCAGCGGCCAGCGCATTGACTGTGAGCATCCCCAGGGAGGGCTGGCAGTCGATGAGGATATGGGAGTATTGCCCCTTCAGCGTGTCCAGATATTGCCGCAAGATAGTCTCACGACTCATGGCATTTACCAGGGATACTTCCATACCGGATAACTGGATGTCCGCAGGCATCAGGTCTACACCCTCTGGGTGGTGCAGGATACCCTCGCCGGGACGAAGCGGCTCATCCATCAGGATACGCCCCATAGCGTCCGACAGCGTAAAGGGCAGCTTGTCCGGTTGTGGATTGCCCAGGCTGATAGTCAGGCTTCCTTGCGGGTCTCCGTCGATCAGCAGAACTTTCTTTCCGGCCTGCGCCAAACCGATTCCAAGATTGGCACAGGTGGTGGTTTTGCCAACGCCGCCCTTCTGGTTGGCAATGGCAATGATTTGCGTGTTCATTGACTTCACCTCATTTCTAATTGTTTCTGTTGCTTCTGGAAATAGAAAAAGCCGCCACTCCAAAATAAAAAGTGAAGTGACGGCTCTTTCTATCGCCGGAATACGAGTTCCTGAAATGAAAAAAGCACCCAGTCATTTTATACTGAGTGCTGTATCAAATTCATATTCAATTATTCAAATTAGGTCAAACTATGCCAAACTGCCACAGCCAAAAACGAGGGGAAAGAGGGCTGAAAAGTAGCCCCCAAAACACCCACAAAATCGGCTCTCGGTTAACCACTTTGGGCACCACTTGACCCTCTTTTTGCCCTCTTTTTGGCCGGTTAACCACTTGCGGACCACTAAAAATTGGGTGAAAACGGCTCTCGTTTTGCTAAATTTGGTCAAACTATATCAGCCCGTTTAGATACAGTAAAACCCCGGAAAACCTTGATTTTCCGGGGTTTTTGAACCATTTTGATACGGTTTGAACAGCAGATTATCTCTTGCTGAACTGAGGCGCGCGACGTGCAGCCTTGAGACCGTACTTCTTACGTTCTTTCATACGTGGATCACGTGTTAAGAATCCAGCAGCTTTAAGAACTGGTCTGTAATCGTTGTCTGCCTGAAGAAGGGCTCTTGCAACACCATGTCTGATGGCACCAGCCTGTCCTGTGTATCCACCACCATGAACGTTAACTAATACGTCGAATTTGCCTTCTGTTTCTGTTGCAGTTAAAGGCTGACGAACGATAACTTTCAGTGTATCTAATCCAAAATATTCATCGATATCTCTTTTATTGATTGTGATCTTACCGGTTCCAGGTACAAGATAAACTCTTGCGATTGATTTTTTTCTTCTTCCTGTTCCGTAGAATTTTGCGCTAGCCAATGTTTTCTACCTCCTAATTAAAATGTTAAAGCTTCTGGTTTCTGAGCTTCATGTTTGTGTTCCGGTCCTGCATATACGAAAAGTTTCTTGTACATGCTTCTTCCTAAAGGTCCTTTTGGAAGCATACCTTTAACTGCGAGCTCGATAACTCTCTCAGGTTTCTTTGCTAACATTTCTTTTAATGTGGTTTCTCTCATACCACCTACATAATCGGAGTGATTGTAGTAGATTTTCTGCTCTAATTTCTTACCTGTAACTTTGATCTTGTCAGCGTTTACGATGATTACATAATCACCTGTGTCTACGTGTGGTGTAAACTGTGGTTTATTCTTTCCTCTTAAAACGCTTGCTACTCCGGAAGCCAGACGGCCAAGAGTGCATCCATCAGCGTCAACTACATACCATTTTCTTTCGATTTTATCTGGATTAGCCATATAAGTCTGCATGGTTTTACCTCCTGTTATTTATCAACGATAGTTTAATTAACCGCGGAATTTCCCGCGAATATAAGTTATTGGAAACGCCGGTGCTAAAAAACGCGGAAATGTCCGAAACCGCTGATAAATACTTTCGCCTGGGCTATTGGCTTAAGCATTTCGCACTACGTCACATTTGGTTATTATATTATAATGACCTGTTTCTGTCAATAGATTTTATGTCGTTTTTTCAACTTTTTTCGTTACTCCCCCTTTTTTTATTTTCTAGTCAAAAAATTCAATTCCCATTAATGTGAGTCCCTGCGCCGGTGCTGTCGGGCCTGCCATTTCGCGGTTGCAGGCTTCCAGGATCGTTTTTACTCTTTCCGGCGGGTACTGTCCGTTTCCTACCTCAATCAGGGTTCCGGAAATGATGCGGACCATGTTGTAGAGGAATCCTGTTCCTGTCACACGAATGGTTACGATGTCTCCATCACGCCATACATCAATTCCTGTCACTGTACGGATGGTGGTTTTCACCTGTGCTTTTGCGCCGCAGAAAGAGGCAAAATCATGCTGTCCGATCAGATATGAGGTTGCAGCCTTCATCTTATCTACGTCTAATTTGTAGTGATAGAAATAGGTGTATAACCGCTCTGTAGGAACCGGAAATTTACGATTCAGGATGCGGTATTCATATGTTTTCTCGCTGTCACAGTAACGAGGATGGAAATCCGGTTCTACTTCTTCAGAAAGCTGAATACGGATATCCTCAGGAAGCCGCTGGTTAAGTGCATAAGAAATTTTTTCTCCGGGGATACGAGTGTTAGTGTCAAATACCGCCACGTTTCCCATAGCATGAACACCTGCGTCTGTACGGCTTGCGCCAATCGTTTCTATTTTTTCACCAAGAAGTTCTGACAAGGTATCATTTAATACCCCCTGCACGGTAATTCCGTTTGGCTGTGTCTGCCATCCACAGTAATTTGTACCGTCATATGCAACTACAAGTCCAATTCTTTTCATCTGTTTTCCTCCAATAAATTCTGATAGAGATGACACAAAATTTTATCCAGAAGTTTTTATCGTATCTGGTATAAACAATATGCTGCAACCCTTTCTATAGGATCACAGCATATAAATTATTATGATGTCAAACTCAAAAACTTTTCAAACATGCCTGCTGGAGCATACTTGAAAAAAATCTGAAAAATTTGACACAATACCATTTTTTAAATTCCAACGATTCTAAATACAATCGCAATTCCCAGATAAGCAAACATCACCACATACGCAATATAGTCTCTGCTTTCATAATGCAGAGGTTTCATCTGGGTTCTGTTGTCTCCGCCGTGATAGCATCTTGCTTCCATCGCCATTGCCAGATCGTTGGCTCTGCGGAATGCGGAAATAAACAGCGGTACCAGAAGTGGAATCATGTTCTTAGCTTTCTGGATCAGATTTCCGTTTTCAAAATCTGCGCCACGTGCAATCTGTGCTTTCATGATCTTATCTGTCTCTTCAAGAAGAATCGGGATAAATCTTAATGCAATGGACATCATCATGGCAATCTCATGGATTGGTACATGAAGTTTATTCAGTGGTCTGAGCAGACGTTCCAAACCGTCTGTAAGCTGATTTGGCGTGGTTGTCAGTGTCATAACGGAAGAACCAATCACAAGATAAGTCAGGCGGATAGCCATTCTTCCGGCAAGTTTCAGGCCTTCTTCTGTTACATGAAAGATTCCCCACTGCCAGAGAACTTTTCCTGGAGTCAGCAGGATGTTAAATACTACAGTGATCATAAGCAGCATTACGATTGCTTTCAGTCCCTTGAACATGAATTTCGGCGGAACTTTTGAGATTATGATCATGCCTGCCAGAAATAAAGTTGCTACTGCATATCCCGGAAATGTATGAAATACAAATACAGAAATAATAAATACAAGTGTACCTACCAGCTTCGCTCTTGGGTCCATTCTGTGAAGAACAGATTTGGCAGGATAGTACTGTCCTAATGTAATGTCTCGGATCATGCTTCCTGTCCTCCCTTATTTTCCTTCTCATCTGTACGGAGCAGCTTCTCCGGAGCAGTCTTTTTCAGCACTGCCAGAATATTCTCTTTCGCTTCCTCCACCGTAGTTGCGGTCACATCTACATCCAGTCCTTTTTCTTTGAGAGCATGCATGATATATGTGATCTGAGGAGCTGCAAGTCCCATAGCTTCCAGTTCTCTGTAATGGGCAAATACTGCCTTCGGCGCATCATCATAGGCTATTTCTCCATCATTGACTACGATCAGTCTCTCCGCATATTTGGCAATATCCTCCATACTGTGAGATACAAGGATAATCGTAATTCCTCTTACTTTATGAAGCTCTGCAATCTGATCAAGGATATCATCCCGCCCTTTCGGATCCAGACCTGCAGTCGGCTCGTCCAGAATGAGAATTTTCGGGTTCATAGCCAGAACTCCGGCAATCGCAACTCGTTTCTTCTGTCCACCTGAAAGTTCAAACGGGGATTTGCTATAATTTTCTTCCTTAAAACCTACATGCTGCAATGCTTTCTTAGCTTCTACTTCTGCCTCTTCTCTGGACAGTCCCTGATTCATCGGTCCAAAGCAGACATCAGAAAGGACATCATTCTCGAAAAGCTGATGCTCCGGATACTGAAATACCAGGCCTACCTCACTTCGCAGTGCACGGCGGTCGTATTTCTCTCCCCAGATATCCTCTCCATTGTATGTGATCGTACCGGAAGTCGGACGGATCAGTGCATTAAAATGCTGGATCAGGGTAGACTTTCCGCTTCCTGTATGCCCGATAATTCCAATAAACTGTCCATCCGGAATAGAAAGATTTACATCTTTTAGTGCATGGATTTCATAAGCAGTTCCCGGACTGTAAGTGTATGTTACATTCTTTAATTCTATAGACATAAGGCATTCACCAGCTCCTCTGTAGTCAGTATTCCCTCCGGAATATCCACTCCGGCTTTATGAAGTTCATGTGCCAGAAGTGTTACCTGTGGCACATCCAGTCTGTATTCCTTCAGAGTCTCCACCTGAGAAAAAATCTCCTTCGGTGTTCCCTGCATCACTACTTCTCCGCTGTCCATCACATATACTTTATCTGCGCGTACAACCTCTTCCATATAGTGTGTGATCAGAATTACAGTCACTCCCTCTTGCTTATTAAGATCACTGACTGCCTCCAGAACTTCCTTTCGTCCATTCGGATCAAGCATCGCAGTTGGCTCATCCAGAATGATGCATTTCGGACGCATTGCCATCACACCGGCAATAGCAACTCTCTGCTTCTGACCTCCGGAAAGCTTATTCGGAGAATGATAACGATAAGAGGTCATGCCTGTCTTTTTCAGGCTCTCATCTACTCGCTCCCAGATTTTCTCTGTCGGCACTCCCATGTTCTCCGGTCCGAAACCTACATCTTCTTCTACCACAGTTCCTATGATCTGATTGTCAGGATTCTGAAAAACCATGCCCGCTTTCTGGCGGACTTTCCATAATTCCGGCTCTTTAGACGTGTCAATCCCATCTACCCATAACGTCCCTTCCGTCGGAATGAGAAGCGCATTCAAATGCTTTGCAAGAGTAGATTTTCCAGAACCATTATGTCCCAGAATAGCCACGAATTGTCCGGCTTCAATGTCCAGGTTTACATCATTGACAGCACGCTGCGTATCCTGCACGTTGCCATCTTCATCATACTTGAGATAGTCAAATCCCAGCTTGAACGCCTTGATAATTCCCATAATATTTTTGTCCTCGTATTTGTATTCACTGTCCATTTTATTCTCAGAAAATGTACTCTGCAATCAACGGACAGCAACTATTCAGTAACATTTTATTTTCTCAGGCTTCTTCAGTAGCTGCCAGTCCGGTCAACTCATCGATCAGAGTCCAGATTTCATCTCTTCCCTGCTTTGTTTCAGCGGAAAAAGGAATGATGATGCCATCTTTGCTCAGCTTCAGCCCTTCTTTGATTGCTTTGATATTCTTCTGAACCTGGCTTCGTTTGAGCTTGTCAAGCTTGGTCGCTATAATGATCGGCTCATAACCATTATTCAGGATCCAGTCATACATCATCTTGTCATTTGCAGATGGATCATGACGGATGTCAATGAGAAGAAAAACAGCTTTGAGATCTTTGGATGTATGAAGATATCTCTCGATCATCTTGCCCCATTTTTCTTTCTCAGACTGTGAAACCTTTGCATATCCATAGCCAGGCAGGTCTACCAGATACATAGTTTCATTGATATTGTAAAAGTTAATGGTCTGTGTTTTTCCCGGCTGCGCACTTGTTCTGGCAAGAGATTTCCGATTCATCAGTCCGTTGATCAGAGATGATTTTCCTACATTTGATTTTCCTGCAAATGCAACCTCCGGTCTGTTGGTATCCGGAAGCTTACTGGTGATGCCACAGACGATATCTAATGATACATTCTTAATAACCATTGATTTCCTCGCTTTTATTTTCACAGCAAAGAGTCAGTCATTTCCCAGACTGGCTCTTTGTTTGCTGTTCACTTCGATTCTGAGTAATGCTCTTTATCATTACTGTGTTATCAGGATACAAGTGCTTTATTCAGTACTTCTTTCATAGAACTTACAAATGTGATAGTAAGTCCGTCTGTGATTTCTTTATCTAATTCCTGAATATCCGGCTTATTCTCTGCCGGTACTAATACTTCTTTGATCTTCGCATATTTTGCGGCAAGAAGTTTCTCTTTTAAACCACCGATTGGAAGTACTCTTCCTCTCAGTGTAATCTCACCGGTCATGGCAAGGTCTGCTCTTACCGGCTTCTTGATAATAGCGGAAAGAATGGCAGTTGCCATGGTAATACCCGCGGATGGTCCGTCTTTTGGCACTGCTCCCTCCGGAATGTGCACATGAATATCGTTTTCCTGGAAAAATTCCGGTTCTACTTTATAATCTGAAGCAATGGAGCGAATGTAAGTGATTCCCGCCTGTGCAGACTCCTTCATCACATCGCCAAGCTGTCCGGTAAGCATCAGCTCGCCTTTTCCTGGCATTACATTGACCTCGATCTGAAGTGTATC
The DNA here is from genome assembly GCF_037890165.1 of Blautia sp. HCN-1074. Lineage (NCBI taxonomy): Bacteria > Bacillati > Bacillota > Clostridia > Lachnospirales > Lachnospiraceae > Blautia > Blautia sp. HCN-1074. Next base: position 53,660 of record NZ_JBBKBP010000019.1, read on the forward strand.
TCCACCTACCTGTGTCCATGCAAGACCACGTGAAATACCAATCTCATCTTTCTTATTTGCCATAAGATAATTGAAATGTTCTTTTCCAAGAAAATCTGACAGGTTCTTAGAAGTAACTGTGACTTTTTTCTTATCTTCTTCCATGATCAATCGCGCAGTTTTTCTGCAGATCTGACCAATGGTTCTCTCCAGATTTCGAACTCCGGCTTCTTTTGTATAATTATTGATGATCTTCTTAAGGGCTGCTGTCTGAATCGTCAACTTTCCTTTCTCGATACCATTCTCTTCCATCTGTTTTGGAATCAGATGTTCTTTTGCAATGTGCTCTTTCTCATTCTCTGTGTAGCCTGCGATCTCGATCAGTTCCATACGGTCAAGAAGAGGTCTCGGGATTCCCTGAACATCATTTGCAGTGGCAATAAACAGTACCTCTGAGAGATCCTGTGGAACTTCTATATAATGATCCAGAAATCTGCTGTTCTGCTCCGGATCAAGTACCTCAAGAAGCGCTGCTGAGGTATCTCCTTTGTAATCACTGCTGGTCTTATCGATTTCATCAAGAAGCATCAGTGGATTACTTACGCCTGCCTGCTGTAATGCAGCTGTGATTCTACCTGGCATAGCACCTACATAAGTTTTTCTGTGACCACGGATCTCTGCCTCATCTCGTACACCGCCCAGACAGATGCGCACATATTTCTTATGCATAGCTTCTGCAATGGACTTGGCAATAGATGTCTTACCTGTTCCCGGAGGTCCCACGAGACAGAGAATCGGGCTTTTCCCTTTATGTGTCAGTTTACGGACAGAAAGGAATTCCATCACGCGCTCTTTTACATCTTTTAATCCGTAATGACCATCCTGGAGTACTTTCCAGGCTTCTTTCAGATCATCGGAATCCACAGATTTCTTATCCCATGGAAGCGACAGCATTGTCTCAATATAACCACGGAGTACCGCATTCTCAGAAACATTGGTGTTGGTATTCTTAAATCTCTCGATCTCCTTGCTGATCTTCTCTTTTACTTCATCACTGGCCTGAAGCTCCTGAAGCTTCTTCTTAAACTCCTCTGCATCATCTGCAGTATTGTCTTCTCCCAGTTCTTCACGGATCAGTTTCAGCTGTTCTCTTAGAATATATTCTCTCTGATTCTTATCGACTCTGGCTTTCACTTTCTTCTGAAGATCTCTGCCAATCTGCATGATCTCAATCTCATTACTTAAGATCGCACCCAGAACTTCATAGCGTTCTTCCAGTGTCAGTGCTTCCAGAATCTTCTGTTTATTCTGATAAGACAGCGGAATATTTACCGCGATCTGCTCAACAAGTTCCTCTATATTCTCTATATTTAAAATCTGTGCTACCAGCTCTTTGCTGACTTTTCCATTCTCCATGCAGTATCTGTGGAATAATTCTTTCAGACTTCTGTGCATGGCTTCCATCACTGGCTCAGGCATCTGCATTTCTTCTTCATCAACCGGTGTGATCTCAGTTTTGATAAATGGAAATTCCTGCTCAAATTTCACAAGTGTGGCGCGTCCTGTTCCTTCTACGAGTACGCGCAGAAGGTTCTGAGGAAGTTTCACAACCTGTTTGATATAAGCGACAGTTCCCACGCGGTACACACCTGCCAGATCCGGTGTCTCCACCTCAGGATCAATCTGTGTTACCAGAAAAATCTTCTGGTCATGAAGCATGGCTGCTTCAATCGCCTTGACAGAGCGTTCCCGGCTTACATCAAAATGAACGATCATCCCCGGAAGAATCGTTGTTCCCCTGAGGGCGATCGCCGGCAGCACCATATTCTGATTTGTCATTTATTGTTCAGTCCCTTTCATCAGGCTGTTTCCGGCTTGTCTTTCTTATGTGTCCGGGACGATCTTCTGCTTCCGGCTGTCTTCGCCTTTGCAGGAGCTTCTCCGCGGACGATCTCCGGCTCACCGGTGCCTTCTACTACATCTTTTGTAATTATGCACTTACGAATTGTATCATCTGACGGAATCTTATACATCAGATCCATCAGTGAACCTTCCATGATTGCACGAAGTCCTCTGGCTCCAGTCTTACGTTCCAGAGATTTCTTCGCAACAAGCTGCAGCGCATCATCTTCGAAATTAAGCTCAACGCCATCCAGCTCAAATAATTTATGATACTGTTTGGTAAGTGAGTTCTTCGGCTCTTTCAGAATGCTGATCAGTGCATTCTCATCAAGCGCATCCAGAGTTACAACTACCGGCACACGTCCGATAAACTCAGGAATCAGACCGAATTTGATAAAGTCTTCCGGCATTACATCCTTCAGAACTTCTCCTACATTCCTCTCTTCTTTTACGGAAACTTCTGCTCCAAAACCGATAGACTTGGTGTCCTGTCTGGACTCAATGATCTTCTCGATTCCGTCAAAAGCACCACCACAGATAAACAGGATATTGGTCGTATCAATCTGGATGAATTCCTGATGCGGATGCTTACGTCCACCCTGCGGAGGAACGCTTGCAACTGTTCCCTCAAGGATTTTTAAGAGAGCCTGCTGTACACCTTCTCCTGAAACATCACGTGTAATAGATGCATTTTCAGATTTTCTCGTGATCTTATCAATCTCGTCGATATAGATAATTCCATACTGTGCACGCTCAATGTCATAATCTGCCGCCTGAATGATCTTGAGAAGAATATTCTCAACATCTTCACCTACATAACCGGCCTCTGTCAGTGTTGTGGCATCTGCGATAGCAAATGGTACATTCAGAAGTCTTGCAAGTGTCTGGGCGAGTAATGTCTTACCGGAACCTGTTGGGCCAAGCATCAGAATATTACTCTTCTGAAGCTCTACCTCGGAATTTCTGGATGCAAGGATTCTCTTGTAGTGATTATAAACAGCAACGGCAAGAGCTTTCTTCGCAGCATCCTGTCCGATTACATAATCATCCAGAACTGCATGGATTTCTTCCGGTTTCAGAAGATTGATATCAGAGTTCATGATTTCACTGTCATCATAAGGATTTAATTCCTCTTCCATGATTTCTGAACAGATCCCAATACATTCATCACAAATGAATGCTTTACCATCCGGACCTGCGATCAGTTTTCTTACCTGGTCTTCTGTCTTCTGGCAAAAGGAACATCTTATTTTTCCTTCTCTCATCTTTTCTGCCATGAATTTATGTCTATCCTTTCTAAATTTGATTTAAAAAAGAATCCTGCTTTGCAGGATTCTCCGCCTGCGGCGGGTCGCTTTAGTGATATAATAAGACTCCTGTGATGATTCACAGGAGTCTTATCTTTCGCATTATTTATGCATGACTACACCGTCAATCAGTCCATATGCCTTTGCTTCTTCAGCAGTCATATAGTTGTCCCGATCTGTATCACGCTCAACAACTTCTATCGGCTGACCGGTATTTGCAGCCAATAATTCATTTAAAGTTCTCTTTGTCTGTGCGATATGATCCGCCACGATCTGGATCTCTGTTGCCTGACCCTGTGCACCACCGGATGGCTGATGGATCATGATTGTAGAATGCGGAAGAGCAAATCTCTTGCCCTTTGCACCTCCTGCCAGAAGAAATGCTCCCATGCTGGCAGCCATTCCAAGACAAATGGTGGAAACATCGCATTTGATGTACTGCATGGTATCATAAATTGCCATGCCGGCTGTTACGGAACCGCCCGGGCTGTTGATATACAGCTGGATATCTTTACCAGGATCTTCTGCTTCCAGGAAAAGAAGCTGTGATACGATCAGTCCTGCACTCACATCATTTACTTCCTCACCCAGAAAAATAATTCTGTCTTTCAGAAGCCTTGAATAGATGTCGTAGCTTCTCTCTCCCCTGCTTGTCTGTTCAATGACATAAGGTACTAAACTCATATAAACGCCTCCATTTTCGCGGCTGACTTTTTTCCGGGAAGAAGAAACAGATAAGTCTGCCTCTCTCCCGTATTAAAATTTGATTACTTTAAAATTAAACTTCTTTAGCAGCGTCAGCGATAACAGTAACTGCTTTCTGAACAGCCATGTCTTTCTTCATCTGCTCAAGTTCACGCTCTCCAAGTAATTCTTTTAACTTGTCAGCTTCCATTTTGTATGCTTCAGCCATCTTGGAGATTTCTTCATTTACTTCTTCCTCTGTTGGCTGAATGTTCTCAACTTCTGCAACTTTCTCAAGAACCAGTCTTGTCTGGATTCTCTTTAATGCCTGTGGTTTCATGTCTTCCATCATCTTCTCAGCTGTCATGCCTGTGAACTGGAAGTACTGATCCATGGATAATCCCTGAGACTGCATTCTTCTGCTGAAGTCATCAAGCATCTGACGGCACTGTGTCTGAAGCATAGCTTCCGGAATATCCATCTGTGCATTTTCGATTGCTTTATCTACTGCAGCATCTTCTTTTGCACGTTTTGCTTCGTTTTCTTTTCTTTCTACAAGGTTTGTCTTAATGTGTTCTTTGTACTCTGCAAGTGTATCGAACTCAGAAACATCTTTTGCAAAATCGTCATCCAGTTCCGGAAGTTCTTTTGCTTCGATTTTCTTAACCGCGCATTTGAAGATTGCTTCTTTGCCGGCAAGTTCTTTTGCCTGATATTCTTCAGGGAATGTAACTTTAACATCTACATCATCGCCAACTTTAGCGCCAACAAGCTGATCCTCGAATCCCGGGATGAATGTGTTGGAACCAAGTGTCAGAGGATATTCTGTAGCCTGTCCGCCGTCAAATGGTACTCCGTCTACGGATCCTTCGAAGTCGATTGTTACAACATCCTGTAACTGAGCTCCGCGGTCTTCTACGTTGATTGTTCTGGAGTTTTTCTCCTGCTCTTTCTTGATCTCAGCATCTACGTCTTCATCTGTTACTGTGATCTCAGTCTTCGGTACTTCTACACCTTTGTAGTCACCTAATGTAACTTCCGGTTTAGTAGCTACTTCTGCTGTAAAGATAAATGCTTTTCCCGGCTCAGCCTGTGTGATGTCGATTGTTGGCTGGGAAACGATCTCAAGTTCGCATTCAGCTAAAGCTTTGCTGTAGTGTTCCGGAATCAGAGCGTTAACAGCATCTTCAAGGAATACTCCTTTTCCATACATCTGCTCGATCATTTTTCTTGGAGCTTTTCCTTTACGGAATCCAGGAATGGAGATTCTTCCTTTTGCTTTCTGATATGCGTTCTGCATAGCTTTCTCTAAATCTTCAGCGGCAACTTCGATAGTAAGTTTCGCCATGTTTTTTTCCATTTTTTCCACCTGTAAACTCATGTTACGTGTTCCTCCTTAATTTTCAGGTTATAATTTGCGACTGGTTTTTTCAGCTGCGTTATATCATTCACAGTTTTTACCTATTTCTATATATTCAAGTCTAAGCTCCGCTCCCACCATTTACAGAAGCGGGAGAGTCACTGTTCACTCCGTGCCCAGTAACACGCTTCGCGATGCACAGAATTTATGCTATCGCATAAATTCGCGCGATATGTCTCGGGTTTTCCGTGAACTCCGTTCACAAAAAACACCTTGCGGAATATTCCCCGTGGACAGTAACGCAAAAGGCCTGTCTATAACTTAATTATATATTTACAGTCATTGTAGCAGTATAGCACAAAAAAACTAAAAGTGCTAGTGTTTTTTCGCAGAAAATTCGCGGAAATACAAGGTTTCTGCGGATTCTTTAGCGTTTGTATACTATGGACTCTGCGATTTCGTCTGCTTTTTCTTTGCTTTCAAGCTGTTCGATGATGGAAAGTGCGAAATCTATGGCTGTTCCAAGACCTCGGCTGGTAGTGATATTTCCATCTGTTACTACACTGTCTTCACTGGTCTGGGCGCCATCTTTGGCAATGACTTCCATGAATGACGGGTAGGATGTGGCTTTTTTGTCTTTGAGGAAACCAAGTCCTGAGAATACGCTTGGAGCTGCGCAGATGGCTGCGATTTTTTTGCCTTTGTTGTTGAAATCTGTCAGGAGGTCGGTGAGTGGTTTGTATGCTGCAAGGTATTTTGTTCCTGGCATTCCACCTGGGAGAACGAGGATATCGGCATCGGTGAAGCTGGTTTCTGTAAATGTTGTGTCAGTGAGCATGGTGATGCCGTGGGATGTCTGGATCTGGGTGGTTTCTTTGATGGATACGGTTTTGATGTCAATTCCGGCGCGGCGGAGAAGGTCTACTACGGTGAGACCTTCGATGTCTTCGAATCCGTCGGCCAGGAAGATGTATGCTTTTTTGCTCATTTTTTGAGGTACCTCCTGGGTGATTTTTATTGGATTGTTCTATAGCAATTCTATTGTATTTTCTATTGTATTTCTGAAAAGGATTATAGCATTTTTTATGTTTAGTTACAATGTTTTAAAATCTACCAGATTTCTGGAATCAGATCTTCAGGTAAGGGGTTTGGATATGTTTCTCCATCTAAGGTCTCTATCAGCTCTTTTTTAGCATCTTCTACCAGTTTTGGAGTTTGCAAGAAATCTATAGCGGTGAGAGCCATGATTTTGGCGGCATAGAGCATTCCTTTGTGGGCAATGGTGGATCTGCCCTGGGCGACTGCCTGCCAGGAGTGAAGAGCGGTTCCTGCGGCGAATGTAGGAATATTGAGGTGGACGGTTGGAACAATCCAGCTTACGTCACCTACGTCGGTGGAGTATTTGAGGTCGCTGTATAAGTTTTGATACGCGATTGGCTCAAAGATTGGTTTTTTCATTGCTTCGGTTGCATTCGGACCGAAGTAATCCCGGGCGATGGCCGGGAGTTGTTTTTTGTCCTGATCTGAGAGGGCTTGCTGGAAGTTTTGGGCGTAGGTATATTCTTGTTCGGTATAAGTGATTGGGCCGAGTTTTTCGAGGTATGTGTTCATGTGGTCTGCCAAAATTTTGTTGGAGATCAGGTTAGAATATGCAGCTACCTGGCGGATTTCTACGGTGGTTTCGGTCATGAGGGCGGCACCTTTGGCTATGTTGCAGACACGGTTGTAGAGCTCTTTTACCTGGGTAATCTTTGGGGCACGGATAGCGTAGAGTACCTGGGCTCTGGACTGGACTACATTTGGCGCGTCTCCGCCTGTGTCGGTGATGGCGTAATGGATTCTGGCTTCGTCTATCATGTGTTCGCGCATGTAGTTTACGCCTATATCCATCAGCTCTACTGCATCCAGTGCGGAACGGCCGAGTTCCGGGCACATGGAGGCGTGAGCGGGGGTTCCGTGGAATGTGAAAAATACCCGGAAGTTTGCTTTGGTGCTTCCGTAGCATGCTCTCCGGCCCTGTTCCGGGTGCCAGCAAAGGGCAAGATCGCAGTCGTTGAAATAACCGTCGCGGACAAGAAATGCTTTGCCGCCGGCGTTTTCTTCTGCAGGACAGCCGTAGTAGCGGATTGTGCCTTTTAAGTTGTGTTTCTGCATGAAGTTTTTCAGTGCTATGGCAGATGCAAGGGTTCCCGTACCAATGAGCTGATGTCCACAGCCGTGACCACAATTATTAACGCAGGCTTGCATATTGTCATTATTATCCGGCTTTTTATGAGCGTTGTTTGCTTCCGATTCCTGTGATTCACTCTTACCTGAGCCAGATGAATGTTCCACCTGTATTCTTTCTATTACATCTGCTTTCTGTGAAAGTCCCGGCAGTGCATCGAACTCTCCCAATAATCCTATAACTGGTTTTCCAGATCCATATTCTGCAATAAATGCAGTTTCCTCACCTGCCAAATTGGATTTAACAGAAAATCCTTCTTTTTTCAGTGCATGTTGTAGTAATTCTGAGGATTTGTATTCCTGAAATCTTGGCTCGGCAAACTCCCAGATTTTGTTGCTGATTTCGGCATAGTATTCTTTTCGGCTGTCGATTTCTTCTGAAATTTCTTTTATATATTCATTTGTATATCTGTCTTCCTGATTCATTTTATCTCCTGCTTTCTTATTGTAAATGTAAAATACTTTCTGCCGTTACTGTTCACTTCGTTCTCAGTAATATAGCCAAAATTCTTTCCATATTTTTCTATTTATGCTATCATCAATTATAGCACAAAATAAAATATGACACCATTTTACTCATTGGAGGAACCCGAAATGGAAATCGAACGTAAATTTTTAATTTCTAAAGAAAATCTACCAGAAAATCTTGGCTCTTATCCACACCATAAACTGGAACAGGGATACTTATCCACTGCACCGGTGGTTCGTATCCGCAAAGAGGATGATAACTACTATCTCACCTATAAATCTAAGGGACTTATGACTCGTGAGGAATACAATCTTCCTCTTACCAAAGAATCCTATGAACATATGCGTCCCAAAGCCGACGGCATTCTTATCTCAAAAACACGCTATCTGATTCCTGAAAAAGATGGACTTACCATTGAGCTGGATGTATTTGATGCTCCGTATAAAGGGCTTTATCTTGCAGAAGTGGAGTTTTCTTCTGAAGAGGAAGCACTTAGCTATGCACCACCGGCATGGTTTGGAGAAGATGTCACAAATTCCGGTAAATACCATAACAGCCGTTTAAGTCAGGGAAATCTGTAAAATTTAATTGCCTGGCATAGTCAATCGGATATTCGCAATCCGCTTTCGCTACTTGCTCATAACCAAATAACTGCTTCGCAGTTTATCAGAAGGGGCTTGTACCCCTTCTGATACAAGCAAGTCCCCACCCACTGCTTATTGCTCTTCGCAATTGAAGCAGGGGACTTACTTGATTTGGTTAAATTTTACAATAATACTTCTTTCCAAAATAAGGAGACTGCAGTTTTACAAAACACAGTCTCCTCACCTTTTAGCCAAATAAACTAAGTCATCTATTTTAATTGCGATAATTCACCATTCTTCCATGCTTAAAAACTTTCTGATATTTTTATGTTTAATCCCATTCTGACTCATATCGATTTCATCCATTGTGACAACATATTTAGGAAAATTATCACGTACATAATCATACACGCCAAATTCTCTTTGAATCGTTTCCGGAACAGCTAACAGATAAGTAACTTGTATTTTTGAAAGAAATCTACATTTTTTTCCCTTTTTCAGCCGCCCCATTCAAAGCTTCAAAAACAGCGCTTCTAAACCCATTCTTCTCCAGAATCCGTACACCTTCAATAGTCGTACCAGCCGGTGAACATACCATATCTTTCAGTTCTCCCGGATGCATCCCTGTCTCCAGCACCATCCTTGCACTTCCAAGTACAGACTGCGCCGCAAACTGATATGCCTGTTTTCTCGGCATTCCCTGCGCTACTGCTGCATCTGCCATTGCTTCTATAAACATAAAAACATATGCCGGTGAGCATCCGCTTACAGCTCCAACCGCATCCATCAGACGTTCCGGAACTACCTCTGTACGTCCAAAGCTGTTGGTAATCTCACAAATCTGTGCCAGCTCTTCTGCAGACACTTTCCCATTGGTACATACACCTGTCATACCTTCCCCAACCTGAGCTGGAGTATTCGGCATCATTCTTACCACTTTCAAAGGCTGTCCACATTTTTCTTCTAACCAGGCAAGAGTTTTCCCCGGTGCAATACCTACAACTGTGTGTTCCGGTGTCAGTTCACCTTTTACTTCATTCAACACTTCTTCATAAAACTGTGGTTTCACTGCCAAGAAAACCAGTTTTGTATTTTTTACCACCTCATGGTTATCCAAAGTTGTAACCACTCCCAGTTTTTCTTTGCTTCGTTTGCTTCCTTCTTCTGAAAGATTGGAAACAATAATCTCATCTTTTTTATAAAGTCCTTTTTTCAGCATACCACTGATCATGGCAGAAGCCATATTTCCGCATCCGATAAATCCGATTTTCATAAATCTGCTCCTCTCTTGCAATTCCTGTTGCTTTCTGATAATTTATAACTGCTTTTTTCATATCTATAGCATTATAATTCATTACTGTCCAATATGACTGTAAAGGGACCGTCATTCACAAGCTCTACTTTCATATCTGCCCCAAATTCTCCCTGCTCAACAATATCAATGTATTCTTTGCATCTGGCAATTATGTATTTGTACAGATTTTCAGCCATATCAGGGGCCCCTGCTCTTATAAAAGAAGGTCTGTTTCCTCTTTTACAGTCAGCATATAATGTGAACTGGGAAATAAGCAGAAGACTTCCGCCCACCTCCTTCAGGCCAAGATTTGTCTTACCGTTTTCATCTTCGAAAATACGAATATTAACCATTTTATGGATCATTTTATCTGCGATTTCAACGGTATCTTCCTCTCCTACTCCGATAAGAACCATAAAGCCCTTACCTATCTGACCTCGTACTTCACCATTAATTGTCACTTTTGAATGCATTACTCTCTGAATTACAAAACGCATAATTCCCTCTCCTTAATCAATGGATTTCTGTCTGTTGATAGATAGCATAGCACATTTTTATCCGTTTTTCTATTGTAAAGTATCCCTTACGGCTGTTATCTCAAAATTTTATTACTCGCACTCGTCACTCCATTCTCAGTAATGCTGCACAATTTCCTTCATCATCTTATAATAAACCGGAATCAGAAGTGCACAGGCTCCGATCCATGCCATTGGGCTGGCAATACATACAGATGTATATCCGATAATTCCGGAAAGACCTACTGTTGCAGCGATTCGCATAACCAGTTCAATCATGCATGCAGCAAAAGGTGCTTTGCCATTCTGCATGCTCTGGATGGATGTACGGTATACTGCCAGCAGTCCAAGCACAAAGTAAAAGGGAGCTACAATCGTCAGATACATATCTGAATAGTGATAGATTTCTTTTGTGGGATCTGAGAGAAACATTCTTACAATCGGATGTCTCAGCAGCAGAATTCCAATACACATGATCAGATTAAATACTTCTGTCTGGATCAGGCAGGCGCGCACGCCCTGACGGATACGATCCCATCTGCCTGCACCAAAATTCTGAGCCACATAGTTGGAAATTGCGGTCATCATTGCATTGTTTACCAGTACAGAAAGCTGGTCTGCTTTCGATGCTGCGGTATATCCTGCAACTGCTGCAGTACCCAGTGAGTTTACCACTGCCTGCATGGCAAGCTGTCCGATACACATGACAGACATCTGGAATCCCATAGGAAATCCGGTCTTCAGGTGCAGGACTGCCGTGTCTTTTAAATCTGTAAAATCTTCTCTGTGCAGATGCAAAATCGGAAAATTCTTCAGTCCTACAACCAGACTCAGCACTGCGGAAAGGAACTGTGACAGAATAGTCGCCCATGCAGCACCGGCCACCCCCATATGAAACGGTACAATAAACAGAATATCAAGAAAAATATTTAATACAGATGAAAATACCAGGAAATACAGTGGTGTTTTACTGTCTCCCAATGCGCGGAGCATATTTGAGATCATGTTGTAGAAAACGGTAGCACCTGTACCAAGCAAAACTACAAACATATAGTCGTATGCTTCACCGGAAATATCAGCAGGAATCTGCATCCAGCGCAGAATCTGATGAGAAAGCAGACAGCAGATCAGTGTCAGTACTACTGTAAAGGCAATACTCAGAAGTGCGGAAACCGCAACGCTCTTACGCATTCCTTTTTCATCCTTTGCTCCACATTTCTGTCCCAGACAAATACCAAAGCCACCTGTGAATCCATTGATAAAACAGAATACAAAATAAATAATAATACTGGTGGAACCTACTGCTGCCAGGGAGTCTGCGCCCAGCGTTTTTCCTACGATCACAGAATCTGCCAGTGTATAAAAAAGCTGAAACAGGTTTCCCAGAATTACAGGGATCGCAAATTTCAGCAATGACCGGAATGGATTACCTGTAGTCAGATCCATCTCTTTTGATCTTGCCATGTTTCTTACTCCTCTCCTTGCGCGATGTGCATACCAACGTTATAATTGTGGTTATAATAAGCATTGTAAATGAATATATCCTGTGATAAATTGTCAGATCATGTTGATGATCATGCTTCTGTGAGCAATTCATCACAGCGTACATATAATAAAATCGGAGAACTGTAATATGGCTATGCGTAAAATTCTTGTAGATGAAACCAACCGCGAACTTTGTGAACATGGAACTGTCGGTTTTCCCATGACCGTTAATCATGATGACCTGTGGGCATTTGAGGGAAAAAACGTACCTATCCACTGGCACAATGACCTGGAGATCAGTCTTCCCAGAGAAGGAGAAGCTATCTATCAGGTGTATCAGAAAAGCTACACTGTAAGACCTGGAGATGTTCTTCTTCTGAACCGTAATGTACCTCATAGCTGTCATTCACCTAATAACAGTCATGCCAGATACAGTACCTTTCTGGCACGTCCGGATTTCATATATGGCGAATACGGAAGTGATGTGGAACGCAGATGTTTTCGTCCTTTTCTCCAGAATTCTTCTGTTCCCTGCATCCTTCTTACTTCCAGAAACTCATGTACCCGGACCGTAATCCAAAAGCTCAATGAAACAGAAGCCCTCTTTAATCAGAAGACCTTCTGTTATGAGTTGAAGATTAAGGGGCTTCTCTGTGAAATTTTCGGTATGATTCTCTGCGAACACCAGAATGATCTTGCAAAATTTGTTCCAGCCAACCAGCTGGAACTGGAAAGGCTGGAACAGATGCTGAACTATCTTAATACGCATTTTGAATCCATCATCTCTCTGCAGGAACTGGCAGACCAGGTTCATCTGTCCAGAGAGGTCTGCTGCCGCCTGTTCAAAAAAATGACCGGCAAAACAATTACCGGCTATCTGGAAGAATATCGTGTCAACCAAAGTCTGCCTCTGGTTCAGAGCCGCCAATATTCTATGATCCAGATTGCAGATATGACCGGTTTCAGCAACGCCAGCCGTTTTGCCCGGGCATTCCGCAGACAATTCGGATGCAATCCCGGTGAATACAATTCTCTTAAGCTGCAAAAGTGCTAATATGGTTATCCTTCTGCCGCATAGATATTATATTAGGATTCTGTGTCAGAAACCATTCCGGTATTGATTTACATGATACAGATATTGACTTTTTCAGACCTATTGTTTTCCAAAAAAGGACAGCCCCTTTGACTTATTATGCGTCAATGAGGCTGTTCTTTTTATTTGTGTTCAATTGAAGCAGGGGACTTACTTGATTTTGTTAAAGTCCCAGCGTATCATTTACCAGAATCACATGGATTCTGTCTTTATGTCTGGAATATCTGGTGATCAGGAACTGACAGCAGATGGTATCCGGAGATTTGCAGTCAAAGCATTTTCCGGTTTCCTTACATGGAGTTTTGATATCAAATCTCTGTGCATTAGCTGTGGCAGCCACATTTCTGGCACGCTTCATTGCACTGTCAAGATCCGGACAGACTTTGTTTATACCTACAATAAAAATTACTTTTTTCGGGCCCTGGGCAATGCAGGATACACGGTTGGAATTGCCGTCAATATTGACAAGGACGCCATCATCTGTGACTGCATTGGCACTGGATAAAAAGAAATCTGTATCATAGGCTGCCATAAGTCCCTCACGAGGTTCAAGCTTTGCGCGGTCAATATAATTATAATCTCCATCCTGCAGAGCTTTGACCAGACCGATCTCATGTGCACTCATGCATCCACCCATGGCGATTGTGCTTCCGTTTGGGATCAGTTCCAGGGCCTGCTTTAATGCTGTTTCTTTATCTTTTGCATAATACCCGGACATATTGCGGGATTCCAGTCCCTTGATCACTGTTTTTGCCAAAAGTTCGTTTCTTTTTTTCATGTTTGCATCCATTGTTGTGTCCTCCTTAATGTCTGGAGCATGCAGATTGTAGAAATTATTTTCAAACACGCTCTGGTTTTAATTGTTGTCCCAATCATACCATATTTCCGGTTTCATTTCTATTTCAACCAGATAAACACTGCACTTTTTATTACGGTTTATTCACATTCTCCAATACCACCAGGAAACGTAGTAGATGATCCGCCCTGTACTCTTTGTACGACACTGCCATCTCGTGCATCGATTGTGAGAAGCGGTACACCGATGCGATCCATAGTAACGCTGTCTATACCCATTTCATCACCGCCATCTGCATAGGCCGGTTCCTGGGAATTCCAGGTTCCATAGAAATCCCACACCGGAATCAGACTTCCCTCTGTGCTGCTGTTGCCCTCCCGCACGCGCATATATCCAAGCTGGACTTTTGTTATCATCATCTCAACACTCTGTGCATCAATAGAGGGATAACGGCTGAAACTTATGCCACCTACTGCCGGCAGACGGTTTTCCTGTTCTGTCATAATCTGCATGGTGATTGTTTTTTCGAAAATATCTTTGATTTCATCAAATGGCAGAAGAAACAATGCTTCGTCCGAAGCATCTGATACCTCAATTGGATCACTGTGTTGGAAACTCTGAAGTGTTCCGCTGCAGAAAATCATTGTCAGCGATTCATTATCCCACACATCGCACTTCGCTTCATGAAAATTATCGTCTTCATCTATCCAGGGACGGGATAATTCATCATATGGCAGATAAGAATTCCGTATATAATTAACAGGTACACCATCGACCATTCTTTCAAAGAAAAAAGAGGTCTCTTCCAAAGTGCAGTTTTCTTCTGTGAGTTCTTTTGATGCACTGTCAAACAGGTGCCATTCTCCAGAAACAATATCCTTTACATAATTTTCTGCGCCGTCATCAGTCATATTCTGCTTTCCTGCTTTTATATAATTCTGAAATCGTTCTGCTCTTTGTTTTTTCTCATCCTGAGACATATTTTCTTCGTTCACATCATCAAACGCAGCATATTTTTCCCAAAAACTAAATGCTTCTAAATCGGGGAATGTACCTGTATACTGGTACGTCAGTCCATCCACCTCATATGTTTCTGCCAATCCATCATAGTCTTGTTTCAACAATTGCCCTTTGGCAAAAGTATCCAGTACTTTCTGTGGCTCTTCTTCAGAAATTGTCACTTTTTTTACATTTTTCAGGCATATGGCATCCACATCCGGCACTTCTATCGGAGCATCGGCTGTCAGGGTAAATTTCATAGGATTTTCCTGATCTGTTCGTTCTGCGGATCTTAAATCGGACTGGATGGTTGTCTGGTAGGTTTTCGGAGCCTGCACCTGTTCAGTGACTGTTTTCTGAACTGTTTCTTTCTCTTTGTTTTCCTCTGTCTTTACAACAGTCTTATCCTTTTCTTCTACAACGGCAGAATGAACGACCTTGTCACATCCTGATATTGTTAAAAGATTCATACATAAAAGAGCTCCCACAAATATTTTTATTTTCTTCATTTCTTTCTCATCCTTTCGCATATGTAGCTGAACAGATAAAATATTTTCTTTGCTGCTTAATTTGGTCTGTCAGATAAAATTATCCGCATTCGCTACGTTCCTGATTCATTAAAAAAGGTACCCTCTTCTTATAAGAAAAGAGTACCATACTGTACTTCTAATGTATTCATCAAGATGTAAACAAGTTGTAAATTTCATCTGTTTAATATTGTCCATGTAATAACGAGTGAATCCGTCTGGATCGGTCAGTTATTCATAATTGAAGCAGAATATTTGTTTGATCAGGTTAAATCCTTATCTTTTTTTATCAAATATTACTCTTACTTTCGTTCCTGTTCCAAGCTGGCTTGTGATGTCCAGTCTGCCTCCATGAACTTCTGCGATTTTTACACATAACGCAAGTCCAAGTCCTGCTCCGCCCTCCTGGCGGCTTCTGGATTTGTCTACCATGTAAAAAGCTTCCGTAATTTTTCCCAGTTCTTCCTGTGGGATTCCCCGACCGTTGTCTGAAACTTCCAGAATTTTCCTACCCGATTCTTTATATGCTTTTACGGTAATACGACCTCCTGCTTCTGTAGCACGGAGAGCGTTATCTATCAAATTTACAAGAAGACTTTCCATTAATTCATCATCCATTTTCATAGAAAAATCTTCGTATTCTGTCTGTAATTGTATCTGTCTCTGCGCTGCCTGTTCTGCCTCTAGCTGAACTACATGTTCCAGCAGTTCTCCTATAGAGTGTGACTCCATTTTTATTGAATCATTCTGATGGAGCCCCAGCATCTGGAGCATTTTTCCGGAAAGTTTTTCAAGTCTTTTTCCCTCACGGCTGATATGTTCCAAGGCACGGTCTTTTTGTTCATCGTTTAGTTTTACATGCCGCAGAGTGTCTGAATATCCAATAATAGAAGTAAGAGGTGTTTTCATTTCGTGGGCAAGTGCTCCCATAAGCATTTCCTGTTTTCCGGCTACTTCCTGCAGTTTTTCCATTTGCTGTACGGTCCGCTTCATCATTAGATAGATAAACAGACCAGCAATGCAAAATACTGCCAGATAGATTCCCAGGAACCAGGCTGCCGTCTGTCTCAGTTCCGTAAACATAGAAGTAACATCACGGACTGAAAGTATTTCGTAACCCTCTGGATTTGTAAGCAGCGCATGCTGTAAAAGTAAGTATTTGTGATTCAGTTTCTGGATTTTGTACTCATAGGAATCCGTTTTGTTGTTTAAACCGAGATTATCCATGCTGACAATCTCATAATCTGTGCGGTTTACTACAGCTTCTTTACTTTCGGAATTAATGAGGAGCATTTTCTCACCGCAGCATCTCAGAAACTGGAATTCCAGATAAGATTTTTTTCCTGTTTCTGACATCTGCTCATATTTACTGTTGTCCCAGAATTGTTCCAGGAGATTTTTTCCATTTGCAAGCTGTCGTCCATAGGTTTCAGCAGCATTATTCAGGCTTCTTTTTCCTGTGACATACAGGCTCAGGACACCGACCGGTATCAGAGAGCACAAAAGTGTTATCAACATAAGTGCTACTGTCCGTTTCCACAACTTCATAGCGGTTAGTCCTCCAGTCGATAGCCAAGTTTTGGGATTGTTTTTATTTCATCGTACAACTCCAGTTTCTTGCGGAGCTGGCCGATATGCACGTCTACAGTTCTGCTCTCTCCCAGATATTCTTCGCCCCAGACACGTTTTAATAGTTCTTCTCTTCCAAGTGCGATGTTTTTGTTCTGTAAGAGCAGGATAAAGAGATCGTATTCCAGTGGTTTCAGGTTTACGGGAATCCCATCTTTCAGAATCTGATGGCTCTGGAGATCTGCCTGAATATTTTTGATTGTGAGAATTCTCTTTGCACGGCCGGTTCTTTCAAGGATTTTTTCAATCCGTACAAGAAGTTCCAACATTTCGAAAGGCTTTACCATATAATCTTCTGCACCGAGTTTCAGGCCTTTTACTTTGGATGCTACGTCATCTTTTGCAGTAAGGTAGATCACCGGGAGATTCTTTGCGCGGAAATCTTCCATCAGAGCAAAGCCATCTTTGCCGGGAAGCATAATATCGACAACTGCAAGGTCTGCATCTTCATTCCATAGCAATAGGCGCTGGGCTTCTATTCCGTCGTAGGCGGCTACTGTTTCGTATCCAGCTATGGTTAGGTTCATACATAATAATTCGGAAATTGCTCTGTCATCTTCGATTACCAGGATTTTGTTTTTCATTTTGGGATCACCTCGATTAGTTTATGGAAATAGTATAACGTTTCGAAGATGTAACGTCTACAAAGATATATATTTTACTTCATTAGTCATACTATTCTATCCACTCATATACCAGATAATCAACCCCTGCATCTATCATAACAGGAGCATCTGAATGCAACTTAGTTATAATCGAACAGTATCCTACATTATGGTACAAATATTCCAGACGTTTGCGGGGTAATTTTGTAATTTTCTTGGTATTCTGGCGTATATAGCATTCTTTATTTAAGATTCGTTTTAAAGTTTTACTACACTTATATACAGAAAAGTCTTCTGGATTACTTAGATGATATTTCAAAATCAAATTCCTGATGTTTGGGCTAAGTTTTCTGACAGAATCATAATAGGATGTATCATTGTCAAAGGTAAATATTAGCCATTTGTGCTCTATACGGATTTTTTTAATTATACAATCATGTGGTACCGGGATTGTCGGCAGAACATCTTTGTTTAAATAATATGTCTTCTTCATTTTCATCTTATCTGTACTGTAAACTTGTCTCCTATTGGTATTGCGTCATCTGTGGGGCTTTCTCCCTCATTATATACATAGCCTGCAGATTCTACGTAGACATCATCTGAGGAATCTTTATCTGTTTTTTCTTCGAATACCTGGTGGGCTGTATCGTTTTTTACTTCATATAATTGTAATGTGATTAATTTTGCTTCCGGAGAGATTTCTTTGTAGCCGGTGAATTCAGGGTCTATGGTTTGTTGGAATGCAGTTTCTTCGCCATTTCTTCCTGTCTCCTGATAGCAGATTTTGTTTCCCTGATCGTCTGTTCCGATCAGATAATAGTCACTGTCAATATACACTGTTCCATCATATGTTCCGTAAATTGTACTTTCGAATGGATTCCATCTGAATTCTGTAAGGTTGAGAATGTTGGAATCGAATTTAATGTTCTGATCCAGATTTATATCTACGGTGTTTTTCTCCAGCTCTTCTTTTGATGTTGTGAGTTTAAATGTATAAGGTTGTGTATTGGCCTGTATTTTCTGGATGTTTTCCCATGTTTCGGCATCAGACATTGCGATCGACCATACTTTGAACTCTATGTTTACAGTTCCCTCTGTGTTGATTTCTTCTCCAATTGTAAAGTCTTCTACTGTTATTGGATTTTCTGACAAAGCATTGTTATTGACTGTTCTTTGACCCAGACCTTGATGGATTTCCTGACCATTAATTCGTACTTCTGTAAATAAGATTTTGTCCTCTATTGTATTCTGTGTATCTGAGTCTGTGTCCTGAGAGGTCAGGTCTTTTTTCGTTTGTTCTTTTCCGGTGTGATTCTTGTCGTTTAAGTCTTCACTGTCGGAATATGCAATCCATAGATTTTTGCTGTCCATTACAATCTCATTCAATGTTATGGTGATTCCATCTCTTGAGATGCTTTTTCCTACAACATTTGTATAAGAATCGGTGTCACCGTTCTCAATTCCCAGTGCCTGTCCGATCCAGGAGGTCACTCTCTGTAATGCTGCTTTTACATCTTCCTGATACTTCAGTGTACATCCTGCAGTGATAAGCAGTATGATTCCGGCTGCTGCTATTTTCCACTTTCTCTGCATCCGTGAAAAGCGGTGCTGTTTTTTCCATGGTTTAGAAGCTTCATATATGTATTTATCGTCCAGATCACCGATCAGTTCTAATGTTTTAAATCCTTTTTCCATATAAATGCTTCACCCTTTCCCATAGTTTTTTTCTGCTTCGATAGAGGCTGGATTTGATTCTGCTTTCTGAAATTCCATGACGGGCTGAAATTTCGCTGATGCTGTCCATATACCAGTAGCGTCGTATAAAAATGTCACAGTCACCTTTTTTCAGGGATTCCAGAAATTTTTCAAGAATTTCCAGAATCTCTTTTCTCTGAATTTCATCATTCAAAGAATATGCTGTTACATCCTCTATCTCTTCCAGTTCTTTGCATAATTCTAATATGTGCTCTGTTGACCGTTTTGCAGCTTTTTTCCTGCGAAAACAGTCAATTGCCAGGTTCCGGGTTATTTTTCCAAGAAAAACAGACAGAATTGCCGGTTTTCTGGGTGGTATGGAGTTCCATGTGGCTAGCCATGTATCATTGACGCATTCATCGGAGTCTTCCTTATCATACAGAACATTCCAGGCAATACTGAAGCAGTACCTGCTATACTTTTCTTCGGTCGCCTGTATGGCTTTTTCCGATCTGTCAAAATACAGATTGATAATTACTGTATCTTCCACTTTTTTCACCTCACGTTTCTTTTATTTTGTCTTCATAAGATAAGACGGATTTTGAATGGTAAAGTTGCAGTTTTAATAAAAATAATTTTCTTTTTTCAGAGTAAACAATATACTGTCGAAAAGTCAACATGTCTTTTCGCTATCTTTTCACAATTTCTGACTGGAGAAATGAAGTATGTTCTGATAAAATGAGCATATAAAGGAGGACAAGCTGATTCCTTACAAATGATAAAAACCAAAAGAACAGCCGAAGACATTTTCAAGGTACGAATGAGGACTATACTTAACGAATAAGGGAGTACCTTATGGCAAACGCTAAACACGAAGATGCTGTTATGAAGATGGGCTTCGACTATTTTCGGAATACGATTCTTAAGACTCTGGGAATTGATTACCAGTATGAAGAAATCGGACCAACAGAGCTGGTGGAACTGACAATTCAGTCTTTGTATATGGACTTTACCTTTCTGACTACGGGTGGGTTCTATATACATACAGAGTTTCAGACTACGGATAAAAAAGAAGCGGATTTGCGAAGATTCCATGCATATGATGCAGTATATTCCAACAAGACAGGGAAGAAAGTTATTACTTACGTCATTTATTCCGGCGGGATTACGAATGTGAAATCTGAACTGGACTGTGGATTATATACTTACAGAGTGCAACCGATTTATCTGAAAGACAAAAATGCAGATGAAGTATTCCGGAAATTAAAGCAGAAGCAGGATAACGATGAAGCTTTTACTGAAGATGATTACGCAGCTCTTTCCCTGACACCATTGATGTCCGGAAAAATGAGCCGCAAGGATATGTTTAAAGAAGCTATTCGTCTGGCAAAGCCCAATATTGAGCTGAGTGCTGAAAAGGCAACCGCCATGTTGTATACACTGGCTGACAAGTTCTTAGACAGAGCTGAGTTAGACGAAATTAAGGAGGTAATGCGAATGACCAGACTTGGACAGATGTTAATGGATGAGGGAATGGAAAAGGGTATTGAACTTAAAGAAACCGACTCTATCAAAAAACTTATGAAAAATATGAACCTGACCATTGACCAGGCAATGAACGCCCTGGAAGTTCCGACAGATAAACGTGAAAAATACCGCAAGACAATTACTCCTGACAATTAATGGATAAAAGTACCGCCATATTGACTTATCACAATCAATATGGCGGTATTTTTCCTTAATACAGTTTTTTGCATTTTCTATCTGTTCATTTCATTGTACTGCACGATTCTTCTCATATTTCCAACCAGAAGCAATGTCAGTACAATGGTTATGATTTTCAACGGAATATTCATATAAGCCTTGCACAAATCCCAATATATGGCAATGCACATAACAGCAACAGTGCCTCCTGTCAATATGCACATAGACATTTTTGAGACATACAGAGCTTTTCTCGCTTTGGTTTTATCGAATTTGAAACCTATTTTCAGATGCCGTGGATAGATATTTTTATATCTGTATGTACTCAATACAATCCCCATCAGTCCATACGAAACTATAATGCAGCTTCCTCCTGCTGATAAAAAGGGAAGAAATGTTACTGATTGTGGAAATACACCCAGATTTTCCAGGATATTTATGGAAAAGTTTATAAGGAATACAATTCCGCATCCACATCCCATCATCATTCCAAGCTGATTCTTCTGCCTCATGGCAGTGTTAAAAACTGCGAAAATCAAAACTGCCAGAACACAGCATAAAAGTATGACTGCAATTGTTCCATATACAGATGACAGATAGGTCAAAATATAATCCGCATTAAAGGCCGGCAGATTTCCCATTACATCTGATCCACTTTTCCCTATCCATTTATTCTGCTGCCAGAATGAGTGCAGCATTCCGGTGAAATAATCCTCTTCTCCACCACCTGAAAAAATAGCCTGTATACGTGAGATCTGATATTCTGTCAGGCTGCTGCTCAGATACCTGATCAGAAAAGCTGCCACAGGCATAGCCAGAAAACCAGCCCAGATTCCGCAGATGGCTTTCTTTTTTCTCACAGTAAACCAGTTCTTTTGAATTGCGATTGTCAGCATAACCAGCATAGATACCAGCATCATGCAAGCCGGCATAAGCGCAGGCATGGCATAGACCAATATAACCGGTGCAATCATCCATATGATTGCTCTCATCAAGCCCTTATATCCCCATCCATGATATTTATACAAAATTGCTCCATATATGGGAACATAAAACAGCATCAGAGTCTGCATGGATATTCCTCTTCCACCTGGCAGCACAATGAAGTATCTTGCTCCATTTAACTGATAGCCACCCAACAAAGTAACCAGGCAGGCAAACAGTAAAATGACGGCAATTATTTTCGAAAATCTTGCCAGTACAGTGTAATCCAGAAGATATAAAATCATCATAACTGCAAGTCCGATCACAACATGGAACACATATCTGTCCGAACCGGCCGCAGCGTTCTCACTGATTTTTCCGGCAATCCCTGCATGTATCAAAACGCCTGCAATGCTGATAAGAACGATTATCCCCAGAAGTTTCCATGCAACCTGAGGCCTGTGGACACTGTCAAGAGAGATTCCTGTTTCCACAGGATCTCCCATATCCCGGACAGCTTCCCTCTCTGCCTGTTCACGATCCATGCCTGCCTGCATATTTGCCTCGATCTGATCTTCTATATGATCCTGAAATTCCTGTTTTACATAGGGCCGCGCTTTCTTACAGCGAATCTGTTCCAGTAATGTTTTCAGATATTCGTCCATAGATCACACCTCCATTACAAGCACATTGCTCACTGCTGCAGAATACTCTTTCCATTCTTCTACTTTCTTTTCCAGAAATCCCCTTCCCTGTCTGGTCAGGCTGTAATACTTTCTGGTCTTTCCGGCTGCCTCCTGTTCGTATACTGTCAGAAATCCTTTATCCTCCAGACTGTGCAGTAATGGATACAAAGTTCCTGCTTTCAGTTCAAACACATTCTGAGATTTCTGCCGCAATGTATCGATCATCTCATATCCATACATGTCCTTTTCTGACAGCAATTTCAGTATAAGCATTGTCATACTCCCGGAAACCAGTGATTTTTCAATTGCCATAGTATTCACCTCCTATTGTATAGGTTGTCTATATATCGGTTATCTATATAATATAAGAATCTGTATACTATGTCAACTGTTTCCGGGATATTTTTAAAAACTTCACTGCTACGGCAACCGAGTTCAGGTATCTACATACTTTTTCGGACAGAAAAACCACCGCATTGTCATATAGTAACACAATGCGGTGGTATAAATCTCTCAAAACAGATCCAGCATACTGTCCAGATAGATTTTTTCTCTGACATGTATCTGGTATTCCGGCTTGATCATGTAATAGAGCAGAAATTCCAGTATCAGGGCACTGCCGAGTCCTCTTCCTTCTATTTTAAAATTTGAAAATCCCATTGGCAGATAGATATCCCGGATATCATTGATTCCAATAAACCCTGGATTCTCCATAGCTTTTGAAAAAAGATAGCCCCTCGACCCGTCCGGTGCCTTGCAGTGATGCTCCGGACAGTTTTCGCCCAGATTCTTGCGGCTGACCGTTTCATAGCAGGCTTTTCTGTCCCTGCAGCCGAACCAACAGCATTCATTGCAGAGAAATTCTACTTTGTCCTTCTCAGCCTGAGACAATGTATTTAACTTATCAAAAGCCTTGTTTAGCCGGAAATCCGGCACAACATAACGGAAATCTTTTCTCCGGATTTCTTCTTCAAACTGTGTAAAATCTGTCAGAACCTTGGTAGTGGTGGAAACAAAATAGAGTCCCGGATACTGCTCCTTAAGATATTCCAACAGCAGTTCTGAATAAATGATCACGCCGTTTTGCGGTTCTCTGTTTCTCTCAAACAACCGGCACAGTGCATTGCATTTTCTGTCTGAAAGGTGCTCCTGGCGAAGCAGGGAATTGCTGAAAGTCAGCCGGGCAGAAATCCCATATTCCTGCATTAGTTCAAGAACCTCCTCCGGATCATTCTCTCCGAAGCCAGCCCTGCCTCCACCCCAGATACAATCTGCCGGAGCACCATATATGGAGCCAATTCCACACCAGTCGTAAAAATATTCCCTGTGTTCCCGGAATAATGGCAGAAACATCCGGTACAACTCATAAAACTCAAACAGCCCGGGCAGGTGAAAATATGCATTCTCCTTCATTAATCTTCCAGTACATCCTCTATGGTTTCCGAAGCATCCTCAAGAGCGTCCAGGGCTTCGATCAGTTCATCTGCTTTTCCTGTGTGTGTCTCCTCTTCTTCATACTCATCGATCAGTGCTGTCAGCTGATCTTTTATTTCTTCCAGACCTTCATAGATTTCCTTTAATTTTTCTTCCCGTTTCATTACGGATGAAAGCTTTACAACTTTAGACATTCTGGTACCTCCCATATCGCATTTTCTTTAGGAAAAATTATAACACTGCCCTCTTTTTGTGTCTATATGATCCTGGAGCGTGTTTGAATAACTGCGCATCGCATTCTCGTTACTTTAGTGATGAGTTAGACGCGCAAATTTTTTACTCAAAGAAAGAACGCACGTTTACGGGTCTTCCCTTATCCGAACAATTGGCTAACAAGCCAGAAAAATCTAATTCCTCCATCACTTTTTTAGGGTATAGACTGGATCGTCGTTAGGTAAACTCAATTCGAAGAAACTAAAGTTAATTTTCAGTTGCCCTAATTCAAAAAAATCATTATAATAATTATTGGTTAGCACAGTTACATTATAACATATAACGGAGAGAAAGATGGTTGTCGTTAGCCATCTTTTTTTTCTTTTTTCAGATAAATTCAGGGAGGGTATGACTCGTTGTGAGTCATGCCCTCCCTGTTTCGGAACTATCTATTTCCCGACGCCCCATAAAAATACCGCTACATCATAGCTTTATTCATGTTTGTAACGGTATTTTTCTAATACATTTTTCCAAATACACTTTAACGTGTCAGATCTTTTACCCATTTATATTTTCGGAAGTGATGAAGTACCCATGGCAGTTTACCGACTTCATCAATACAAGTGCAGGCGTAAACTACCACAACTGGCCAATGGAAATAATAAGTTCCTGCTGCCGCCAGTGGAATTGCCAGGCACCACATGCATACTGCCAGGCTGTACATATCAAACAATGTATCACCACCTGCGCCAAAAATTCCATTAATCGTTACATCATTAATCGCACGTCCGATCATATAGACAGCAATGACTCCGAACATCCCTTTCAAATATGTAGTTGCCTGCGGTGTCAGCTTCACGAAATGCAACACAATCGGTGCTGTCACACACATTAAAAGGGCTGCCACAACTCCACATATGCAGGAGATTTTCAGAAGACGGATACCGTATTCCTTTCCTCGCTTCAGATTTCCGGCTCCAAGTTCATTTCCAACCATAATTCCGGTTGCACCGGAAATTCCCGCGCTCAGACAACATACCACATCTCTCACAACGGCAGCAACAGAGTTCGCCGCAGCTGCATCTACTCCAAGATGTCCCATAAAGGATGAATAGGAAGTAAATCCAATTCCCCAAAACAGGCAGGCACCAAGGAGCGGCATCGCACACTTGGAAAAATCCCTGGACAATTGTTTATTTCTGTGAAATAAAAAATACATCTGTGGATGAATATACCCTTTTCTGTAAGATATTACAACCGAATAGGTCAATTCCACGATTCTTGCAATCAATGTTGCAAGGGCTGCTCCCCGGACTCCCATCGCCTCAATTCCAAAAGCTCCATAAATAAATACTGCATTCAAAATAATATTGAGGCAGACAGTTGCAGAACTGATCGCAGCTGTTGTTCTGGCATGTTCGCTTGTTTTCATGATAACCAGATAACACTGCGAAATTCCTGTCAGTAAATAGGAAAAGCCTGCTATACGAAGGTAGCTTACACCATAATCAATCAGGACACTCTCATTTGTGAAGATCAGCATGAGGTATCTGCCGCCAAATACACAGGCTGCAAAGAATATTACTGATACCAGTCCACAAAGCCGCAATGCCATGCAGAAAATCTCGTCCAGAGTCTTAACATCACCTTTTCCCCAGTATTGCGCTCCCAAGATACCAAGGCTGGCTGTTGCAGCGGACAGAAACATATTCTGGATAAACTGAATCTGTGTTGCCAGCGACACTGCAGACATATAATTCTGATCCATGCCGCCAAGCATAAAAGCATCAGCAACGGCGACCAGTGCAAGCATCAGATTCTGCAATACAATAGGGAACATCAACCCCCATAGTTTGTGATAAAACACATCATTGTTTGTTCTTTTATTCACTTTTTCTTCTCCATTCTACTACAATACTCTCTCGGAATCTCTAAGCCGTTATTTATCTGGCTTCTTTTTTATGTTCTTCAGATACATTATCTATAGAATTATACTTCTGTCCAGTATATCAGAATTCATCTTATTTTTATACCCGTTTTTATTTTATGAGGTAAAGTTTATCAATCATCCTACCCAGAGGGCTTTTGTATCATAGGAACATTACGGGGTAATTCTTTATGATATAAAAAATAAACACAGCCGTATAATTCTTTATATCAATACGACGGTGTTTATTTTTATAAAATCTGGCAGACATTCTTTATTCTGCTATCCTGATCAGGCAGATAAAATCATCCGTTTTCGCTATTTGATTCGGTTAAATACTGAAAGGTTACCGTTTTATTTTTTCTCATCCAGCAGCATCACACCCTGTGCAGGGTTGTGGTCAATGGCTCCTACGATTGGATGCGGTACATACATTTCTTCCAGATATGCAATGTCTTCTGCCGTAAGTTTTACATTCAGGGCACCGGCTGCATCGTCAAGGTAGGAAGCTTTTGTGGCACCGATGATTGGGGAAGCGATGCCTTTTGCCCACTGCCATGCGATTGCAATCTGGGACATTTTGCAATTATATTTCTGTGCAAGTTCATTGACACGATTAACGATCTTCATGTCATATTCTTCCATCCGGTCGTATTTACCCATGGCAACTCTGTCGGTTTTGCTTCTGAGAGTATCTGTATTCCACTGTGGTCTTGTGAGATGTCCGGCTGCAAGAGGGCTGTATGGCATTAAGGAAACATTCATCTGTCTGCAAATTGGGATCAGTTCCCGTTCATCTTCGCGGTAAAGAAGATTGTAGTGATTTTCCATGGTAGAGAACTGTGTCCAGCCATGTTCTTTTGCAGCAAGCTGCATATTATAAAACTGATAACCGTACATTGCAGACGCGCCGATAGCTCTGACCTTGCCTGCTTTTACCAGATCATGAAGTGCCTCCATGGTTTCTTCGATTGGGGTATCGAAATCAAATCTATGGATAATATATAAGTCAAGATAGTCTGTTCCAAGACGGCTGAGAGTGCCGTCAATTTCTCTCATGATCGCAGGACGGGAAAGGCGGCCTTCATTGAAATAAACCTTTGAGGCAATGACGACTTTATCTCTCGCGATATTTTTCTTTAAGGCTCTGCCAAGATATTCTTCACTTGTTCCTGCGGAATAGCCGTTGGCTGTGTCAAAGAAGTTAATACCCAGATCAAGGGCATGTTTGATTACCTTTTCACTGTCGTTTTCGTCCAGTGTCCAGTCATGCATCGTACCTGCTTTTCCGAAACTCATACAGCCTACGCATAACTTTGATACTTCAATATCAGTATTTCCAAGTTTTGTGTATTCCATTGTGTCCTCTCTTCCTGCTCTAATGATTATTTCAGTTTCCCATATTCTTCATCAGAAACTGCTTCGCACCATTCATTGGAGCCTTCTTCTCCCGGAACCTCAACTGCCAGATGTGAGAACCAACTGTCCGGTGCTGCGCCATGCCAGTGTTTTACTTCTGCCGGAATATTGATGCAATCGCCCGGTTTCATTTCGATTGCTTCTTTTCCCTCTTCCTGATAGTATCCGCGTCCTGCAACGCATACCAGAATCTGACCACCGCCACTCTTTGCATGGTGGATATGCCAGTTATTTCTGCATCCCGGTTCGAAGGTTACGTTGAAAATTCCAACCTGACTTGTGGATACAGGTGCAAGATAGCTCTGTCCTACGAAATACTGGGCAAAAGCATCGTTTGGTGCACCGATTGGGAATACCATGGATTTGGCATGTGCTCTCATGGCTTCATCTTCATATGAAAGGTCTCCTTCGCCATTCTGCCAGATTTCTTTTGCCAGATTAAATACCGCCCAGCCTTTTGGCCAGCCTGTATAGAATGCTACATGAGTAATGATCGCTGCGATTTCTTTCTGTGTAACGCCATGATCTTTTGCGTTCTGTAAATGGAATTTCAGAGAAGAATCTGTGATTCCGGATGCCATTAATGCTACAACTGTGATAATGCTTCTTGTTTTTACATCGATATCCTGATTATTCCAGTTTTCTCCGAAAAGTACATCATCGTTGAAATGTGCAAATTCCGGAGCAAATTCTCCGAGTGCGTTTCTGCCTGCGGTCTGTACGATCTTTGCCATTATAATTACCTCCAGCTTTATGTTATCAATTCTGTTGTCTTATGATACCAGGCTCAAAAAGTCTTTTGACCCTAACCTCATTATTTGCCTGTTTGATTCTTATAAAGATTTAACCCAGTTCTCAATTGCCTGCTTGCTTCCGTCATTGAGAAGTTTGCCTTCACGGATTTCTGCGCCCGGTGCGGATGGCTGTAATTCCTGTACTGTTTTTCCAAATCCGCTTCCACCAGATGTTGCAAAAAGTGTGATCTTCTTTCCTGTGAAATCATAAGCTTCCAGGAATGTATTGATAATTGTCGGTGCTACATACCACCAGATTGGGAAGCCGATGAGAATTTCATCGTAATCTGCTACTTTTGCGTCCGTTGGTTTGATTTCCGGTCTGGATGTTTTATCTTTCATTTCCACACTGCTTCTGGAAGTTTTATCCATCCAGTTTAAGTCTGCTTTTGTGTATGGTACAGTCGGTTCGATTTCATACAGATCTGCACCTGCTGCCTCGGCAACCATTTCTGCGATTCTCTTTGTTGTTCCGCTTGCGCTGAAATAAGCTACTAATTTTTTTGACATGATAAAATTCCTCCTTGTAAGCTTTACTTTGTAAAAAGAATCCTGCCTACAGAATCTCTCACCTGCGGTTAGTAGTTTTAATCTGATTCATTTCTGCCGCAGTGCTATCCCGTCCGAAAGACTTTTGTATTATAAGACTATTTCGGTATAATTTTTTGTACTAAAAACACAATAAAAATCTGATTATCCGCTAAAACACAGTATCTATCAGCATTTTCAAGAAAACAAATACATCAATTTACTACTTATTTACTACTAACGAATGAGCCTTGATACGCAAGTTTTCCTAGATATGCAAAGATATGGTACAGCACATCAGTATTAAAATAAGAAAAAATTGAATAACTCATAGACTATGGAACGCCTAACATGACGTTCCTTTTCTATTTCCAGCCGTTCTTATTGGACGGCTATTTTATTACCCAAAATGAAAGGAGCATTAGATTTATGAAAAAGATGTTAAAACGATTGTGTACGGGCTTCTTAGCTCTTGCAACTGTCGTTACTGCTTTACCGACTACACCCGTCCATGCAGAAAGTAAGCAATACTGGACGGAAAGTGCAGAGCGTGTCGGTATCATTGAAAAAGTAATGAATGACGGTTCTATCGGTTCGACATTCAATGAGGGCTATATGAAAGTCGAGGGCGAAACTGCCTATTGTATCGACATTAACACAAACTTTAAGAACGGTTACAAGACCAGAGCTGACGCAAGCTCACGCATGAGTGCTGACCAGATTTCAGATGTGGCGTTATCCTTAGAGTATGTCAAACAGTATGGCGAAGCTCACAAGGAACTGAACTACAAACAAGTCTATCTGTTGGAACAATGTGTAGTCTGGCAGAGATTGAGCGTACATTTTGGCTGGCAATGTGATAACGTGCGAGCTTCTTATGATGAAATTCCAAAGGCAACACAGGACGAAGTTTTCTCTGGTGCAAAAGCCTTTATCAAAGAAAATAAAGGACGCTATGAATGTGGCGGTTATATCTACTCTGGCGAGGGGCAGGAATTAGGACAATTCTGGGCGAAGCTGAATGTCGGAAATGCGAAACTGCAAAAGACTTCCAGTAATACCAGCATTACCGACGGTAACGGGAATTACTCTATTGCAGGTGCAACCTATGGTGTCTTTTCTGATAAGGACTGTACGAAACAGCTTGCC
This sequence comes from Blautia sp. HCN-1074, assembly GCF_037890165.1. Classification (NCBI taxonomy): domain Bacteria; kingdom Bacillati; phylum Bacillota; class Clostridia; order Lachnospirales; family Lachnospiraceae; genus Blautia; species Blautia sp. HCN-1074. The sequence continues at coordinate 83,587 of NZ_JBBKBP010000019.1, forward strand.
ACCCTTACGACTGATGAAAACGGAAATACAGATGTTGTAGAGGTAAAGGCTGGCACAGTTTATATCAAGGAGTTATCCGCACCAGCAGGATATAAGGTTGATACAAATATATATTCCTTAAAGGTTGAAGCTGGAAAGACAGCAATTTTGAAAGTATCAGATACGCCAAAAGTAACGGACACTTTGATTGAGCTTTTCAAGATTGATATGGAAACACAGAAAGACAATCCGCAAGGGAACGCTTCTTTAGCAGGTGCGGAATTTACATGGAAGTATTATGCAGGCTTCTATAATAAAGACAATCTCCCTGCCGAAGCTACTCGTACATGGGTTACAAAGACAATCGCTGAAACAGACAGCGACGGGACAACTCACTACATCGCAAAATTAGCGGACGCATACAAGGTATCTGGCGATAGCTTCTATATGCAGGACGGCAAGGCGGTTCTTCCACTTGGAACGCTAACCGTTGAGGAAACGAAAGCTCCAAACGGCTACTTGTTAGACGGTGCATATATGCAGGCTGGCGATAAGTCCGAACAGATAAAAGGCTTATATGTAACACAGATTACAGAGGACGGCGACCTTGCCGTACTTACTGGAAGTAACCAGTTTTCTGTATCAGACAAGGTTATCCGTGGTGGTGTGAAAATTCAGAAACGAGATTTAGAAACGGGCGATACAAAGCCACAAGGAAGTGCTACCTTGAAAGATACTGCTTTTGACATCATTTCCTTAAATGATAATGCGGTATTGGTTGAGGGCAAATTATACAAGAAAAATGAAGTGGTAAAAACAATCCATACCGATATTGAGGGTGTCGCTTCTACTTCTTCTGACCTTTTACCTTATGGAAAATTCCGTATCGTTGAAAGTGAAGCTCCCGACGGTTACTTAACTGACGGTGCAAAGCCGATTGATTTTACAATCACAGAAAACGGAAAAATCGTGGACTTAACCGACGAAGCTCATTCTATCTATAATCAGATTAAGCGTGGAGATATTGAGGGTGTAAAAATCGGTGCAGGTACACACAAGCGTCTTGCTAATGTTCCCTTTAGGATCACAAGCAAGATGACGGGCGAAAATCATGTCGTGGTAACTGATGATAACGGGCAATTCTCCACTTCTGCTGAATGGGCTTCTCATAAGCACAATACAAACGCAGGAAAGACCAGCGAGGACGGTGTGTGGTTTGGAACTTCTGAACCAGATGACAGCAAAGGTGCGTTACCTTATGATACCTATATCATTGAAGAATTACGCTCTGATAGTAACAAAGGTTTTGAACTTATCCCACCTTTTGAAATCGTGGTATCAAGAAATAACCTTGTGATTGATTTAGGAACGCTGACTGATGAATACGAAAAAGAAATCTCTATCCATACCACAGCGACCAGCAAAGACGGCGAAAAGACTATCCTTGCAGGAAAAGAGATTACGATTGTTGATACTGTCAAATTAGACGGACTTACAAAAGGCACAAAGTATCAGTTAAAAGGCTGGCAGATGTTAAAAGAAGAAAATGTAGAACTTCTTATCAATGGAAAACGTGTGGAAAATGATTATACCTTTGTCGCTGATGATGAAGAAATGAAAGTGGAAATTTCCTATACATTTAATGCGTCTGCTTTAGGTGGCAAAAACCTTGTTACCTTTGAAGAATTGTATGATTTAAGCAATCCAGACGAACCCGTAAAAGTTGCGGAACATAAAGACATTGAGGACGACGGACAGACGGTACTTATCACAGAGCGTATCGTCAAAATTCATACGACTGCTACGGATAAGGACGGCAACAAAGAGCTTGAAGCTGGAAAAGACGTTACAATCATTGATACCGTAATCTTAGAGGGCTTAGAAGTCGGTACACAGTACAAACTTGTGGGCTGGCAGATGTTGAAAGAAGAAAATGCAGAGCTTCTTATCAATGGAAAACGTGTGAAAAGTGATTACACTTTTACTGCTGACAGCGAAACTATGAAAGTGGAAGTTGCCTTTACCTTTGACGCTACTTCTCTTGACGGCAAACAGCTTGTAACTTTTGAAGAATTGTACGATTTAAGCAATCCAGACGAGCCGAAGAAAGTTACCGAGCATAAGGATATTGAGGATAAGGGACAGACGATTACCTTTAAGGAAAAAACCAAAGTCCCAGAAGAACCAAAGAAACCCGAAACACCACAGACACCAGATACACCGCATAAAACAGACAGTCCAAAAACTGGCGATAGCACAAACCTTTACGGACTGCTTGCACTTCTTTTGACTTCTGGTGCTGGACTGGCAGGTATCTTCTTCTGCAAACGCCGTAAAATGAAGAAATCATAAGGCGGTAACGGTATGAGAAAAGAAAAATCACGTTCTCCGCCGATACCGTGTCGGCAGACTTCCGCTTATTCTGGATTGTCTGCTACTTACCTGCAAGAACACGGATAGTCAAGGGTGCGTAAGCATTGATTTTACCCTTTACTATCTGGGGGATTGCTGGTACTTCCCAAACCGCCAGAATAAGAAATCACAATCAAAAAACTTATCAAAAATAGAAAGAAATGAGGTAAAACACTATGGAAATGAAATATGTCGTGCCAGATATGGCACAGTCTTTTGGAACTCTTGAATTTGCAGGCGAAAGTGAGCCAGTCTTTGAAAGAGATAAAAATAACCGCAGGGTCTTAGCCAGACGAAGCTATAACCTTTATTCTGACGTACAAAAAGGCGAAAATGTTGTGGTAGAAATTCCCGTGCAGGCTGGCGAAAAGCATTTCAAGTATGAACAGAAAGTAAAACTTGTCAATCCGAAGTTATATGGCAGAGGTTACGCAATCGGGGATATGGGACATACCGATTATGTGTTGCTTGCTGATGATATTGTAGCAGTTGAAGAAAAGTAAAGGAGTGAAGAATTTATGAGATTATCAAACGGGTTTGTTATTGACAAAGAGAAAACATTTGGAGAATTAAAATTTACAGCGGTGCGAGATGTGTTCTTGCAGAATGAGGACGGGACACCGAGTACCCAGCTTAAAAAGCGTATCTATGATTTGAAGTGCAGTCTGCATGGTGGAATTATCCCCGTGTCCGTACCGCCAGAAGTACCGTTAAGGGAATTTCCGTACAATGCGGTTGTGGAGCTTGTCAATCCAGTAGCCGATAC
>NZ_JBBKBP010000020.1:0-83364 GCF_037890165.1 Blautia sp. HCN-1074
AATAATCTTGTTGAACAGCTCTAACAGTACATCTTTCACACCGCCAGCGTTGAATACCAAACCGACAGCAATCAAGGCAACTACTAAGAAGCCGATAAGTTTGGAAAACTCACGCTTGAACCCTAAGTAGATACCGATAACCACAATCGCCATAAGCACTAAGCTCTGTGCGTTTGATAAAAACCATTGATATAAATTTTGTCCGAAATTCATTTAATTGTCCTCACTTTCTTTTAATTGTTTCATTTCACAGTCAGCTTCTTTGCCGACATTCAAAATACACATCAAGACTACGCCGATACCCATTCCCATAGATACCAGCAGGAAGTCTTTTAATAATACCCACATTTTTTATCACTCCTAACTTTCTATCAAATCTTTTGCAGGGGTCGTCTGCTGTTTGATTATCATTTCATGCTTCTCTGTAAGCTTTGCCTGCTGTTCGATTGTTTCCATGTAGTCTGTCCCATTTCCTTTATCAATCTTTTTCAGCATTTTCAAGGTCGGTGCTACCTGCCTTTGTACCCAACGTAATGTACGGTCTAAGGTGTAAGGCTCTGGCTTTGTCGTCAGCTTCAAGCTCTGTCTGTTATCGCCGATAAACCAAGCCCAGCGGTCATTGAGTTTCCAGTCATTTTTTCGCTTGTCGGGTTCTTCATCAACAAACCGCACATACTGGTTGATGATAGAAAAGGCGGTCTGCTCTGCGTCATAATAGGTCAGCAAATCTCGTACTGCATAATAGGCACGTTCATTTCTAAGCCGTATCTCAAAACGGTTGATAATGTCGGCTTCTTCCAGAGGTGTCCCTAACTTGACATACTGCTCATAGTCCTTTTCATAGATACAAAAATACACATCTGATTTCAGCGACCCAAGATAAAGGGTACGTCCCATATATTCTCTGTCGTCCTCTCTGTGCTTGATAAGCTCGCCCGACTGGTAAAACTTATAGCTTCTGGACTTTCCGATATATTCCCGTTTCCTGCATTTTTCCGCAAGCTCTGGAATATCCAAAATGCCCGTATGGTCGTTGATAGCAAGGTCGATACGCTTCATCACGCCACCGTCTACCAATGCGTCCATGAGGAAGTCATACCAGCTTCGTTGCTGTGCCAGCAGGTAACTTTCAAACTGTCGGCAACCACGCCCCTTTAACTCTAAAAGGACACCTTTTTCTTCGTCAGCCGACGTATAGATAAAGATGTCCCCTAAAGAATAATGCTCCGTATAACTGTAATGTCCGTAATCTTCATGGAGCATATAATTGATATTCAGTTTTAATATATCTTTGATGATGTGCTGTATATCCAGCGTGGGAAAACGAATTTTCACATAATCAAACAGCATGGTAAGCGGTGCTTCTGGATTGAACCTTGCCACTTCCTTGTGCAGAGTTTCCAGAAGCTCCTTTGACGGCTTCATTTTTCCGCTTTCTATCTTGTTGAGATATTCTCTTGTGATACCAGAAGCCACCGCCAGCCTGCCTTGTGAGATACCGTAAGCAATCCGTTTCTCCCGTAATTCTTTTATCCATTGTTCTTCATTCAGAACCATACCCCCAATCTGTAAAGTGTGAAGTTTTTTAAGGCGACTTCACAACTGATTTTTGCTAGAAAACCATGCCAGAAGCCTTATGTTTCCTATGTTTTTTGTCTATTGTCTATTTGCAAACGTACCCCTCTGTTAGATACCGAGGGGTTTTACCTGCTGGCGTGGCTAACGCCACACCAGCAACGGCTAGTCCGTGCCGTCGCCTTTCGCTTCGCACGTCGCCGTCCCGTCCTGCCTTGCTTGTGCAAGAGAGCCGATAGTCTGCAAAAAATCATGTCCTTTCGGGACTAAAGGCGTGTAAAACTCACTGATAACGCTTGTTCCCACATCACAATATCCACGCCCCTTGATACGCTTCTGAAAAAACTGCTTTTTCACATCTGAACCAAACAGCATACCGTAACCTAATTCGCTGATACGCCCAAGTCCCACACGGAAATTGAAGTTATCTCTGATACCGTCCGAGAAATACTTTGCGTCTGGACGCTGGCAGGCAACGATAAGGAAATAACCTGCTTGTCGCCCTAACATAACGATTTTCTTTAGCTGGCTAAGTAAGCTCACGCTTTCTTTCGTCCCCAGCATTTCAAAAAACGCCACATATTCATCAAAGATAAGAAAGCAAGGTGGCAGTCCCAGATAGGCGTAGTTTTCGCCTGTCTTATAGTTCGGGTGTCGCTTCATTTCCTCGCTTCGCTGTACCATGCCCTCATAAAAGGCATTGACGCAGTCTATCATTTCTTCTTTGGTATGGTAGACGTTTGGCATGACCGTTCCTAAGTCCGCAAGGTCGCTATTCTTCGGGTCTAATATGTAAAGGACAGCGTTGGTATGCAGTAAGGCTTCAATGAGCGTCAGCAGAAAATAAGTTTTACCGCCACCAGTTCCACCAGCAATCAGAGCGTGGGGGAGTGCGTCATATTCCCAGACAAGATTTTTCATCAATCTAAGACAGCCGTTTTCTGCCCGTACTTCATCAATGGTAATGCGGTTCGCTATCATATCATAAAGCAGGATATATTCGATATAGCCGTCATGCATAGTCTTGTCGGTCAGTTCGCAATATAAGCCACTTTCTAATTTATCCTCTAACCGTAAAAGCTGGTCTTGATATTTTCCTAATGTGATTTCACAGCGGATATGAAGCAGTCCCTTTTCCATTTGATAATAAATCTTCGGAAACCAGACGATTTTTTCCCTTGATCTGCTTTGCAGGTCAGTAAAAAAACCGCTGTCTTGTACGGTATCGGCTTCATACCACTTATTTTCCAGTATCATTCTTGCCAGCTTTTGACGGTGCAGGAGCTTCTTGAAACTGTCGTAACAGAAGCGATAATACAGAAAAGCGACCAATGCACAAACACCAGTCGCTATCAGTATGGTTATGAAGTTGTAAGGGGAGAGCGTCAAGCTGTTCTCTAACAAGCTGAAATGCTCCCAATCGGTACGCATAAGCTGTTTCATATTCAGTAGCAGAAGAACCGCTACAAATACAAACAGAAGCGTTCCTATGGAAAAGTGGTAGACAAGGTGCTTGTCGCTGGCTCTGATACGGTGTCCTTTGTTACAAATCTTACGCATAAATCAATCACTCCTTTCTGGATATGAAAAAAGCAGTCAATCCTAAGACTAACTGCTTTAAACTGTCTTTATTCAAAAATAAATATATCTTCTATCGGAGCTTTTACAGCTCTTGAAATATCTATTGCCAATTTAAGTGACGGATTATATTGTGCTTTTTCTAATCTCATAATAGTTTCACGACGAACACCTACAATGTCAGCGAGTTGTTCTTGTGTTAATTCTTGTGCTACACGATATTTTTTTAAATTACATACAAACTTTGCTTCCATAATTTATTCCCTTTTTTCATAACGATATAATAAATAGTTGCTAAGAAAAAGAACAAGAGCATAGATAAGTGAAACAGAAATCAGCATAAATATTGCACACCACTCAACATTACGGGAAAACATACCTATTGCCATAAGCCAGATAACTACAAATAATAGTTTAAAACCTATCTTGTAGGCTTCTAATTGTGCCTTACGTTTATTTTCTTGAAAAAGCTCATCTTCTAAGATATGAGAAAGTTTACCTTCAAAGAAAAAACTGAAAAAACCAAAAAATATGAAAAAAGCAAAAGGAAATATTTCTCCAAATTTATAGTATGTCCAAAATCCGCCAAACCCCAGAAAACCAAACATTCCACAAAATCCCCAGTAAGGAGAAATTGTTCTTGAATATCGTTTTTCCCTGCTGTTTTTTGAAAAGACATTTTTAAAGCAGATAATTACTATATAGATAGCATATAGTGCTATTAAAGCTCCAATTACTAACATAGGAATATCCTTGTAAGAAAATACATATTCCGACATATCCATATTTTTGACCCAGCGTCCATCATTGTATAATAGGGAGTAGATTGTACCAACAATAAGCAATAAAGCACACCCTACCCCCATAAAAATAATTTTTTTAATTTGTTTCTTTGACATATTTATCTCTCCTTTCAAATGAGATGTTTTTGTATCTTTATGAGATAAATATATCACTCCGCATTGTTCGTGTCAATCAAAATTAAGACAAATACATCACTTTTATTTCTTCGGCTGTCCCTGCGGTGTAGGGTTCTGTGGGCTACCTGCGTTCTGGTTGCCTTTATTCTTCAACACAATATCCTCTGCCTTTACATACCAGTCCACATCTGCACCCGTATAGGTTTTTCTTGATACCGTATCGGCTACTGGATTGACAAGCTCCACAACTGCATTGTAAGGAAATTCCCTTAACGGTACTTCTGGCGGTACAGACACGGGGATAATTCCACCGTGCAGACTGCACTTCAAATCATAGATACGCTTTTTAAGCTGGGTACTCGGTGTCCCGTCCTCATTCTGCAAGAACACATCACGTACCGCTGTAAACTTTAATTCTCCAAATGTTTTCTCTTTGTCAATAACAAACCCGTTTGATAATCTCATAAATTCTTCACTCCTTTACTTTTCTTCAACTGCTACAATATCATCAGCAACTAATACATAATCGGTATGTCCCATATCCCCGATTGCGTAACCTCTGCCGTATAACTTCGGATTGACAAGTTTTACTTTCTGTTCATACTTGAAATGCTTTTCGCCAGCCTGCACAGGAATTTCCACCACAACATTTTCGCCTTTCTGTATGTCAGAATAAAGGTTATAGCTTCGTCTGGCTAAGACCCTGCGGTTATTTTTATCTCTTTCAAAGACTGGCTCGCTTTCGCCTGCAAATTCAAGAGTTCCAAAAGACTGTGTCATATCTGGCACGACATATTTCATTTCCATATTGTTTTACCTCGTTTCTTTCTATATTTGATAAGTTTTTTAATTGTGATTTCTTATTCTGGCGGTTTGGGAAGTACCAGCAATCCCCCAGATAGTAAAGGGTAAAATCAATGCTTACGCACCCTTGACTATCCGTGTTCTTGCAGGTTGTAGGCAGACAAGCCAGAATAAGCAAAAATCTGCCGTTTGACAGCTTCGGCGGAGAGCGTGATTTTTCTTTCCTCATACCGTTACCGCCTTATGATTTCTTCATTTTACGGCGTTTGTAAAGATATGTTCCAGCCAGTCCACCAGCAGACGCAAGCAACATCACGATAAATGCCATTACATTTGTACTGTCGCCCGTTTTGGGACTGTCGCTAGGTCTGCTAGGCTTTTCTGGTGTCGGTGGTGTTTCGGGTTTCTCTGGTTCTTCTGGCTTTTCCTTAAAGGTAATCGTCTGTCCCTTATCCTCAATATTCTTATGTTCGGTAACTTTCTTCGGTTCGTCTGGATTGCTTAAATCGTACAATTCCTCAAAAGTTACAAGCTGTTTGCTGTCAAGAGAAGTAGCGTCAAAGGTAAAGGCAACTTCCACTTTCATAGCTTCGCTGTCAGCGGTAAAGGTATAATCACTTTCCACACGCTTTCCATTGATAAGAAGTTCTGCATTTTCTTCTTTCAACATCTGCCAGCCCACAAGTTTGTACTGTGTACCGATTTCTAAGCCCTCTAAGGTTACGGTATCAATGATTGTTACCTCTTTTTCAGCTTCAAGCTCTTTGTTGCCGTCTTTATCGGTAGCGGTTGTATGTATCTTGATGATACGCTCTGTGATAAGTACGGTCTGCCCGTCGTCCTTAATGTCTTTATGCTCCGCAACTTTTACGGGTTCGTCTGAATTGCTCAAATCGTATAATTCCTCGAATGTTACCAGATTTTTACCGCCAAGCTCGGACGCATTGAATGTATATGTAATTTCTATTTTCATTTCCTCATCATCAGCGACAAAGGTATAGTCATTTTCTACACGCTTTCCGTCAATGACAAGCTCGGCGTTTTCTTCCTTTAACATCTGCCAACCTTTGAGCTGATATTTTGAGCCTTTTGTAAGTCCGTCTAATTTGACCGTATCAACGATTGTTACCTCTTTTCCTGCAAGGATAGTCTTTTCGCCGTCCTTGCTGGTCGCTGTGGTATGGATAGAGATTTCTTTTTCGTATTCATCAGTCAGCGTCCCTAAATCAATCACAAGGTTATTTCTTGATACCACGATTTCAAAAGGTGGGATAAGTTCAAAGCCTTTGTTACTATCACAACGCATTTCTTCAATGATGTAGGTATCATAAGGTAATGCACCCTTGCTGTCGTCTGGTTCAGAAGTTCCAAACCACACACCGTCCTCGCTGGTCTTTCCTGCGTTGGTATTGTGCTTATGAGAAGCCCATTCAGCAGAAGTGGAGAATTGCCCGTTATCATCAGTTACCACGACGTGATTTTCGCCCGTTGTCTTGCTTGTGATCCTAAAAGGAACATCAGCAAGACGCTTGTGTGTGCCTGCACCGATTTTTACACCCTCAATATCTCCACGCTTAATCTGATTATAGATAGAATGGGCTTTTTCGGTTAAGTCCACGATTTTTCCATTTTCTGTGATTGTAAAATCAATCGGCTTTGCACCGTCAGTTAAGTAACCGTTGGGAGCTTCACTCTCAACGATACGGAATTTTCCATAAGGTAAGAGGTCAGAAGAAGTAGAAGCGACACCCTCAATATCTGTACGAATTGTCTTTACCACTTCATTTTTCTTGTATAACTTGCCCTCAACCAATACTGCATTATCATTTAAGGAAATGATGTCAAAGGCAGTATCTTTCAAAGTGGCACTTCCTTGTGGCTTTGTATCGCCCGTTTCTAAATCTCGTTTCTGAATTTTGACACCGCCACGGATAACCTTGTCTGATACGGAAAACTGGTTACTTCCAGATAATACGGCAAGGTCGCCGTCCTCGGTAATCTGTGTTACATATAAGCCTTTTATCTGTTCGGACTTATCGCCAGCCTGCATATATGCACCCTCTAACAAGTAGCCGTTTGGAGCTTTTGTTTCTTCTACGGTTAGTGTTCCAAGTGGAAGAACCGCCTTGCCGTCCTGCATATAGAAGCTGTCGCCAGATACTTTGCATGTGTCCGCTAATTTTGTGATGTAGTGGGTTGTCCCGTCGCTGTCTGTTTCAGCGATTGTCTTTGTAACCCATGTACGAGTAGCTTCGGCAGGGAGATTGTCTTTATTGTAGAAGCCAGCATAATACTTCCATGTAAATTCCGCACCTGCTAAAGAAGCGTTCCCTTGCGGATTGTCTTTCTGTGTTTCCATATCAATCTTGAAAAGCTCAATCAAAGTGTCCGTTACTTTTGGCGTATCTGATACTTTCAAAATTGCTGTCTTTCCAACTTCAACCTTTAAGGAATATACAGTTTTATCCACTTTATATCCTGCTGGTGCGTATAATTCCTTGATATAGACTGTGCCTGCTTTTACCTCTGCAATATCTGTGTTTCCGTTTTCATCAGTCGTAAGGGTGGCAAGCTGTTTTGTGCAGTCTTTATCAGAAAAGACACCGTATGTTGCACCAGCGATTGAGTAATTCCCGTTACCGTCTGTGATGCTGGCATTACTGGAAACCTTTTGCAGTTTCGTATTTCCGACATTCAGTTTCGCCCAGAATTGTCCCAATTCCTGCCCCTCGCCAGAGTAGATATAACCGCCACATTCATAGCGTCCTTTATTTTCTTTGACAAAGGCTTTCGCACCAGAGAAAACTTCGTCCTGCGTAGCCTTTGGAATTTCATCATAAGAAGCTCGCACGTTATCACATTGCCAGCCAAGATGTACGCTCAATCTCTGCCAGACTACAAGCTGTCTTAAAAGATAAGCGTGATTTTTGCTTATTCCGCTGTGGCTGTCTGTGTACTGTTTTACATATTCGATAGATAAGGCAACGTCGCTTATCTGGTCGGCACTCATACGGGTGCTTACGTCAGCTCTGGTCTTGTAACCATTCTTAAAGTCTGTGTTGATGTCAATACAGTAAGCGTCCTCGCCCTCAACGGTCAAATGTCCCTCATTAAAGGTAGAACCAATTGAACCGTCATTCATTACTTTTTCAACGATACCGACACGCTCTTTTGACTCCGTCCAGTATTGCTTACTTTCTGCATGAACGGGTGTAGTCGGCAAAGCAGTAACGACAGTTGCAAGAGCTAAGAAGCCCGTACACAATCGTTTCCATGTCTTTTTCATAAATCTAATGCTCCTTTCATTTTGGGTAATAAAATAGCCGTCCAATAAGAACGGCTGGAAATAGAAAAGGAACGTCATGTTAGGCGTTCCATAGTCTATGAAATATTCAATTTTTTATACTGATGTGTTACTCATCAAAATCTCAAATCAAGGTTATTTGACACCAATTTTGACACCAAATTTTTGTATATTGACGATTTTTGATGAAATGTGATAAATTCATAAAACCCGTGAAAAGCCTGTAAATAGGCACTTTACGGCACTCTATGAACTAAAACAAAAGCTACGCTGTAATAACAAGAGGTGAGTGCTAATTTTTTGTGAAGATTTTGTGAACGCTACGAGCCATGCAAAATGGTGAAAAAAGACGCCCTGCTAGTTTACTTGCAAAGGCGTCTTTTTTTGCTATTTTATAGGGCGACAGCCCTACAGCGAGGGAATTCTTTCCCGAGCTGTGCATGGCGTAACATTCTCTTTCGCACTCGATTTTCTTGATTTGACCACATTTTTACGACAAATTCTTGGAAAAATATATTCGTCTGATTTTCTTACCACATTTTACGACAACGGCTTATGGTTTATACCACAGCAGGTACAGTTTCCGGCAGATTCATTTTAGACATCTCATTTTCCACGTGAGACTTCTCTGCAATATGATTGTAGACATTCATTGTAATCTGTGCATCTGAATGTTCTTCGCTCCGCTACGGTCGGTGCTAAACGGATGTCCACTGGACATCCAGCACCCCATCACATACTGCATAACTTTGGGATTGACATTGTTCTCACCCAATCTGGTACATCCCGTATGACGAAGAGTATGCGATGAAATAGAAGGCATCAGGTTCAGCTCTCTCTGTTTACGGAACGCATCATATACCATCTGTGTCATAGGAATGTCTCTGATTCCTGCATCCGTTTTGGTTTCTGAATCATGGAAACAATATCCTTCATCACCTTCATAATACACAAGCTGTCCACCTACATGGATCTCCCGATTCTTCATATTCTCCACCAGGTAATCTACAATCTCCATATCCCGGACACCTTTCACATTCCCTTTTGCATCAAATAAGTGAAAACGGCTCAGTTCCGGTTCTTCTTTTGGATTTCGCTCAAACCGAAGAATATACTGTTCCAGTAATTTCTCAACTTCTTTCTGATTATCCAGTTTGCCAAGATACTCTTTCTCTTTGAACAACTGCCAGCCTGCTTTTCCATCAAGACCAGCGTCTTTGAAAAATGTCAGTAACTTATCATTTACCCACTTCACTGAACAGGAAGCCACATAATGATAGGCACACTGGCAACTTCCAGTAAACTGAATAGCTCTCATTTCTTCTATAAAGGAATCTGCACTGAAATAATATCCGTCATCTTCCTGCACCAGACAAAGTGCCTGATAACCTGACATCACAATGTTCAGTGCGATATCCTGATTGTCCACCAGAAAGATATAGGTCTGTGCTGTCCCTTCTGGATTGGTTTCCATATAATGCTTCAAAAACTTCTTGTTCAAACTTATCACTTCCTTTCAGGCAAAGAAAAAGACGCAAGCCATATTTCTATGACTCACGCCTTTCTCTACTCATATTTTATAAATCTTTATTTTCTTTGTCTTCTTCTTTCTGTAGATAATAAAATCTCTTCTGAATTTCAATCTCTTCTCGAAGCTGTTCTTCTGATGGAAGGCAAGTTTTATATTTAGATGCAAATAATTGTTCGTGCCCATGCAATATAGAATATTTTGCAATATCTTCGTCTGTATCAGAACATAAAATAATGCCTAATGTTGGATTATCCCCTTCATTTCGCTTCATTTCATCATACATACGAATATACATATCCATCTGTCCCACATCCTGATGTGTGATTTTCGACGTTTTTAAATCAATCAATACAAAACACTTCAAAATGTAATTGTAAAAAACAAGATCAATGTAATAATCTTCTTTTTCAGTTCGAATATGCTGTTGTCTCGCTACAAATGCATATCCTTTCCCCAACTCCATGAGAAATTTTTGAATATGCGTGATAATTCTCTGCTCCAATTCACTTTCTGTAAAGTCTGTATTAGAAGATAGTCCAAGAAATTCTGCTATTACTGGATTTTTGATAAATTCCAGCTTATCAGCCTGATAAGTAGCTGTTAGTTCTTTCATTTCTTTTTCTACAGGTTCTGTATTTTGAGACATGAGCATGCGGTAATAATACTGTGAAGAAATATTCCGTTGCAAAGTCCGAACGGACCATGCTTGCTCCTGTGCCTCTTTTGCATACCATACTCGTGCCTCTGGTGATGTTTCCTGAAGCAAAATTCTATAATGCGTCCATGACAAGGGACGCCCAGACTTTGGACGCAGTGAGTCCAAAATTTGAGGAAATTCCTGATGAAATTTCATATATTTATAAAGACTACTAAAGTCAAAGCCTTTGCCATATTTTTCTTTTAATTCTGATGATAGCTTTTTCATAGTTTTTTTGCCATAGTCCGCTTTTCCATTTTCATTCAGACACTCTATAGCAATTCGTTTTCCCAACAACCAGTTCCTTTGAACCAGAATTGTATCGACAGCCGCATACGCAATACTTTGTGCACTCTCCACGATTTCACATGTATCAGCAAATAAATCTCCTGTTTCATGGTAAGCAATCATACTTTTATTTAATTTTGGACTCGGTGAATCCAAACTTGTTTTTTCTTTTTCAGAATGTTTTTTTTCCATCAAAGCAACCTCCTTTTCGATAATTGTTGCGACACTGTCGCAACTTTTCCATTTTGAAGTTCCAGATTGATACCTCAAAACGATTTCTTTAAATCTCCAAAATCTATGTTCTTATTTTACCCCAACTCTTTCATTCTGCCTACTGCTATTTCATGTTCACATATAATAATGAGGTCGCAATCCACGACCTCATCCCCTTCATTTAAACATAAATTAATTTCCTGAGAATAATCTCTTTCGCAATTGCTCTGTGCTGATTAGCAGCACTTACCCATGCCATTTGATCTGCTTCTTTATCCCGCAGTGGTTCTTTTTCTTCCAACTGTTTCAGAATTACCTCTTCCCGTTCTCTGGCTGCCTTATCTACTTCCAGAAGATGCTCTCCAATGGTGTCCTGCAGAAGCATCACCTGATAAGTTTAATTTCGATGGTTCTTCAGATAATCTCTGCGAAGAAAACCATACTTGCCAAGTTGCTTCGCTGCCTGCGTTCATTTTATTAGCACTCTCCATTTCTCATCATTTTTTGACCACAAATTTACGACATTTACGACAAATCTGACACTGCTTTACAATACCAGACAAAATGACTGATGCCCCGGAAAGCCTGTAAAACAGGCACTTCCGGGATACACAAGACAGGACAAAAATCAACTTCCATTATCAAGTGATGAGTGCTAATTAATTTGCATTGTTCAGTCTACAATCCCCAATAACCAGTCTCTGGCATTAATACGTCGAATTCCCTCATATTGTTCTTCTGGTTCTTCATCCATTGTTAAGATAATCTTTGGATAATGATCTCGTATCGCCTGTAATGGTCTTAATTCTCTCAAAAGTGTATTTTCATCTCGTACAGTCAGTGCCACCTGGAAATATACCGTTCCCTTTTTATTCTGTGCCACAAAATCCACTTCATATGAATCGATTTTTCCAACATACACATCATATCCTCGACGTAACAATTCCAGATAGACTATATTTTCCAGAACATGTCCTGCATCTGCCTGCCTCGAACCTAAAAGCATATACCTCATTCCAATATCAACTATATAATATTTTTCAAGAGTTTTTAAATATTGTTTTCCCTTTATATTATAACGTTTTGCCTGATATATAATATAGCTCTCGCTAAAAGCCTCCAGATATTTTTCCACCGTTTTTGTATCAATTTTTCGCCCTTCTGAGGTCATCGTATCTGCAATTTTTTTTGATGACAATGGATTTCCTATATTATCAAATACAAATCTTAAGACACTCTTAAGCATCATAGTATCTGTGATTTTTTTCCTGTTTATAATATCCTTTACAACAATCGTATTATAGATTCCCTCCAGATAATCTCTGATCTCATCTGGCTGATTTTTTAATTCCAGTGTAAACGGAAATGAACTATTCTGCAAATACTCAGCATATTTGATTCCTCTGTCATTCATACTGCCAGTACTCTTCATATATTCCTTAAAAGACAACGGCAACATTTCAATCTGAATATATCTTCCTGAAATCATAGTTGCAATCTCACTGGACAACATATATGCATTGGAACCAGTCACATAAATATCTATGTTTTTTTTAATATAAAGACTGTCCAGCACTTTCGGAAAATCTGTTACATTCTGAATTTCATCAAGGAAAATATATGTCATTTTTCCATCAATCAGACGTTCCTTTAAATATTTATATAATTTCCTGTAATCTGTCAGTTCTTCATAATCAAGATCTTCAAAATTAATAGAAATAATCTGTTCTTCCTCAATCCCATGCTCTTTTAAATAATTGCGATAAATTTCCAGAAGCATAGATTTTCCACAACGTCGTACACCTGTAACAATTTTAATCAACTGCTTATCTTTCCAGGCTATCAGTTTTTCTAAATATTCTTTTCTTTCTATAATCATAATAATGCTCCCTTCTTTTTTACTAATTATATTCCAAAATAGATATAAAAATAAATAGTTTTAGGATTTCAATCCTAAGACTATTGATTTTTATATTTTTATCGGAACAAGAGTCAACTTACTATCTGTTTCTGCGTGAATCAATATTTTTTTACTGTATGATTCGCCTCCACATAGCTATCATTTTCCCCTGAGATATCGTTTTAATAAGAACGTACAGAAATATGGGAATGTGTAAATCCCGTCTTCTATTCCAACATTGCTGTCTGCAAGTTTTATTCCCCAGTGAATATCTCCATAAGAATCACCGGATATCAATTGCCTCAATGACTTAGATCGGTTCCTGTTCGCCTTCACTTCTACCGGAACCAGCTCATCCTTTGTTCTTACAAAAAAATCTTCTTCCAAGGTAGCATTTTCTTTTTTATAGTAATATAGTCCAAGCCCCTGTTTCACAAACGCCTCTGCTACAAAATTTTCATATAAAGCCCCTTTGTATACTCCAAGATTTTTATTCGCCCGAAGATCTTCTTGTGCTTCCTCATCTAATGAAGCAATCAACAATCCTGTATCTGGATAATAGATTTTGAATTTTGAGTCATCATAGTTTCCCTTTAATGGAAGCTCCGGATACTGCAGACAATAACATACAGAAATCACACCTGCATCTTCGAGCCAGGTTATACATCCCATATATTCCCGACTTCTGGCTTTTTTGTCTATTTTACTTAATTGAAATTTTTTATTTTCTTTTGCAAGCTGTACAGGTACGTTCCGATAGACACTTACAATTTTAGTCTGATCCAGACCTTCAGCGTATTTTCTGATATCCTCTTCATAATCCATCTGGATCTGTCTCTGGATTTCCAGAGTATCTGTAAAAAGATTTTTTTCAATATATACTTTTACTACTGCAGGCATACCGCCAAGTACACAATATTCCAAAAACAATTTTTTATAGACTGATAATTCGGTTTCTGAAAATGGAGTTCCTGTCTGCATATGTTTCAGGATATCTTCAATGTGCTTCTCTGAGTATCCTTTTGCCCACAGAAATTCTTCAAAATCCATCGAAAACATTTCATAATCTGTTTTATATCCCACACTGTTACTATGAATTTTTCTGTAATTGATTCCAAGCAAAGAACCACTGCATATGACATCAAATCTTCCATCTATCCTGAATGACTTCAGAGCAGTTGCAATATCCGGAAACTCCTGTAATTCATCAAAAATAATCACAGTGTCACCTGCTATAAATTTTTTTGATGTATCTATCATAGAAATATTTTTTATAATATCTTCAACAGCATATCCGTCACTTAATATTGTTTTATATTTAGGTTCCAGAACAAAATTAATACTCACAATATTACTGTAATTTTGTTCTGCAAAATGATTAATAGATTCCGTTTTTCCAATCTGCCTTGCACCTTTTATAATTAACGGAAGTCTTTCTTCATTTTTTTTCCACTCTAACAGATACTCATCTATCTTTCTTTTTAAATACATAGAACTGCCCCCTTTCTTCAAAGCTATCACGTTTTATGAGTATTTGTCAATTTATTTTTCACGTTTTATGAGCCTTTATTCATAATATTTTCACGTTTTTAACTCAATTTCTCATCTTCTCACTACATCATAGACATTCCATCTCCACATACAGAAAAATGTCCCAGGTTAGCTACCAAGGACATTTTTCGTGTTTTTATACTTACAATATACAATTTTTTAGTCATACCGTTAGAGTTCACTTGAAACAATACTATTAACTCACCTCACGTAATAGCTTCAAATTCTCTTTATTTATCCTCTGAATGCAATGCTGCAAAATCTCCATTATAAAGTCGACTGTCTTTATACTTATAAAACGGTGCATGGAAAAAATGAACCTTTTCAACTTTTGCCTGTAATTCACCAGATAAAATCATTTCCCCACATGTCAGTGTTTCTTCTGCTTTTTCAATTGGAATCAGACAATGCCCACCGCCACAGATGTCAAATGAATCTTTTCTTGCAAAAATTCTTTTTCCAGCCTCATACCATTCCTTCAGTAAAGCCTCTCGATCCTTGGCCGGAGCACAGATCAGTTCCAAATCATTTACACTGTCACCGGAAAACAAAATTCTATCCTCTTCATCCAGAATACATACAGATCCAGCCGTATGTCCTGTCATCTCATATATAACCAGCTTTTTATCTCCAAGGTCAAAAATGTCCCCTTCTTTCATAAAACGAAACTCTGGTTTCTTATCATTTTTTAGTTCTTCCGCAATACTCAAGCTTCCAGGTGCAACAGCACCGGCACTTTCCATATTCTTTAAATATCTTTCTCGATCTTCTACCTTTATATTCAACGCAGCCTGATAATCTCTTTCATTAATATAAGCCTCTATAAACTGACCACATCCGCCAGCATGGTCTACATGTCCATGAGTAATCAGCACAACATAGGGATTGTCTACCAAAGACTCTACCAGCCCCTTAAAATCACCGATTCCAGTTCCTGCATCAATTACTGCAGACATTTTACTACCCTTTACTACATACATGGCATTCAATCCACTCTCATCAACATGCCAAACACCTTTTTTTATTTCATTTACAGTCCAACACATATTTTCTATCTCCTTTTTCCGTATTAACCGTCACTATTCATCACAGCCAGTAAAACTTAACCTTTCACCGCTCCCTCAGTTACACCTTTAATAATGTGCTTCTGACAAAGAACATAAAAAATAATTACCGGAATAATTGCCATAACAAGCGCCGCAGAACCAAGATTCCATTTCTTTGTGTAAGCACCAAAGAACAGATAAGTCCGAAGAGGAAGAGTTTGCGTTCCACTTCGGTTGATTGTCAACGATGGGAGTAAATAATCATTCCAAAGAGACATAACATTCAAGATTGCAACAGTTACTGCAATTCCCTTAATCAGGGGCAACACAATTGTAAAGAATATTCTTGGCTGGCTGGCACCATCAATTGACGCAGCCTCTTCCAACTCTACCGGAACATTTTTCATAAATCCATGGAACAAAATGATCGACATAGAAGAACCAAATCCAAGATTTACAAGCATCAGTCCTGGCATATTAATCATATTTAATTTTCCCATTTCTGCCAGTAATGGAAGCATAACACACTGAAATGGAACAAGCACTGCAACAGAAAAAATGGTAAATATCAGTTTGCTTGTTTTTGTCTTATATCGTACCAGTACCCACGCTGCCATAGAACAGCAGATCACGTTTGCAACCGTTACCGTACAGGTTATGATCAGGGAATTTTTGATGGCATTCAGGTAATCCAGTTCTTTGAACGCTGAAATATAATTGTCCAAATTCAGTGTCTTAGGAAGCTGGAGAACACTAATATAAATTTCTTTTAAAGATTTAAATGAGTTAATAAACAATAATAAAATCGGGAAGATAAAAAATGCTGCCAGTATAATACAACACAAGATAATCACTGTTTTAGAGATTATTTTTTTCCTCTGCATTACATCTCCACCTCCTTAGATTTGGTAAACATCAGTTGGCTTACTGTAATAAGTGCAACTACAACAAGGAAGATAATTCCTTTTGCCTGTGCCATTCCATACATGTTTCTTGAAAATGCTGTATTACAAATATCCATAGTAAGCATTTCTGTAGATTTCGCCGGGCCACCTCCAGTTAAAGTCAGATTCTGGTCATACAGTTTGAAACAATTTGTAAGAGTAAGGAAAAGTCCAATAGTAAAAGCAGGCATCATCAATGGAAGCTTAATTTTCCAGAAACACTGAAAAGAACTTGCACCATCAATTCTCGCAGACTCCAACAGATTTTCCGGAATATTCTGTATCTGTGCAATGTAGATCAGCATCATATATCCGCTCATCTGCCATACAACAAGAATAACCAAACCCCAAAAACCTGTAGACTTAGTAGAAAGCCAATCACAAAGCCAGTTAATTCCAAGAAGCTCTCCAATACTGTCAAATACATCACAAAAAATAAACTGCCATGCAAATCCTACCAGCACACCACCTACCAGATTAGGCATAAAGAAAATACTTCTAAATAGATTTTTTCCCTTTATATTCTGAGTTACCAACATAGCAGTTGCAAATGCAACCGCATTTACCGCTATCACTGTTATAATTACAAATTTAAAAGTAAAAACAAAAGCATTTTGAAAGTAAATATCATGAAATGCACTGATGTAATTGTCCAGAAAAACAAAATCACAATTTGAATGGAGTCCGTCCCAGTCTGTAAAAGAATAATAAATACCTGTTATTGTAGGAATTACAACAGCAATACAAAAAGTAATCAAACAGGGAGCAAGAAAAAGCCAGAATATTTTTTTCGATTTACGCATATCGTTTCCTCCATAAAAGGACAGCCAGAGTGTTTTCCGGCTGTCCTGAAACTTTTCTTTATCTCATTTCTGCCCAGTTTGCTTTTGCTTCTTCAACAACAGCATCCCACTCTTTTTCCCCGGCAATATAGCTCTGGATTCCAGCGCCTAATAAATCAGACCAACCATCTGGATAACCACCAAATACTAATGAGAACGTATTTCCTTCTTTTGCATATGGTTCACATGCAAGACTGATTACGTTTTCAGATGGAAAATCTGCAAAATTATCAAATGGAAGACTGATATTAGAAGTAATTAATGCTTTTCCTTCATCAGACATAAGCAGCCAATTTACAAAATCTTTTGCAGCAGCTTTTTTTGCATCATCTGAATTCTTGTTGACAACAAAATAGGAAGCAATACCATAACAGATATTATCTTCATCCACTCCCTTTAAAGGCATTGGAAGAACGCCAATGTTCTCACGAAGTTCCGGATCAATTTCATCGATTACAGGAGCAACCCACTGTCCCATCTGAATAACAGCTGTTTTTCCAATACAGAAGGAACCGCCCATTGCACTATCATAATCAACTCCAACCAATGCTTCTGGTTTGTCTGCATCAGGAGAATATTTTACCATCAGATCAATATAGTCCTTTAATGCATCTGCATATTTAAAATCAAGAGACTTCGCTTCATAAGTTTCAAATGCAGTTCCAAACTCTGCCTGAATTGCCGGATTTGCACCATGATTTGCAAGTACCCATGATTCTGCCGCCGGAAGTGAAACAACCGCTTCAAGATCTGGGAACTGATCTGCAAGTTCTCCTGCATCAATAGCATCCTGAACTTTGCCAAAAGCTGCATCAATATCATCGTAACTCTTTAATGTAGAACCATCAATGCCACAGGCCTCAAAAACAGCTTTGTTATACAGCAGACCATAGCACACTACACCTGATGGTGCACCAACTATTGCATCCCCAACTTTACAGTCACTGACATTGTTTTCATATATATGCTCCACCCATGGCTGGTCACTAAGATCTTCAATCATATCGCCAAATGTATCAAAATCTGATGCACCTTCCATAACCACAAGATCCGGTGCCTGACCACTTGAAATTTCAGCCTTTAATGTAGAACGCCAGTCTGTACCGCCGCCAACAAGTTCAAGATTAATTTTCACGTTCGGATGAACTTCATTGTAAGCAGCGATTTCCTTCTCATACAGTTCTTTTCCTTCTACAGAATAATTATAATATGTAATCTCGGCATCCTCAAGCTCTTGATATTCATAATCTCCGGATGACTTTCCTTCTGCGTACACTGCAGATACATTTCCGGCAAATAAACCTGCTGTTGTTGCCATTGCCAACAAGGTACTGATTACTCTCTTTCTCATAAATAAAAACCTCCTGTTCTTTGATGTCTTTATTATATTCTCATTTATAGTGTTTTTCGATTCCAGAATAATGACATCCTATACCAAATTTTTTACCACCTCTTTTTTTCCGAATCTCATATGTTATAATAAAAAAGCAGAATAATTTGATACATTTATAAGAAAGAGGTTTGTATGAAACAAAAAATAACTCGCCCCATCAGTATTCGAATCAAATACACACGTTATGTGATTCCTATCTTACTAATCACATTTCTCTCCATCGGAGCAATTGATACCATATTTTATTTTCATTCTGTGAAGGAATCCTCCGAACATGAACAAACAGCCTACTCTAATACGGCGCTCACATCACTGGAATCCTATTTTTCTCAGTTTACCTCCGATTCCAGTATCTTTTTCTATAAAAATGCAACACAGAACAATCTTATAAATATAACACAGGATGATGGGCTGGAATTCCAACAGCTTTTATTAAACGATGCTCCCTATTATCCTTCTTTAAGCATGAACTATTCAGATAATGTATTTTTTATCACTAACAACGGAAAGCTGATTTCAACAACCAACTACTCATCACAGTTGGTATCCGATCTTTCTCCCTCTTACATTACAGAGATTCTGAAAAAAGGTGATGATTTTCACGGATTACCTTTTCTCTTTGGGAGTACTGATGATTCAGATAAATTGTACATATGTAGAAATATTTATCAATGGACTGGAAAAACTGAAACTACAGGAAAGAATCGTCTTGGTACACTAATCGTAGAACCCAAGGCTACTGTTTTTGACAAAATCTTTTCCCTTAATAGTAACGTGTACCAATTTGTTTTAATTGATAATAATCATCATATTTTTAGAAATACTACTGAACTTTCAGAACAGAACATTTTTGAGCTCGTAGAAAATAAACGTCTGAATACACAGACGTATAAATATACAGCATCTTCTTTTTCCACCAGCATAAATAATCTGCAATTATTGCTGATAACTAATCAGTCATTAGTTTATAAAAATGCCCGGATGTTTGTAATCCTGTTGCTTTTCCCCTCTATTCTTGCTCTGATTGCAATCATCGGAGCAACACGCTTTATCTCCCGGAGCATAGCAGATGAATTTGACTATTTTATGGAAAAACTGAATAAAACAAAAGCGATCAATAATGATGCATTTATCCATATGGAGAGTTCCATTGAATTTTCCCAGTTATCCAATGTATACAATCAGACTCTTTCACGTATCCATACATTATCTGAAAAGATCCATGAACAGGAAATTCTTACAAAAAACATTGAAATTGAGAGCCTCCAGGCACAGATCAATCCTCACTTTCTTTACAATACTTTAAATTGTATTTCCGGCCTGGTAGATATGGATAGAAAAGAAGAATGTCATCATGCTCTGACTGCACTTGCAGATATTGAACGCATGTCCCTGAAAGGCAAGCCATTCAGCACCATAGAAGAGGCTTTGTATTATGTAAAAGAATATACCTATATACAGAAGCTCCGTTTCGGAGATAATCTGTCCATTTTAATTGATATTCCCAAATCACTATACCATTACTATATTCCCAAACTGATCATCCAGCCTCTAATCGAAAATGCAGTGATCCACGGAACATCAAAAATCTCTGACAAAGGTATCATTGCCATTCTTGGAAGTACCGATGGTACCAACCTTCAGATTTGTGTAAAAGATAATGGTCCAGGTTTTTCCCGGGAATTTCTTGAAGATTTTTCCAAAAGTTTTCAGCAAAAGCCAGCCACCTCTTATGGCATTTACAATATTGATAAACGACTAAAGCTCTATTACGGCGAAGATCATGGACTGATCCTACAGAATAATGAAAACAGCGGAGCATGTATCATAGTCCGCCTTCCTTTGAAACTAGTGGAAAAACCAATTGAGAAAGCAGGAAATTTGAAATGAAAATATTACTTGTTGACGATGAATCAATTGCACTTCAGACCATGGAAAATATAATCCGGCAGTCTGACTTTAAATCCCATACCATCCTGACAGCTTCTAATGCAGCAGATGCCTGGACCATCATTCAGACAGAGAATCCAGATATTCTGTTTTCGGACATTCAAATGCCCTGTGAAAACGGAATTAGTCTTCTTCAGAAAATATCCGAATCACAGCTAAAACTGCTGGTCATCTTTGTCTCCGGATACTCTGAATTTTCTTATGCACAGGCAGCTTTGAAATATGATGCTTTTGATTACCTTCTCAAGCCACTGAACAGTGAGGTATTTCTTTCCTGTCTAAAGAAAGCCATAAATGCAATTCAGGAACAGGAAAATATGGAAAAGCAGAAAAAAATGCTTTCCAAATTTTTTAAGGAAAATCAAAGTCTTTTGAAAAAACAGTTTATAGAAACTTTGCTGATTAATCCTGTTACCAGTTTTTCACCAGAACAGCTCCGACAATGTCTCTCACTTGGTCTAAACCCGGATCTATTTTATTTAATTGGGGTTAAGTGTAACACTACGAACAGGATGAACATCCTCCAGAATCAGGAATACTATATTTCTTATTCTCTGTCTAAGAAGATCAATAAAGATTATGAGGGCATTGCATCCTGTTATATTGGAAACATTGTATATATTCTCATGCCTGTTACATCTGCTGATCCTATTGCTGAAGCCAAAAGTCTGGCCCATTCACTTGTCTGCTATACCAGGGAAAAACTTTTTTCTTCTATCACAATCGGAATCAGTGAACTTGGCAATTCTATTCAACAGTTTCCAAAGCTCAATAAACAGATACAGTATTGCTTTTCCTATAAAGCTTCCGATATTGTTTCACTAGAAGACAGCATTTTATTTTTTGCAGAAATAAATGATTACAATTCCAGTATTATTGAGATTAACGAGATCATTTCCAATCTGATCAATGCCATTCAGACACGTAATCTTTGTGATGCGCTGGAAATCGGAGATGCTTTTTTTTCACTGATACAGAATGAAAATCTGCTCAATCAGCAGGATGCTATCAAACTAGTAGAATTAAACCTCCATATCCAGCTTAAAAATTTCCTAGATGACTCTAAAGATAGTAATTACCTTACTACTCCGATCACACGCTATTGTATGGAACAACCTTGCAGCGAACACAGCAGAACTGTTTTTTCCAACTGTATTAAAAACATCATCCAGGAGCTGTCCAGTGTCACCACACGAAACACAGGGATAATCGTCAATGCTGTTATAGAATACATACATAAAAACTACGAAAAACAAATTGGATTAAATGATGCCGCAGAATTTATAAACCGTAATAGCTCCTATATTTCCCGATTACTCAAGAAAGAACTTTCCATGGGCTTTTCACAACTTCTCACAGAACGCCGAATGGAAGCCGCTAAGGATCTTCTTGCCCATACTACCATGAAAGTATCTGATATTTCAGAAAAAGTAGGCTATACTTCTACCAAGTATTTTAACCAGGTTTTTTATGCTAATTTCCAGATGACGCCTACAGACTATCGTTTTATCATGAAACAGTTGTAATATTCTTTCAAAGACCGCCCACCAGAAATATATCCTAAGAGACTGTCTGACAAACAAAAGGTGCTGACCTGGTTCTGATTCCTACTGTCCCCCAGGCAGCACCTTTTAAAATGTTTAATGTTAATGCTTTTACTTTCCACAGCACTCCACAATGGCTTTTTCCACGTCTTCTATCTGGAAAGGTTTTGCCAGATGTGCATTCATGCCGGCTGCAAGACATCTTTTTGCATCTTCCTCAAATGCATTTGCAGTCATTGCAATGATCGGAATTATTTTTGCATCTGCCCTGTCCATGGCACGTATAGCTTTTGTTGCTGCAATACCATCCATAACAGGCATCATAACATCCATCAATATGGCATCAAAGGTTCCCGGAGGATTACTTTCGAAGTGCTCCACTGCCTGTCTGCCATTTTTTACAACTGTAACCTTCGCACCGTCATCTGTCAGCAGTATTTCTACGATTTCTGCATTAAGCTCATTATCCTCGGCTGCCAGCAGATGCAATCCACGAATATCATATTTCTCAGCAATTTCCTTATCCTTTTTCTGTTCCTGGGCAATTTCAAAGGGAATAGTAATGACAAACACAGACCCAACTCCCACCTGACTTGTCACTTCAATACTTCCATTCATCTGCTCAATCAATCCCCTGGCAATCGCCATTCCCAGACCGGTTCCCTGATAAACACTCCGGGCATCTGTTTTTTCCTGTGAAAACGGATCAAAAATATGGCTCAGGAACTCCGGACTCATCCCTATACCTGTATCAGAAATCGTCCATCTGTATGTACAGATTCCATCATGTACATCTGCTGCCTCCATTACCGTAGTAATCTTTCCTCCCGGCCGGTTATACTTAATACAGTTTCCATAGATATTCAGAAAAATCTGACGAAGATGCAGTGAGCTTCCATAGACATACGGATAAGGAATATCCTCCTTATTTTTCTCATAAATCCACTGAATATCCTCACCTGCTGCCCTGTGAGTGATAATACTCTCAATCTCATAGACCAGATCTTTAAGATAGATATATTCATGAGTCAGAACAATATGACCTTCCTCTATTTTACTCATCTGCAAAACATCATTGATAAGGGAAAGCAGGTAATCCGCTGCTATCTTCATCTTTTTATGATTTTCCCGTATCAGTGCCTTATCCTCAAAATGAGTCTCATCAATCTTTAACAGACCAATAATACCATTCAAAGGTGTCCTGATATCATGGCTCATACGGCTGAGGAAATTCGTTTTCGCCCTGCTCTCGGCACGCATCTCATTGAATGCGGCCTGAAGGCGCGCCTGTTCCTGTTCATCCCGTTCATGCCTCTGTGTGGTATCCTGCAACAGAATGATTGCATAGATCATGGGTACCTCAGCAAGGATTTCTGTATCAAACACTACCACTCTGGTCATAAGAACTGTTTTCTGTACCCATCGGATACTTCCATCATCTTCGCGGGCACAATATTCCACAGACATATTTGTTTCTCCGTTTTCAAACCTCTTACGAAGCTTTTCACAATTATCTGTCATGCAGTAACCGGCAATTGTTTCCTGGGTGATTTTTTTCTCATATTCCCAACAGTAATCCTGATAAGAACATGGAAGCGGATAGTCCATAAAAAGCTCCCGACTCTTCTGTTCTTTTCCATTCAGTACGATCCTTCTTTCCAAAACATCCTTTGTCAGATTTACTGTATAGATCACATCTGACAATTCCAGAAGTGCATCCACATAGCTGTCATTTTCCAGGATAGACTGTTTCAGCTGTTCATAATAAAGCTGCAGCTGCTCTTTTGCCCCTGTCTGGCCTTCAGAAGTCTTTCGGATGGTTTCAAATGCCAGAAGAAAATGATGCAGCTTTTTGTCCTCATCCCAGTCCACCGGAATCAGTGTCAGGCGGTTATATGCCCCCTGTTTTCCGATATTATACTCATATTCCAGCACATCTTCCTTCGTATGCATCTTCTTTTGAAGCTCCGAAATCTCCAGCCCTTCACGGATATCTGCCTGACAGGACTTTTCAATCTGTTCCTCTATGATCTGTTCCACAGCACCGGAATATGCACCATCAGAAGCCAGGAAAAAATTCTCGCTGGAACGAATCGCCCGATAGGTATCCATCCTGGCATCACAGTACAGACAGTCTGAGAAATTACTGCCGTGCTGATTAAGCAGCTTTAACAGCTGATATCCCTGATTCTTTTCTGCTGCGGCCTCTTCCCTTTTTACATGATTCTTATTAATATACATGTTTTTGTCTGCGCAATTAAACAGCTCTCTCATTGTACTTCCGGGAAAATCGCCGGCCAGTGCAAATCCCACCGCATAGCTTAAAGGAGTATCCGGATACACTCTGGATTCCTCTGTCATATCCCTGCGCACCTTTTCAAGACACTGTGTCATCTGTTCTCTGTCCAGTCCGTGGGTAACTGCAAGAAATTCATCTCCACCTGCTCTTCCCACAAACTGCTCAGCCGGCATGGAATCCCGCAGGCAGATAGCAAATCTACGGATATAGGCATCACCGGCTTCATGTCCTCTGCTGTCATTAATACGCCGGAGATTATTAAGATCAAAACTACAGACACCGATATCTGCATCCGGTTCTTCCTCATTCAGCAATTCTTCACATTTATTTTTGTTCGGAAGTCCCGTCGCATCATCCAGATATACCTTTCGCTGCAGTAAACGGTTCATTGCCGCATATTGTATTGCTTTTATAAATTCATATCCAATCAGCAGCATCAGCACAACAATATCTGCTGTGATATATTTTTCAAGCAATGATAAGGATGTGGCTTTTTTCTGTGAATATTTTTCGGCCAGACCTGTTGCTTCATCACAGATCACAAAAAACTCTTCACTTTCCGGAATAATATCTGTGTTCTTGGCCCCTTTGAACCTCACAAGATGAATTTTCTTATACAGGTCAGAGAATTTATCATCCAGTTCCTGCATTTTATTCTGAAAATCAACATCATCAAGACGCACAAGATTTAATTCATCATTTCCATTTCGCAAACCATCAATAAAAGTTCTTATCTCATGGATCATCTCATTTTCCTGCTGCGTGGAAAGCTCCAGTTTTATGAGTCTCTGTGTCTCTCCCCTGACTAAACCGGTATAATTTACAATACGGGCCGTTCCCTGAATATCTGAGACAATTCCCATCATTATGATAATAAGGATAGCCAGAATAACTGCCAGAACACCGATACTGATCTGAATAATACTTGATTTCTTTTTCTTATTCTTTATTTCGGACATGGCCCTCCCCCTTCTTATTTTATTCTGGAAAAGTACTTTCTGTACTCTATCTATTTTACCGTACTTTTTTCATTATGCCTACTCAAATTTGAATGTATTTATTTATAAACAGGCAAAAACACCCGGCAAAATTACTTTTCGTAATCTGCCGGGTGTTCTCTTTCTCAGGTTTTTTATTTGACTGCTCCGGTAATACCTTCTGCAAACTGTTTCTGTAATACAAAGAATACGATCATTGTAGGAATGGAACAGAACAATACACCGCACATCAGCATACCATAATCTGTCACATAACCTGTGATCAGATTGGCGATCAGCATTGGCATGGTCATTGCCTTGTTGTCTGTCATGATTACCTTTGGCCACAGATAAGAGTTCCATGCATTCATAAAGGTAATAACAGCAGCTGCCGCATATGTAGATTTCATTGTAGGAATGAACATCTGGAAGAAAATCCTCACTTCGCTGAGTCCGTCAATACGTGCAGCTTCAATAATATCAACCGGGAATGATCTGGCATTCTGACGGAACATCATGATCATAAACGGTGTGGAAATAATCGGAAGGATAAAACCTACTGCTGTATTCAGAAGTCCCGCCTTGGAGAACATTTTGAATAACGGAACCATAGTTGCAACCTGCGGAACCATCATAGCCAGAAGCAGGATTGAAAATACTCTGTCTTTCCACTTATCATGGTAAACTTCAAATCCGTAACCTGCAATAGAGCAGACCAGAAGACAGATCACTGTAGTAAGGATTGCATAAAAGAAAGAGTTTCCAAGTGCTCTCCACAGTGGCTGCTGGGCTGTAAGATTACGGAAGTTTTCCATAAAATGGCTTCCCGGAATGATTCGTCCACGTGACACATCTGTGGATGTATTAGTTGCGGCTGAGATCATCCAGTATAACGGGAATACTGAAATAAATGACACGATGATCAGAAAAATATAGGTTGGGATCAATCTTCTCTGAATGGCTGATTTGTTTTTCTTAGTCACGTGTATCACCTACTTTCAAATTAATAAATGCAAGTACAGCTACCATAATGAATATGATAAATGACATTGCTGCTGCATATCCAAAGTTTGGTACGTTAATAAAACATGTATTGTAAATATAGTGGGACATTGTGATTGTTGAGTTTGCCGGTCCACCCTTTGTCAGGTTGACAGACTCATCGAACAACTGCAGTGTACCATTAATTGACATGATGAATGTCATGATAATTGTCGGTTTCAGAAGCGGAACTGTAATCTTCCAGAAAGTCTTCCAGCCATTGGCACCGTCAATCTTGGCTGCTTCATATACAGAATATTCGATATTCTGAAGTCCTGCCAGATAGAACACCATATTATATCCGGTCCATCTCCAGATCAGCGCAAGGATAATTACAATCTTGGCACTGGCGGAATTTCCCAGGAAGTTATAGCCGGTAGATAAGATTCCAAGTTTGATCAGAATACTGTTGATCAGACCATCTGTAGCAAACATGGAACGGAAGATCAATGAATAGGATACCAGAGATGTCGCACATGGAAGAAATACACAGGTACGGAAAAATCCCTTAAATTTCAAATCTTTGTTATTCAGAAGCTGTGCCAGAAGAATTGCCAGTATCAGCATGATTGGCACCTGAATGATCAGATACAGGAATGTATTTGCAATAGACTGCTGAAATACCTTGTCTGCCAGAATACGTTTATAGTTGCTGAAGATCGGATCTGCAAATCTCATATTTGCTCCGGCTCCGGTCTGCAGGGAAATGATAAATGCACGTATCATTGGATAAAAGCTCATGATCGCGATCATGATAGTTGCAGGGGCCAGAAACATCCATCCTGCAGCTCTCTGCTTGCCAAGCAGAGACATACCTTTTTTCTTGGAATTCACGTGAACTCCTCCTTTCAAAAAACTCTGTAACTGTTCAGCATTTTGCCGGACAATTACCAACTCTTTGCAGTAAAAGGGGGACTGCTGGCAGTCCCCCGCACTTACCTGTTTTCATTCACTTAATTACTGTCTACAGATTGCTTCACAGTTTCACTGTTCCCGCAATCCTGACATCATCTGATCCTACGATCAGAATTTATTCAGTCATCTTGAATGCCAGAGTATCCTGAGCTTCCTGAAGAGCATCTTCTACAGATGTACCGTTTACAATATTTACAACTGCTGTGTTGACACATTCTCTTGCTTCATAGTGATACGGTGTTTTTGTGAACTCCGGAATATGAGAAGAGTATTCTACAATTGTTGAGAAGATTGACTGTCCACCGAAAAATTCATTTGGCTCGTTGTAAACCTCAGATTCACCTGCCGGCAGATAACAGGAGATTGCACCTGCTTCCGGAAGGATTGCATCATAGAACTCTGTACTGGAACCAAATGTGCTTGCAAGGAAATCTTCTGCGAGTTCTACATTCTGGCAGTTGGATGTAATATACCAGGAAGATCCACCATTGTTTGCATAGTTTGTGGCTGTATCAACATCATCTACTTTAGGCATTGTTGTAATCTGCCACAGACCCTTCTGGTCTTCTGTAGACATCAGAGTAGCTGTGATCCAGTTACCATTTACGATACCTGCTGCCTCACCGCCTGTAATAGTAGCGATATATTCATCCCAGTTATTTACAAGTTTAACAACGTCATTCTTAACCAGATCTACATAAAGATTGATACATTTCTCTGCCACTTCATTGCCTACGATGTAAGCTTCGCCATCTTCGTTTACGAAGTTAGCTCCGCAGGACTGCATCATCATCATCAGAGTATCGCCGCCTGTAGCTTCACTTGTAAGAAGATATTTGCCTGTTTTTTCATGAACATCTTTACCGATTTCCATGAATTTGGACCATGTGATATCTGTCAGATCATCAATTGTATATCCTGCTTCATCAAGGATATCTGTACGATAGCATGCAATAACAGCACCGTTATCAAACGGAACACCATAGTGTGTATCATCTACCATGGAATAGGACTGTTTCAGTTTACCAAAATCATCCCAGTTAATGTTGATATCTTTCAGATCTGTGAACGCATCCGGATAGCTCTTCAGATATTTCTGATAGCTGTTGTCCTGCATAAGAACGATATCAGGAAGTGTGCTGTAATCGCCTGCATTTGCTGCTGTTGTCAGTTTAGTCTGGCAGTCATCAGAAGATGTCTCTATAATATCTACAGAAAATCCCTCATGATCTTTTGCATACTGATCTGCTGCGATCTGCATGGATTTGATATTGAAGTTCTGATCCCATGCCCATACGGTTAACTTGTTGTCATCATCAGATTTCGCTGAAACAACTGTAGCTGATCCTGCAAAGGATGCTACCATAGCACCGGTCATTAATACTGCGAGTAATTTTTTTCTCATATTTATGTCCTCCTTTATTAAGCTTATTCTTTCTTCCGAATCGCTTGTAAGCTAATTATAGCATCCGATTTTCAGGTATAGTTTGCATAACCGTACACATAATGTGCAATTTCGACCATTTTATGTATTTTGCACTATTTGAAATGCCAAAAAATCCGTTTTTTGTTCACTTTCTCATTTGCACCGCTTTTGCCATGTCATTTTAATGATAAAAGCCACTTTCATGGACAAAAAATTATATTTTTTTGTCTTTGAAAATGACCTTTGTTCTTATTTCATAAATTTTTTATTAAATTTTTGTACATATTTTACAATTTTTAATTCATTTTATGCAAAATAGACTTTACCAGGACATTGTGTCTTCATCGCATGAAGCAGTTCCTCATTAAGATCAAGAAGCAGTTTTATCTTGTGCCCGTCTTCCCGGATAATCATTGTGTAGTAAGGAGTATCATCATCATAAGAGGTATAATCGTACTTTTTCAGTTTCTCCGTTCCGCCATTCCTTTTGTACCTTGCAACACTTTCATGCCAGTGCGGTGCCACTGTCTCCAGACTGCTCAACTCCAATATATGAGCTGTTTTGCGATACTTCTTGCCATAGATCACATCTATTTCAAACTGACCGTTTTCCATCGTGTATTCATAATCCTTCTGACTGAATATATCAAAGACAAAATACAGCCCTGCAAGCAGAAATCCCGGAAGCATAAATGCCTGGGAAATCGTGATTCCCATAACCACAAAAAGCACTGCAAAAACAATCATTACCACACGCAGGACTCCGGACATACTCTTTTTCTTTCTTGATACCTGCTCCACAATCTTATAGTTCATAACTTTTTACCATCCTTCCTCTGAATGAATATCGAAATCCAAAAGCTGCTGTTCATAATTCTCCGGCCGCTTTCTCCATTCAACCGGCGTCACTCCCATTATCTGTCTGAAGTTCCGGTTAAACGTTGAATTGGTCGTGAAACCACATTTGTGCGCAATATCTGCCACCGGTATATCTGTTGTCTGCAAAAATTCACAGGCAGTATGAATCCGCACAGAATTAATATACTCCAGAGGACTTACCTTCATATGCGATGTAAATACTCTTCTGAAATGAGTTTCACTGATGTGACAGATCTTCGCCAGATCCTCAATCCGAATGTCTTCCATATAGTGATAAGAAACAAAATCCAGTACGCGGGTGATCATATTTGTAAGTTTTCCTGTTTCCTCTTCCACCTTGTCTTCCGATGAGGCCCGGTTCAGTCTGGCAATTTCTACAAGTAATGCCGCAAGAACTCCACTGGATTCTTCAATATAAAATTCTTCTCCTTCACGCATAATATTCATGATCTTAAGAATTTTTTCAGCTATGGAGGGAGACTCATTCTCTTTCAGAAATAAAGCCTTAGAATATATTCTCTGGATCATTTTTTCAGCCTTTACCGGATTGTTCAGAAATTTTTTCATAAAACCTTCCACATCTATGAAAAGATACTCCCATTTACTAACCGTACCCAGATCACTGTTAGTCGTATGAGCATAATTGGGTGGAATCACCGTAAATTCTCTTCCCGAAAACCGCATTTCAGCCTCACCAAACGCCATAAATCCATCCCCTTCATAGCAGAAACCAATCTCCAGGTAATTGTGAAAATGAAGATAATCCACATCATTTCCATAATTCTGAACCCACTTCTGCCCCAGAAGAGCCAGAATCGGACTTCCGGCAGGCATCTGGTAATAGCGGAATTCCATCTTCGGTTTTCTTCTCTTCTTTGCCATACAGTCACCTCATTTTCTGTTCTGCATTTTCACAATATGATTTTACCAGTTTTTTATATATTTTTCGATATTTTTATACATTTTCCAACAAAAATATACAAAAACACCTGACAGACTACTTTTATAATCTGTCAGGTGTCCCTTTTCCATATCTGTTATTATCAATCTTTTTATTCATAGTCTCATGGCTGAACCCGAATAATTTTGACTGATGACAGTTCTATACATGCCTCTGATATCATTTTATTTTCTTCATGATTGTGGTTTTCTCTTGATTCCACACTGGATTGCATTTGTCGGACAGGCTTTGCGGCATCTTCCACAGCGGATACATTCCGGACTGTTGGAGTTTTCCACAGGGTCTACGATCATCTGGCATGCTTTTGCACATTTTCCGCATTTTATACACTTATCTTTATCCACTCTGTATTTATACAGAGAGACAGGATTAAAGACAGAATAAAGTGCTCCCAGGGGACAGATATATTTGCAGAACGGACGGTAGATCATAATGGAGAGAATGATCGTTATGACAAGGATCACATTCTTCCATATGTACAGCCAGCCCAGTGCACTGCGCATGGATTTATTCAAAAGCACCAGTGGCAGTCCGCCCTCCAGTGTTCCTGCCGGGCAGATCAGTTTGCAGAAATAGGGTGCCCCCTGTCCCATAATATCCACAAGGAACAATGGAAGCAGGATCACAAACACTGCAAAAATCACATATTTCAGCTTACGAAGCAGTTGATCTCCCTTGAATGTACGGATTTTCTTAGGAAATGGGATCTTATTCAGCAGATCCTGGATCAGTCCAAAAGGACAGAGAAAACCGCAGATCAGCCTTCCTACCATAGCCCCGATGAAGATGAGAAATCCTACCACATAATAAGCCATCTTGAAATTCCAGCTCCCTATCACTGCCTGAAGGGAACCGATAGGACAGGCACCAACAGCACCTGGACAGGAATAACAGTTCAGGCCCGGAACACAGGCATTTTTCAATTTGCCTGTGTAAATTTTGCCTGTGACAAAACCGGTAACATGACTGTTTGTAATGAACGCCCACAGTGCCTGAATTCCGTGGCGTGGCCACTCATTAATCTTCATATTTTTTGTATTTTGTTTCTTATTACTTTTGTTATCGCTGTTCTTTTTGTTACTCATGATAATTTATTTTCTTTCCATTCATATCTTATACACAGACTTATCTTATGACAATGTTTCAGTCAGGCGGATATTTGCAGCCTCCGAAGAGGAACCTGCCTGATTCGGTTAAATCATCCAATTCCCACACATTCCATACAGATGTTAATGGCTTTTGTAAACACCACCGCCAGCTCTCCGCGGGAAATTCCATATCCCATAAAGCAGGCTCCCACAAGCATAAGAATCACAGCCGGCCATTTACTGTTCCATATTTTGCTGGTTTTTAATTTATTCATTTATTTTTCCTCTGTTACATTCGCCAGCTCTTTTTCCACAATTTCTTTCCACTCGTCCAGGCTGTGGCTTCCGGAGTAAGTCTCGCCTACAATATTTCCATTTTTGTCAACAAAGAATGTTTCCGGGAAAGCGGAGATTCCATTGAGACGTCCGTTCATCATTCCGGAATCCGGGATCAGGAATGGATAGGATGCCTTTGTTTTCTCCTGAATTACCTGAGCCTTTTTCACTGCTTCCTCATCCTGTTTTCCACCACTGCCTATTGTATCCCGTGTAACGCCTACTACTCCCACACCTTTATCCTTCATCTCCTGATAAAGCTTCTCCAGATCAGGAATCTCATTAATACATGGAGAACACCAGGTAGTAAAAACATTTACCATAGTCAGATCGTATTTGCTGAAGATATCCTGTGTATAGGTTTTTCCGTCAACTCCTGTTGTTTCAAATTTGCCTACATTTGTTCCTTCAGCTGCATCTGTACTGTCAGAAGTATCCTGCGGCTGGTCAAATGCAGAAAGCATCTGGAACGGGGTCATTTCTGTAAGTGTTACTTCAATCCCCTCCACATCCTTTAGCAGGTCTGCATCTGCATCCTTGTTTGTGCTGAGATAATATTTATATTTGCCGTCACTGCTGGTGCCCAGTTCTTTATGCTCTGTGCATCCGGTAATCGTATCCAGATCTTTCTGGGATTCCTCGTCATACATTCCGATCACACCTACTCTGCTGAGACTTTTCAGCCAGTCGTCATATCCGGTGCCCATCTTGTCCACCTCTGCATCCTTCTGCTCGTCTGTCAGGGTACACCAGCTGGCTGTGGCATATGTGACTGCCTCTGCATTGTCATCCCATCTCTCATCTGTAAACATGGAAATATTCTTCTTCTCCATCTGCTCTTTCAGGTCTTTGGAAATCCCTAATTTCATTCCAAGGAATGGATATTCATAAGTATCCTGTGCAGGCTGAGCAATCTCTGAGGGTTTGAAGGATTCAGCAATCAGACCCTCGGAAGCTGCCACACTGCCATCTTCTGCTGCCTGAACATCCTTACCATCCGTCTGGACTACACCTGCTTCATCTGCTGGCACTGCAAGAGCCTCCCCTGCATGTACAGTTACAATACCTCCCATAGATGTCACACTTAATACACTTGCTGCAAAAATCGCCATTAATCTCATTCTTCTGTTTTTCATTGTAAGTAAACTCCCTTCATTTTTTACTGTTATGATTTTTATATTACCTTTAATTACTTCTCTGTATCTGTCCGCAAATCTGGATTTCATCCCCACATGACAGACACTTTTTTATTGATATGCACACATTATAGCATCTGAGAAATAAAATCTGTGTTAAGAAAATAACTTTTTTTCGAATTTTATTTTGTAATCAATCCCAAACAAATCTGAAACGTAGTCAGGCAGATATTTTAATATGAAATCGTTTTCTTTTTTACACGAATTTTATGCTTAATGTGCTATGATAAAATTGATAATATATCAGAGTCAAAAATTTTATCGTACAAACACTGACAATCTTCTGGCTTTTGGACTTTGGACTTTGATATTATAAAACTATGAAACCGGAAATTCAAAAAGGAGACTATCATGCACATTTTAATTATAGAAGACGAAGAACAGCTTTGCCGTTCCATGGCAGAGGGGCTCCGCATGGACGGATATGAAACAGATACCTGCTTTGACGGGGAAGAGGGACTGGAATTATGTATGACAGAGAATTACGATCTGATTCTTTTGGATCTGAACCTGCCTGGAATTGACGGTCTGGACATTCTGCGTCAGTTCCGTACTTTCAATACCAACACTCCTGTTCTCATACTCTCCGCAAGAGTACAGATCCAGGATAAGGTGGAGGGTCTGGATCTGGGAGCCAACGATTACCTCACCAAACCATTTCATTTCGAGGAACTGGAAGCCCGTATCCGCAGCCTTACCCGCCGTAAATTTATCCAGGAGGATGTCTGCCTGAGATGCAGCCGCATTACCTTTGACACACGCACAAGAGAAGCCAGTGTAGATGGTACACCACTGGCTCTCACCAGGAAAGAAAGCGCACTTCTGGAATACTTTCTGCTTCACCGCAACCGGATCATCAGCCCTGAGGAAATGATTGAGCATCTCTGGGATGGCAGCGTAAACAGCTTCAGCAATTCCATCCGGGTACACATTTCTTCCTTGAGAAAAAAACTGAGAACTGCCCTTGGATATGATCCTATACAAAATAAAATCGGACAGGGATATATTCTGGAAGAATAAAAATCATTCATATCTGTACAATAAATATTTTCAGATGTAAAGCGGACATTCGCAATCCGCTTCGCTACTTGCTCATGAACGCAGTCGCTTCGCGATCTGCGTCCAAATACTACTATGTCATTATAACGAAAGGATTTATCTATGAAATTTTATTCAGAAAAACTTTCCCCTCGCAGGCTCTCCCTCCAGTGGCGGCTCACATTGCTGATTTCCGGACTGGTTATCACAGCCTGTGCACTGATGTATTTCTTTATCAGCCGTTCTGCTGTGACCGGTCTGGAAGGGATTTCCGACTATGTGGTTCTGGTCACCCCTGACAATTCAAACCCGATCTCTATCAATGTAGATCCCAAAATCCTCATCCCTGATCTGGAAAACCAGATCCAGAATACCAAAAATAAATTTCTGTTCCAGAGCATGATTGCCACAGGTATCATTATTCTTCTCAGCAGTATCTGTACCTGGTTTGTCACCAGAAGAGCCCTGACCCCCCTGCGCAGATTCAGCGACAGGATCAGCCAGGTACAGGCTCAGAATCTGTCTGAACCGCTGGAAGTCCCACTCTCAGAGGATGAGATCTCACGTCTGACCAGATCCTTTAATGACATGCTTACCCGCCTGGACAATGCATTCTCTGCACAGAAGCAGTTTGTGGCAAGTGCAGCACATGAGCTTCGCACACCCTTAGCTGTAATGCAGACAAATCTGGAAGTTTTTTACAAGAAGCCGGAACACACACACCAGGAATACGACAGGCTTTTCACCATGCTTCAGGAACAGACCGGACGGCTTTCCCACCTTGCGGAAATCCTGCTGGACATGACAGGCCTTCAGACTGTAGAGCGTTCTGATACCATTTCCCTTGCAGCACTCACAGAAGAAGTTTTCTGCGATCTGGACCCGGTTGCAGAAAAGCATCAGATCCGGCTTATTCAGACAGAAGGTGACTGTACTGTTACAGGCAGCTATATCCTTCTGTACCGGGCAGTCTATAATCTGGTTGAAAATGCAATCAAATATAACCGTCCTTCTGGTTCCGTCACTGTAAGCATTCACACTGCAGAGTCTGCAGTCCTGGAGGTAACCGACACAGGCATCGGTATCTCCCCTGAAAATCAGGAAAAAATCTTTGATCCTTTCTACCGTGTGGACAAATCCCGCAGCCGTGCCATGGGCGGTGCAGGTCTGGGGCTTGCTCTTGTAAGCGAGATTGCCAGACAGCACAACGGCCAGGTAAAAGTAACCCAGAGCAGCAAAAAAGGCAGCACCATTGCTCTGATACTGCCTGTAACAATCCTTTAAATCAACTGACCACTGATTTTGAATAACTGCGCGTCACATTCCCGTTACTTCAATGATGAGTTAGACGCGCAGTTATTCAAGTTCCATTCCATTATGAATTTTCCAATCCATTTTTTAACAAATGAGTCATCGTTCTACATATTTTGTGATGACAGATGTTATAATCTCCATATCAACCGGCTTCGCCACATGATCATCCATTCCGGCATTCAAAG
This sequence comes from Blautia sp. HCN-1074, assembly GCF_037890165.1. NCBI lineage: Bacteria > Bacillati > Bacillota > Clostridia > Lachnospirales > Lachnospiraceae > Blautia > Blautia sp. HCN-1074. The sequence goes on from NZ_JBBKBP010000020.1 coordinate 35,736, forward strand.
CAGCCTGCACATCCTCTGCAAATGCATTTGCCGTCATTGCAATAATAGGTATTTTCTTTCCATCCGGACGGTCCGACAGATTTCTGATGGCTTTTGTCTGCCAGCATATCCAGACACTCTTTAAATGAGCCATAGACATATTCATACTTCCAGCCGGTTATATAAGAAATCTTCTGGAGATACTCATAGCCTGCTCCCTGCTTGTGTTCCCCATAGCCGCCTTCCTGAAAATTGGCATATGGGAAATACCCAACTCTCACTGTTTTATTCTCTTCCTCTATTACCTGAGTTGTTTTCCCATCACTTTTAATTTCTGACGCATAAGCAGAAAGCGGCACCAAAAGTAACACGATAAGTATTAAAATGCTCAAACATAATCTTTTTTTCTTGCCTTTTTTTCTTATCCGTTTTTCTATCTTTCTGTTCATTCATTTCCTCTTTATTATCCATTCATGCCGACTGTCAGAAAACAAATCTGTTTTTCACCGGGCTGTGTAATAAAATCGTATCGCATCTATCACTTTCTCCATCTGAAGCGGTTTTGAAAAATGTTCGTTCATTCCTGCTGCTTTACTCTGTGCAATATCATCAAGAAAGGCATTAGCTGTCATAGCAAAGATGGGGATGGTTTTCGCATCCCTTCGATCCAGCTTTCTGATTCTGCGGGTAGCTTCCAGACCTCCCATTTGTGGCATCATCAGATCCATCAGAATCACATCAAAGTATCCGGGCTCTGAATTCTCAAATATTTCTACAGCTTCCCGTCCATTCCATGCCTTTGTCACTATCATTTTTTCTTCTTTCAGCAGGAACTCAGCAATTTCCATATTCAGCTCATTGTCTTCCACCAGCAGAACCTGAATTCCTTCCACTGAACAGTTCTGATACATCTGGGATCTCTTTTCCGATTCCTCAGCAGAGATTTCAAAAGAAATATGAAGAATAAATTTAGTTCCCTTTCCCTGTATACTCTCAAAGGAAAGGGTTCCACCCTGCAGCTCTATCAGCTTTCTGGCAATGGCAAGTCCCAGACCGGTACCTGCATAATTTGTTCTGGCTGACTGCCCTTCCTGGGCAAAAGGCTCAAATGCCTTTTTCTGAAATTCCTCACTCATGCCGATTCCGGTATCTGTACAGGTCAGTTCATATTCCGCAGTGGTATCCGTATAGGAAACCTCACGACAGGTAACTGTCACAGAACCACCATCATAATTATATTTTACTGCATTGCTGCCGATATTCATCAATATCTGCTGGAAATGCACCGGACTTCCTATCAGCTGTGTATGGATGATTTCTCCATCTTCTACATAATAATTAATGCCGGATTCATTTGCCTGCATCCTGGTGATTTCATTCGTGTTATGCAAAAGTTCCAGCAGATTAAAGTGCTTTCTCTCCAGCTGTATATTGCCGGATTCCAGCTTATTCATATCCAGCACATCATTGACAAGGTTTAAAAGATAACCGGAAGCAGTCCTGATTTTGGTACGTGCTTCCTGCTGAAGCTCCAGATCATCGGGATAACGGTCTGCAATATCCACACATCCCTGAATCCCGTTGATCGGTGTGCGGATATCATGACTCATTCTCCTAAGGAAATCTATCTTTGCCAGATTGGCTTTCTCAGCCTCCTGGGCAGTTCTTCTCAGTTCTTCCCGGCTCTCCAGCTCAGATATTTTCTGGTCATTAATATCTCTCGTCACATAGAGAACATTGGTCACTTCCCCTGCTTCGTTTCGCAGTTTCACAATAAATCTGGCCTGGTGCCAGACTCCGGTTATGGCTCTGTATTCTGTGGAAATCTCCTCTCTGTTCTTCAGACGTTCTGCCAGCGTGGAAACATCCAGGAATTCTCTCATTCTTTCCTGAAATTCGGGAGCTACGATTTTCTCTCTGGCTTTTGTAAACTGAACAGAAATCTTTCCACTTCTGCCGGTCAGACGGTGCATGGATTCCTTGCTGGAAATCTCCTCATAGGTATCATGGATCAGATCCATCCGGTAGATGATCCAGTACATTTTGCTGATTGCAGAGATAATCTCATTATTCATTTTCAGATCAGCCATAGTCTCTTCCATCTGCTGCTTCTTTTTCATATCCTCCTGCACAATATCATCAATATAGCGAAATCCCATAATGATCTTATAATCATCTCTGTTGCCTGTCTCCAGACGGATCACCTGCAATTCAAAATACTCATGCCCGGCATGGTTTTTCACTGACTGATAACGATATGCAAAACGTTTGTGATTCCGCAGATACTCTATGAGAGCGTGACGTTCCATCTTCCGGAGAAAATCCGGTGCTGATTCCCGGATTACATAATGATCATAATAATATCTGATTCCAGAGGTATAACTGGATTTCAGCTCCGGCATCTCATCAATCTCTGCCCAATTGGAATGTATGCTCTGTTTGATCATTTCCAGAGTATCATTTGCCAGATCACATAAATAAAATGAGGTATAATCTACGCAGAGAGCTTCCAGGATATGCTTCTCCTTCTGAAGTTCCTCCAGATTGCTCTCCAGTGTTTTCTGTTTTTCCTCAAGCATCCTGAACATACGCAGATTATTCAGTGTACTGGCAAGATGTCCGCCTGCATTGGAAAGAAGCGATATGTAAACACCGGGATTAACCAGCTCCGGATTATCCAGACCGATAAAACCGCTCAACTGCGTATTTGCAAACAAAGGTAAAACCAGCAGAGAATGAATGTCCTGAACCTTCAGGATATCATATTCCGAAGGCATGGTTTCGCGTATTTTCTCCAGATCATGAATAATTATGGTTTCTCCACGAAGAAATTTCTCATGCCACACCGGCATACTATCTACAGAAATACGAATCAGATTGTCAATCTGTGGGATGATCCCTTCTCTGCACCATTCGAAGGTATTGCTGTAATAATCCTGCTTTTCAGACATCAGTTCAAAAATATATACTCTGTCTGCATCTGTATATTCACCGGTGTATTGAAGCAATGCAGGAATACAGTCCTTCACTTCTTTCTCATCCGACGCCTGATTGATGTCTGATATCAGAGACAGAATCTGATTCAGCAGTTCCAGCTTTTTGTTAAATTGTCTGTAGTTAATCTCATGTTCTTCACTCTTATTATCATTTGCCTTAAACTTTTTCATATAATCTCCCAACATCATCATATAGAAAATATCACCTATCATATCACATTTGCCGTCATTGCAATGATAGGTATGCATGTTTTATCCTTATCTGGCAGATACCTGTTTGCCTGCGTTGCTTTATAACTGTTCATTTTGGACATCGGGAGGATTCTGATGAAGCATTCTACGTTTTCCTGTATCCTCAAAACAAGCTGATTCATTTTTCTTACTTGAAAGAACAATGTTTATCACTTTAACACAAAACTCACTTTAGGTTATTCTGTAATGTATTGATCAATTCTTCAATAACTATCGGCTTGGATAAAAATCCATTCATACCACATGCCAGTGCTTTCTTTCTGTCTTCGTCAAAAGCATTGGCAGTCATGGCAAGGATCGTGATTCCCGCCAGTGAAGGATCATCCAGTGAACGGATCTGCTCAGTAGCCTCATATCCATTCATTACAGGCATCTGCACATCCATAAGCACCAGGTCATAATCACCTTGTGTTGAATTCTTAACTTTCTCCACAGCCTCTGCTCCATCTTCCGCTGTATCAACCCGAAAACCATATTCACTAAGGAGCGCTACTGCAATTTCACTGTTCAGTTCATTATCTTCCACAAGCAGTATGCGCCTGCCTCTGAAATCTGAATCTGCTGCCGGAAGGATATTATCCTCTGCCTCAGCCTGCTTCTGGCCGATAGCAGCCATCAGAGTCTCTCTGATATCTGACATAAACATAGGTTTGGCACAGAATGCAGTCACCCCTGCTGCCCTGGCTTCCACTTCAATATCTGACCAGTCATAAGCAGTCAGGATAATGATCGGCGTATCGTCACCAAGACTGCGGATCTGACGGGTAACTTCAATGCCGTTCATATCCGGAAGACGCCAGTCAATGATATAAGCATGGAATGCATCACCCATTTCCACAGACTGTCGTGCGCGGAGAACAGCCTCCTTACCGGAAAGTGTCCATTCCGAACGCATTCCAACCTTCACAAGCATCTTAGTCACACTGTCACAGGTATTGAAATCATCGTCTACGACCAATGCCTTCAGACCTTCCAGCTCTGCGATTTTCTCTATACGGTGGTTCTCAGGCTGAATCCGCAATGGCAGACGGATAATAAATTCAGTACCTTTGCCCTGTTCTGTCTGAACCTCAATGGTTCCGCCCATCATATCCACGATGTTCTTGGTAATGGCCATGCCCAGTCCTGTACCCTGAGTCCTGCTTACAGTGGAAGTCCGCTCTCTCTCAAAAGGAGAAAAGATCTTCTGTACAAATTTCTGACTCATGCCGATTCCGTTATCCTTTACCCGGATTTCGTACAATTCACAGCCTCTCTGTGTACCCGGATACTCTCTCAGCCGGACAGAAACGGTTCCGCCTGCAGGAGTAAACTTGATCGCATTGGACAAAAGATTCAGGAGCACCTGATTCAGCCTCGTCTTGTCACAATAAACATCCTCATTGGTAACATCCATGACATCCATGTAAAGCTCCAGCTGTTTCGCATAGATCTGTCCGCTGATAATGGTTTTCAGATCATGAAGAACCTCTGACAGACTGACTTCCGTTTCTTCCAGATGAATCTTTCCGCTCTCAATACGGCTCATATCCAGGATATCATTGATCAGTGAGAGCAGATGATTACTGGAGGAAAGAATCTTACCCAGATAATCCCGTACCCTTTCTTTATCATCAATGTTGCTTACAGCCAGTGTGGTAAAACCAATGATCGCATTCATTGGTGTCCGGATATCGTGAGACATATTGGAAAGGAAGGTGCTCTTTGCCTTGTTTGCAGTCTCCGCAGCGCGGACCGCCTCAGAAAGCGCCTGATTCATTTTTCTGTCAGAGGTACGATCTGACATAACCAGGATATATTTCTTTTTCCCGTTTACCTCGCTGCCCATTGCAACATTATGAAACCAGCGGTGTTCTCCTGTTTTCTGATGAACATATTCAAAATCCCATTCCTGCTGCTCATGAACCTGGATTTCTTCCAGATAATTCTTCTCCGGATCTTCAACATCCCCGGGATGCAGTTTTCCCAGGACACAAATATCTTTACGGATCTGTTCTACTGTAATACCCAGCATTTTTTCCACATTGGGACTGACGTAATCTGCTTTATATGTTTTGGCATCCAGCATCAGGAAAACATCATCCACACTCATTGACAGCTTTTGAAACAGCTCGTCCCTGTAAAGGATCTCCGTATCCTTTCTCTTCAGGTTTACCCTGTTTTTCCAGAGAATAATTCCAATAAAAAGACCGGCAATACACACTGCTACTGCACTTACAAGCAGCATAGTGCTACGCTGCAGAACATTCATACTGGCATTAACGATATCAGCCTGGACAAGTCCCAGAAAGATCCAGTCCTGAGGTTTGGATTTCTCATAGACCAGATAGTAATCCTTTCCATCCAGATTTATCAGCATTGCATCTGTATGTCCTTCCTTAAACTCTTCTGAAAGTTTAAGGATCTCTTTTTCAGACATATTGGAATGCTCTCTCAGAATCCCAAAGAAATTATACACCTCTCCCCATGACTCAGAGGAATGATCCACAACAACACGACCATCCGGATGAACCACATAACTCTGGGCATTTCCATTAAAAGCAGAAATATTCAGCACATTTACGATATCGGAGTTTTCATAGGCAATGGCAATTGCATCATATTCAAAGCCCTGATAACTTCCATGAGGCTTGGGAGTGGCAAAAACAAGGAGCTGGGATTTTCCGGGAACTGTTGCATTGGTTATCACATCATTTCCCTGCCGGATCTCATCTTCAATATTTTCCTGTAATCCCAGATAGCCGGTTTCACCTGTTACCATCTTATAGTTCCCGTCCGCTGACAGGAAATAAAAATCTAAAAAGCCTGCATCTTCCTGTGCTTTCTCTATATACTCACGAATTTCACTTTCATCGGAAGTATTCTGCAGATATTCCCCCCATATATGGAGATAAGTCAGATTCTTATTTGTCAGCTCACTTAGCATATTATCAGACTGATGAAAAATTTCTGTCAGGTGAGAAACACTTTCCTCATAAACAGTCTTCGATACAAACTCCAAATATCGGAAAACAGTCAAAAGGATTCCAATGAATAGAACAATAAGAACTGCTGTATTCCATCGTTTTCTCACAACCCGTTTCTTTCTGTTTGTATTATGATTCTTAACATCCATTCTTCTCACCTCAGAGTAATATAGTCTTCAGGCTCTGCAAGAATGGCATTACCATCTGAAACATATGTTGTCCAGGTATCTTCCACAGAGGTATCCCCTCCATCAAATGCAATATTTTCCTCTGCCGCATAAGCTTCCATATATTGTGGTTCTGCAAGGCAGGTCACAGTAAAAGTATCCTTGTCCTGAATCTGTTTTCCATTCTTTGTAACTTTACTCAATGTATAACCATCATCCGTTTCCTTAATTTCTACAGAAATACCACTGAACACAGGCAGAGAGCCTCGATTAAAGGGGATAAAGCCTCCCTGGCAGCCTTCTACGAAGTTTCTGACCGTTTCCTTCAGTTCTGCCCCACTTATTTCGCTGCTATAAGCGGAAAGCTCGTTTGGCATGATCATGTCGCCCGCCATTTTTTCTGTATAACCGGCCTTCAGTACATTTCCTGTAAAGCTGTTTCCTGTTGCAATCAGCACATCCGTCCCATAAATACCGCGCAAAGTGTTTGCCATAACAGAATAGGCTTCATTGCCTCCGCTGGTATGGAAGCGATTGGAATAAGTTTTCTTTGAATCCAGCACAATATCCTCAGAAGTGGATTTTTCCTCAAGAAGCTGGGTGTTAAATGACTGATAAGCCTGCTCTGCATTATATTCTCCTGAAATCATCTTAGACACCACATCCCTGGAAATGGAGAAAAAGTCATTTGACGCAATACGGATATACATATGGTTTTCTTCAATCACAGGTTTCACATCCTTCAGATATTCTGTAAGCTTGAGACCCACATCCTGGCTGTAGCTTAACAGATCCTGTCCATCATAAATGATCCGGTTCTGCGCATCCTCTGAAAGCATTGTGTTCAGTACCTTCATTGCTTTCTGCCGGCGTGTTTCATCCTTTGTCAGGTCACGGTTTAAAGCTATCTGGAAATATGGTGTAGTCATCAGCCACTTTTCGCCGTTCTGCTGAAAGAATGGCAGGAATGTTGTGTTAATCCCCTGATCCTGGAACATTTTTACGCCGGAAGAACTGCCGAAGTACATGGCAAGCTTACCACTTTTGTACATCTCAACCACATCATCATAATTCATATCCAGATCATCCTGGCTCAGCCCTGTATCCTGAATAAACTGCTCCATACGTTCAAAAGCCTCCGGCCAGACGGTACTGTCCAGACCTTCTCTCTTTGTATTATCCGGGTCACTGTAGGTGGTACGCCACTTACGTCCATCCACAGAAGACAGCTCTGATGCAGACAGACCCTGCAGTGTTTCCATACAGGTATAATCATAGTAATAGTCTGCAGTAAACCCACGGATACCCACCTCATCAAATGCCTGGCAGGCAGAAACGAAGCTTTCATAATCCGTTGGAAGAGGAATATCATACTTTTCAAAAAGGTCTTTGTTCACTACAAAGCCATGGGTATCTGCACACACAGGAAGCCAGTTTACGCTGCCATCCTGATTTCTGAAACTGTTAAGGTATGTATCATAGACAGCACCTGCCTCATTGGTTGTGGAAAGATCCATCAGGCTGTCCTTCAGGGGACTTGCATCATGGAGGGAAAACCTGCAGCAGGTTATAATATCCGGTAATCCGCCGTTTTCATCCAGAAAACGATAGAAATCCAGATTATTATTGCCTACTACAAATTCAATGTTGATATCCGGGAGCTGTTCCTGGATGTATGATGCATATTTTTCATACAGACTTGTGGTCCATAAATACACTGTGATGGTTTCTGCGTCTTCTTTTTCCGCACTTTTCCCGCCACAGCCAGACAGAAGTGACATAACCGTCACCATCACCAAAAGTACAGAAACTAACTTGTTCCATTTTTTCTTTTTCATTATAACTGCTCCCTCTGATTGTGTTTTACTAACTCATTGATTACTTTTACTAATAATTTCCTATCAACAGGCTTGGCAATATGTTCATCCATTCCCGCTTCCTTTGCTCTCATTCTGTCCTCAATGAACGCATTTGCTGTCATTGCAATGATCGGTATCACTTTTGCATCCTCTCTGTCCAGAGAGCGGATCATCTTTGCTGCTTCATATCCATTCATGACAGGCATCATAATATCCATAAGAATGACATCAAATTCTCCAGGACTGCTTTTTCTGAATATGTCAACAGCCTCCTGCCCATTCCATGCTTTGGTCACCACAGTGCCTTCATTCTGAAGCACAAATTCTGCAATCTCCATATTCAGCTCATTATCCTCTGTCAGAAGAACATGGAGCCCCTGGATAGATGTTTCCGTTTTTTCTTCCGTTTCAGTCCTGTCCTTCCTATCTGTGTCAATCCGGAATGGAATCCGGATCACAAATGTAGTCCCTGTGCCTTCTTTACTTTCAAAGGAAATGGTTCCGCCCATTTTCTCTACCAGTTTTTTTGTGATTGGCATTCCCAGTCCTGTTCCGGCGAATTTTGTGCGGCTTCCTGCATGTTCCTGTGCAAATGGTTCAAAAATGCGTTTCTGGAATGCCTCTGTCATTCCGATCCCGGTATCTCTACAGACAAATTCCAATGTGGTCATTGCTGTCTGTTTCGATGGGATTTCCCGACAGCTGATATAGACATATCCGTTTTCTTTGTTATATTTCACCGCATTGGACAGAATATTCATCAGGATCCGTTTCACATGCACCGGACTTCCAATAAGATTCCAGTGTGTAACTTCTTTTTCTTCCCAAAGGATCCGGATATTCTGCTCTGCAGCCATCTGTTCGATCACACCCAGTATTTCCTCAGAAATACTGTTCAGATTAAATGGGATTTCTTCCAGAATCACTTCATCTGACTCCAGTTTGCTCATGTCCAGAACCTCGTTTATCAGTTCCAGCAACAGATGGGATGCCTCTTTGATCTTTGCCCTGCATTCCGTCTGTTTCTTCATATCCTCTGCATAATGGTCTGCCACATCGATCATGCCGCAGATTCCATTGATCGGTGTCCGGATATCATGGCTCATTCGCTGTAGAAACTCGGTTTTTGCCTCATTGGCTGCTTCTGCTTTTTTTGCTGCTCTCAGAAGTTCTGCTTTATATTTTTCATCTTTTTCCTGTTCATGTTTCCGGTGTACCAGATCCGCTCTGTATCCCCAGAAGCAGAATATACCGAATATGAGTAAATAAAGAAAAACGACAGCTGTTACACTTAGCGGCAGGTTACGGAATACTTCTGTATCCGGAAGATATGCGTAGATATAATAATCACGCTGCTTCAGCATGATTCCATAACATCCGGTTCCTTCCTTCCTCAAATGATAGATATGCTGACTGTCTGTATGCTTTTTCATTGCCTGAACAACTTCGTTGTCGGCTGTATTCTGCCCCAGCAGACTCTCATCATTGCTGGCAACAACAATCCCATCGTCTGCAACAATAACCGTTCCATCTTTCTGGATACTATAACCATTTAAAAGCCCTTGTATCGTCAGTGTATAGTTTCTGGCAAATTCAGGAGGTGTGTAATAGTAGATTGCCACAATACCCGGTGCATCTTTTCTGGCACAGGCTGCAATATCAATATAGGATCCGTCTTCCCTGGTAAACCGTTCCGAATAAGATCTTTCTTCATATCCGGCAAAATCCATGATAATGTCCTTTTGCAGATATGCCGTAATCTCACCGGTCAGAGACTCATCCATGCTGTATTCGCAGTCCGTCTTTCCAACTGCATCCAGCACAAGGATACCATCCACCCAGAGAGTCTGAAGATTTTCTTTTAGGAACTCCTGGCTCAGATGACCGCCGTTTTCTATTTCCATATCGATATTCGTACTCATCTGTCTGGCACTTTCAATCGCACGGAGGAGACTTTTGGATTCCGAAGATTCATTATAATGGGTGTAGGTGGAACACTGCACTTTGACATAATTTACAATCTCTACCATTCTTTTCTCTGCTTCCGCTTTCTCCGCATGAAAGAAATAAAACAGAGAAACTAATGCCACACAGATTCCAATCAGACCACCGAACAGCTGGATTCGTTTTTCTTTTTTCTTTCTCTTAATATCCAAGATCATCCACCTCCAGATACTTCTGGGGATCATCCAGATATTTTTTAATAATTTTCAGGGAGGTGCCATCCTGACGCATTTCTTCCAGCGTCTGATCCATCTGCTCACAGATTCCCCTGTCATCATCTTTTGCAAAAGCGACACCTATTCCGGTGATCATCAGAGGCTCTTCCAGGATACGGAAACTTGCATCATAATCCTTCATATACTGAACGATAGATTCCTCGTGTGCTGCAACTGCATCTACATATCCTTTCCCAAGAAACGTATAGATCAGCTCCCTGTGTCCAAGACTGATCAGATTGCCCAGTTTGGGGATTCTCTCATCCGTCCGGTTCAGAAAGATGCCTTCCGGTTTGGTTGTGGACTGAACAGCCAGGTTCTTTTCCTCCAGATCACTCAGTTTATAGATATCACTGTTCTCATTTACAGCAACCACCTGACGGCTTGCTATGTACGGTCCCGCCCAGCGGTAATCATCAAGACGCCCTTCCATGGAAAAACAGCCCATGATACAGTCAATCTCTCCGCTCTCCACCAGTTCTTTTTTCTTCTCCCAGTTGATCTGGACAACCTCCAACTGATATCCCATTCTTTTGAAAGCTTCCGTAGCCAGTTCTACATCGATTCCCGTCGATACACCATCCTCATTCAGATAATTGTATGGTGGATAGTTGTCGCTGCCGAGGGTAATAACAGGCTTTTCGTTTTCTTCTTTCGTGTTATCTGTGTTTTTACACCCTGCCAGGGTGACCGCTAAAATTCCCGCAAGCAGAATGCCTGCAATCATTCTTTTTCCTTTCATTTTCTATCTATCCCTAACTATCCTTTTCGATTCTTTTATGTCTGGTTACTTTCCATTTGTCACTGTACAGTGACCTGCGGTTCGATACCCCCCCCCACCAGATTTTATGCTTCTGATCGTCTTTTCCAGCACCTTCATCTCAACCGGTTTTGAAACATGTGCATTCATACCGGCTGCCAGGGAATGCTGAATGTCTTCTGAGAATGCATTGGCAGTCATGGCAATAATCGGAATCGTCTTTGCCAGTTTATGGGAACTTCTGCGGATTGCCTTCGTTGCCTCATAGCCATTCATAACAGGCATCTGCACATCCATCAGAATCATGTCATAATCACCTGGAGCAGACTGTTCAAATGCTTTCAAAATCTCTTCGCCATTTTCACAGATGGTACATTCCGCACCTTCAATCTTTAACAGTTCCGTCAGGATCTCAGCGTTCAACTCATTATCTTCTGCACACAGGAATTTCATTCCCTGCAGGATATTACCATCCTGCTCATCTGTTTCTTCTTGTGCCGCCAGAGCAACTGTTCTATCCTCTGCAATTTTCAAATCTATGAGAACCTCAAAGCAGCTTCCCTGCCCCAGTTCACTCTCCACGTCAATGGTTCCTCCCATTGCCTCAACCAGATTTCTGGTAATCGCCATTCCAAGTCCGGTTCCCTGTATTTTATTTGTAAGGGAACTTTCCGCACGGGTAAACGCATCAAAAATTGTATCCATGAAATCTGCCGACATTCCCATACCATTGTCACTGACTAAAAAGCGGTACTTTGCATAGACAGATGACTTTGTCTCGCATTCTTCTACCAGAAGCTGAATTTTTCCACCTTCCTGCGTATATTTTATGGCATTAGACAGCAGGTTGCTGAAAATCTGCATCAAATGAACCTGATCACCATTCACCCACTCATGCTTGATATTTTCTTTTATAATTGTAAAAGTCTGCTGCTTTTCATATATTTGAGAATGAACTATAGTGTCAAGCTCCTGTACAAAATCCAGAATAGAAAAGTCAGAATACTTGAAGACTGTTTTTCCTGCCTCAATCTTACTCATATCCAAAACATCATTAATAATTCCTAACAGATGCTGTGATGAAATATCTATTTTATCTGCATACTCTATAACTTTTGCTTTATTACCTGCATCATGTCTGATCAAAGATGTGATACCAATGATTGCATTCATAGGTGTACGAATATCATGTGACATATTAGACAGGAAATCCGTTTTCGCCTTATTTGCATTTTCCGCTGTCTGTAAAGCCTCTGTTGCAGCGTTCTTTGCCTTTTTCAGTTTTTGATTGACTACTTCCATTTCCTTCATTGTTTGTAAATGAAGTTCATTATTTCTTTTTTCATATTCTGCTTTTTGATCTGCAAGACTAAGTCTGGAAATACTGTAGAATAATCCGACAAAAAGTAAAAGTATAAAACCTGCCATAAGTATTGTTGTAAACAGCACCGTTTTCTGGTAATCCATCAGCACATTGTCAACAACTCCCTTTGCCACAATGCATACCAAAATGGTGTTGTTGCTTTCTATCGGACAATACCCCAGATAATAGGGGTTCTGTTTTCCCAAAAGTGCAACTCCGGATTCTCTGTTATCAAACTTCTTTTTGAACCAATCAGCCTCTTCTTCTGTAATGGCCTGTTCCCCTTTTAAATGTTTTAACAAAGAATAATTACGCAGGTATTTATCTCCACTCTGGTTCGTATACGTAATATTTCCGTCATTATCCAGCATGAACAAATATGCTTTCCCGTCATAACCTTTCAGTTTTAACATGGAATCCAGTTTCGAATGATCATACACAGTTCCAATTGCCGTATAAGTTTCCCCATTGATCGTATATTCCTGACATGGAATTGCAACCAGATAACCGTCTTTTTTCTTCTGATCATAATCAAGACGCACCAGTTTTCCAATATTATATCCATTCTTTAAGTCCAGCAGAAGTTTACTTGGCATATCAATCCGCATTTTTGTTCCACCTGCTGATATTGCCTGACCATTCTCCTGAATGAATATAAGGGTACTTTCCGATTCTTTTTCCCATGCTTCAAAGAAACTTTTGTTCACATCCGTTTCAAGAGACAGCTCCCTCTCATAAAGTAAAAATTCCTCAACCAACTGCAGCTGGCTGTAGTATCCACTCACCTGAAGATCATAGGTCTGCTGTATCTGTTCAACAACAGCTCCCATACTGCTTTTTCCGTTTTCGCTGATATACTTGCTAGACTTACTTATAAGATACTTTATACAACCTAAGCTTAAAAGAATAATAAGTAGTATAAGCAACAGCCTTGTTATTTTTTTTCTTTTATTTACCGTTTGTTCTATCTCCACTTTTACTGTTCAACCTCTATATAGTCTTCCGGTGCTGACGGCTGCTGTCCTTTTGACATTGCTTCGATCCATGCACTTGATAATGTTGTCTCTTTAAGCTGCTCAATTTCACATTTCGGATTTATTTTTTTCAATACAGACATTGTGGTGTCTGTAAGAAGAATAGAGTATTCCTTTTCTTTGTCTATTTTCTTATCATTAACTGTTAAGTCCTTTAACGAAAATCCACTTTCCTCTTGATTGACGATCATTTTCATACCGGATGCAATTGGTAATTCGTATTTATTGGTTACGTAAAAATTCTCATCCGCATCGGCGAGATAATTTTCCACGAGTTCACAAACCTGTTTACCATTGATTTTTGCAACATATAATGCTGTATCTGAACTCTTCGCTGTCATCATGCCAACCCGGCTGCTGGTGCATTCTCCTTTGTACATAGAGGAAGTGAAATAATAATATGGTGTCAGAGCCAGCTGTGCATCATTTTCTTCTCTGATCGTAGTTAAAATGGAAGATGCTGCATCACGGCCATTTCTATCGTTCAGTGAAATGGAATATTCATTTTCAAAATTCACCGTTGCTTTTTCTTCTGGATCTTTACGATTCATTACACTGCGAAAAGTATCATAAGCCTGTGTTTCATCCATTTCCCCTGACAGTAATCCGTGAACAGCCTCAAGACTTGCATCAAATGATTTTTGAGCGGAATATCGGATATAAACAGCATTATTATTAATTTCCTCTTCCAGTCCAGGCACATCCTGCATCATGGTTGGAACATCTGTATTCAATGAAATAACACCGATTCCATCTGCAATCAGCTTTTGCCCCTCTTCTGAAATCATACAATCCAGCACATCCAGTGCAGTATCCAGTTTCTCCCGGTCTTTTTCCAGGTTTTTGTTAAATGCAATGTTTAAGGACGGAGTCATGTACACATAGGATTCATCCGATGTCTGTGAAAAGTAAGGAATACGGATCAGATCCGCATCCATCTGTTTCTGCAGCTGCTGCATAACCGTCGGATGTCCATGAAACATTGCTGATTTTCCCTCGACAAACATCTGGATTCCTGTATCGACGTCAATATTGATATCTTCTTTACCAAAGTGCGAATCCTTAAGAAACTGACTGGTTTCTGAAAAAATACGTTTCCATAATGTATCATCAAACTTTGTTTCATCCGCTGCAGTCTCTGCACCGTTTCGCCATTCAATACCATCCAGGCTTGTAAACTCACCGATTGCTGCAGCCTGGATGATTTCATTATTAGACCAGTCTTCACCAAGATCCATGGAATACGGTTTTATGCCATTATCATAAAACTGCTGACAAGCCTGTACATATTCCTCATAATTTTCTGGAATCTTTACGCCATACTGATCAAACAGTGTTTTGTTGGCAATGATCGTCTGCGGAATACCACAGATTGGCAGCCACTGGATTTCATCCTCCTCATTCTTATAATATTGCACCGCATAAGAATAGTACTTG
Source organism: Blautia sp. HCN-1074 (assembly GCF_037890165.1). Taxonomy (NCBI): domain Bacteria; kingdom Bacillati; phylum Bacillota; class Clostridia; order Lachnospirales; family Lachnospiraceae; genus Blautia; species Blautia sp. HCN-1074. Next base: position 50,768 of record NZ_JBBKBP010000020.1, read on the forward strand.
GAAACAACATCATAAGAAGCAAAATCCATAAGATAAGGCTGTAAGTCCTGTGCATCTGTTCCGGAGAATCGACGTACTGTTATGATATCCGGTAATTCATCATGTTCTTTAAAATAACTGTATAAATCGGTATCATTGTTACCAATAATAAATTCAATATCCTGATCAGGAAACTGTTCATGGATATAGGGTGCAATATTTTTCATCAAACGATTTTCCCACAGATAAACTGTAAGATGATCATCATTTTTAGATACTTCTTTCTTTGACTGTCCACATCCAGACAAGACAGCAGATGCTACAAGTACACCTGACACCAATGCCATCAGACAATATTTAGCCTTTTTCATACGCTCATTTTCCTCATTCTTTCCTGATAAAATCATTTATTGTTACGTCTATGAGATAGCACCGTAAAAAAGCACTGTCAGACAGACAGTGCACCTCATTTTATGCAACTGGCTGCCATTTTACAGGCCCTGTAGCTTTGCGTCCCAGACTTTCATCTGGTTTGCCGATTTCCTTATTATAGCTTTAATCTTATTCAAAAAACTGATTTTATTATACTTTAATGCTCTGCTATACACAAGAAAATAATTACCGTTTTAACGTTTATTATCTTTCCCCTGGCGATTTCCGGTTACCGTCCTGTCATCATTAAGTCTGTCTGCAAGTCGTTTACCGGTTACAGATCTGCTTATTTTATATCTGCCGGAAATGAAATTCCGCATTGCTTCCGCATCTCATCCATCAGCTCCAACGCATTCAGAGAACGCTGTGTATGTCTTACTGCTGATTCCTTCCCATGAAGCATTTTCAGGAAATGTTCCAGTTCATACTTCATGGCATTTTCTGTTTCTCTATGGTAAAGGATTTCTTCTCTTCCGTCTCTGAAAACAATCTTCACGTTCTCAGGACTGTTGCTATTTCCCCAGAACTGCAGCACTCCGTCCTCACCCTGAATTTCATTTGGCAATAGAGAATCTGTGATTTTGGAATAAGACACTTCCGCTATTTTATCGGGATATTTTGCAAGGATTGTTCCTGCTCCGTCGATTTCTCCCCTGAGCATTACAGAAAATCCACAGATAGTATCTGGCTTTCCAAGCAGATCCAACAGTGTATGTATACTGTAAACACCGATATCCATCAAAGCTCCTGCTGAACATTCCCTGCTGAAGATATTATGCTCTGTTCCTTCTTTAAAGCTGTCATATCTGCTGGAATACTGACAATATATAAATGTCGCTTTTCGAATCTCACCAATTCTGTTCAAACTCTTTTTTATAACTTCCATACCTGGATCAAAAGCTGTGCGCATAGCCTCCAAAAGAACGAGTTTCTTTTCATATGCGAGTTGAAACATCTCTTCTGCTTCCCTGTGATTTGATGCAAGAGATTTCTCACAGAGAACATGTTTCCCTGCATTCAGAAGCTTCATTACCTGCTCATAATGCATATGATTGGGCGTTGCCACATAAACAGCTTCCACCTCCGGATCTGCCGACAACATATCCAGACTGTTATAAGCTTTTTCTGCTCCATGTATGCCGGCAAATTCCTCTGCTTTTTTTATGTCTCTGGAATAAGCAGCTACATACTGAAACTCCGGATATTCTTTTGCCGCCTGCAAAAATTTCTCTGTAATCTCACTTGTGCCGATCGTGGCAAATCCTGTTTTTCTCATGTACAGCCTCCTTGTTTAATTTCTTGATTAACCAGGTATATCCCGTTTATTTATGCAACTTTCCACGAAGCTTCGGTCCTGCTGCCTGTAAATTAATCATTTTTTATTCTCTAATATCATCCAGCAATCGAATCAACTTCTGCGTATCTTCCATCGTTGTAGCCCAGCTTGTGGCAAATCGGATCACGGAATGTGTCTCATCATATTTCTCCCAGAATCCAAATTCCACATCCTGGGCTATTTTTTTCATTACCTCATTGGACACAATACAAAAAATCTGATTTGTCGGTGTATCCAGAGCAAGCTTATATCCAAACTTCTTCAATGCTTCTTTAATCTGCTCTGCGGCATCGATTGCCGGTTTACCAATTCGCTCATAAAGTCCATCTGTAAAAAGCTCATCAAACTGAATCCCCGCAATCCTGCCTTTCGCAAGCAATGCACCATGCTGCTTGATAATCGTAAAGAAATGCGGAATCAATCCTTTCTGCGGAATCACAACCGCTTCGCCGAATAATGCCCCACATTTCGTACCACCAATATAAAATGCATCACAAAGCTCTGCCAGATCCGATAACGTCACATCATTCTCCGGACTTGCCAGTGCATAGGCAAGACGTGCTCCATCCACATAAAGCGGCAGATGATTTGCCCGACATACTTTACTGATTTCGGTTAACTCCTCTTTTGAATACAAAGTTCCATACTCTGTCGGCTGAGAAATATATACCATTCCAGGCATTACCATATGCTCATAATTGGCATCATCATAAAAATCCTTAACCATTTTTTCAATCTGTGCCGCTCTGACTTTCCCATCCTTCTGTGGTAATGTCAGTACTTTATGACCGCCAAATTCAATCGCTCCTGATTCATGTGTCGCAATATGTCCTGTCTCTGCCGCTACAACTCCCTGATAAGATTTCAGCAGCGCATCAATCACCGTTGCATTCGTCTGCGTTCCACCCACCAGCAGAAATACATCTGCATCTGGTGCATTACAAGCTGTTCTGATCTTCTCTTTCGCACTCTCTGTATAAGGATCCAACCCATATCCCACAGTCTTCTCCAGGTTTGTCTCCACCAGTTTCTGCATAATTGCAGGATGTGCGCCTTCCATATAATCACTGGCGAAATATAAACGTGATACAATATTGTTCATTTTCCTGTTTCATCCTTTCTGTACTTCCATCTTTTACACTTTCCTGTTTCATATAGATCTTCCATTTTTCCAATCCAGAAAAATCAGCAATTATAAACTCATCCAAGTTATGCTTATCCTACTCCCACAGGAGTATAGCTTATATCTTTTGTTATTCCCGAATCTCTTTATAAACACTCGTACGCACCAGCATAATTGCCACAACTGCCGTAATGAAATCCGCCACCGGCTGTGCAGACAATACGCCATAATATCCCACAGTCTTTGACAAAATAAAAATCACTACCGCAAAGATCACGCCCTGTCTGCTCACTGAGAGGATAAACGCATTCAATGCTTTTCCCGCAGACTGAAATGTACAGGTACTTACCAGTGTTACTGCTGTAAACACAGCTCCCAGAAGCTGTAAGCGTAGCATCGGAACACCTGCACTGACAATTCCACTGTCATCCATGAATGCAGAGATTAATGGACGTGCAGCCAGACATAAAACTGCTACAAATACTACACCTGCCGCACATTCAAATTTATAGCTGAATGCCAGAATCTCCCGCAGTCTCTTCTTATTTCCCGCTCCATAATTGTATCCAATCAATGGCTGAGAGCCAAATGCGAATCCAACCAAAATCAACATAGCAATCATATTGATTTTCATGACGATTCCCATTGCTGCCACTTTTTCATTTCCATAAGTCAGAAGAAATCTGTTCATCAAAGCAATTCCAAAACTCTGCATGAAATTCGTAACTGACGCCGGAATTCCGATGGCAAAAATATCTCCCAATTCTTTCCCGCTGATATGAAATCCTTTCAGATTCACTGATAGTCTTTTACTCTTTGTCAGCAGGAATATAATATAGAAGATATCTGTACATATATTTCCGATAACAGTAGCGATTGCGGCTCCTGCCGCACCCATACCAAGTACAGAAATAAAAATCGGATCCAGAATAATGTTAACTACTGCACCCAGTACTGTTCCTGTCATAGAACCAACTGCAAATCCTTCTGTTCGTAACAGATTAGACGGTGTATACACCAGAATAATAAATGGTGCTCCAAGTACCAGCCATGTATAATACTGAGACGCATATACAATTGTATCACTATCTGCTCCCAGAACCTGTAAAATCGGTGCTCTGAAAATCATCATAACAGCAGCTACGATCACACCGCAGACAATCGCTCCATAAAAGCAGAAAACGCTGAGTCTCTTCCCATCTTCATCTTTCTTCTGTCCAAATAATCTGGAAATCACCGAGCTTCCGCCCAGTCCGAAAATATCACCCAGAGCAATCATCAATGTAAAGATTGGTGCACCAAGTGATACACCCGCTACCAGATTTGTGTTTCCGGTTCCTGCAATAAAGTATGTGTCTGCCATGTTATAAATCAGCGAGATCACCATACTGAAAACAACCGGCAACGCAAAGCTGAAATACGCTTTATGCACAGGAGCCTTTTCAAATAAATCGTTTTGCATTTTCTTTCCTCATCTTTCCTTTCTAGTTATTAACCTATTTCCACAGATTTCTTTTCTCTTTCCGGATGAGAGAATCTCCTTCTGCACTTTTGCAGTAAATGCATCGAAATCCATAACCTGTTCCTTCTTCAGACCACAAAGATCAAGAACTGCTATATCATATTTCTCTACCAGTGAACAACAACTATAATTTATCATTCCTGCAACTTTCTGGCAATGTTTTATTCTCTCAAATATACCCTTGACATTCCCATTTTATATTGTTATAATTCTAATCGTTTCAATTCTAACAGTTTGAAACATAACAATATATTTAAGGAGATTCCCCCATGGAAGAATCATTTCACTATCTGTCAATGGCAAATCAGATGCTGATTCAAAAAAAGCTAATGGAAAATGTCAAATCAACTGGTCTCACCTTAGGTCAGCCAAAGGTGCTCGATTATCTGAAACATCACGATGGTGCAAACCAGAAAGAAATCGCCGCCGGATGTCATATTGAAGCCGGATCCCTCACTTCTATCCTTAACCGCATGGAAGAAAAAAATCTGATTAAGAGAAAAACACTGAATGGAAATCGGAGAAGCTATCACATTTTTCTTACCGATCAGGGAAAAGAATCCATCAAAATAATATCTGACGAATTTAAAAAAATCGAAGAACAGGCATTTGACGGAATTGCCGAGGCAGATAGAGAGGCATTCATGAAAATGTTTACCCAAATCTATAACAATCTAAAACGAAAAGAGGAGAAAAATATTGAATAAAGTAAAACGTTATCTTATATTTTTTATTGGATTATTTGTAAACTCACTTGGAGTCAGCCTGATTACAAAAGCTAATCTGGGAACATCTCCAATCTCATCCATCCCTTATGTATTGAGTCTGAATTTTTCATTTACTCTTGGAAACTTCACTATATTTTTCAGTATCTTTTTAATTTTTCTTCAGCTTTGTATCCTTCGTAAAAACTTTAAGCTGGAGCACCTTCTGCAGATACCAATTTCCATCTTATTTGGATATTTCATTGACTTTACCATGGTTCTTCTGAAATCTGTAAATCCTGAAACCTATGTCATGAAATTTGTATATCTTCTGATTGGATGTCTTATTTTAGGATTTGGTGTATATCTGGAAGTTCTGGCAAACGTTGCAATGCTTCCTGGCGAATCCTTCGTACGTGCAATTGTGAATACATGGAACCGCGAATTTGGCAGCACCAAGGTTATGTTTGATGTTTCCATGGCAGTAATCGCAGCGGTTCTGTCATTTGTTTTCGCATACCATCTGGATGGCGTACGAGAAGGAACAATCATCGCAGCACTTCTTGTTGGTTTCATCGCAAGATTCTTTGGTAAAAAACTTGAATTCGTAAAACCGATTCTGTTCGCAGAAGAATATACTATGTAATTTATTCAGGAAGGAATCCTGCTTGCAGGATTCTCCGCCTGCAGTGAATTGCTTTAACAACATAAAAATTGCGTGTCAACCTCATTTAAAATAATGAGAATATGACACGCAATTTTTATGTTTATCATTACATTTCAAACTGTCTTGTTGGGTTCAGCTTATAGCTTCTCCCCATTACTGGAAATCACATCTTTATACCAGTAGAAGCTCTTTTTCTTATATCTTTCCAGAGTTCCACACCGTCCTCGATTGCCTCTCCCATCTCGCGGATATAGTCACGCAGATATGCAATACGATAATCATCATTTACAGTCTTTCCACCATGTCCGTCATCGACTAACTGATCCACTGCGCCCAGACTTAACGGTCCTGCAAAATAATACTTCTTTCCCGATTTCACGCAGATAAAATAAATACTGTCTTCCTCTTTATGAAGAAGAGGCAGATTCTGTCCATCTGCCTCTTTCATTAATTTCTGTCTAAGTTGTTTACTGCTGAAAATGGGATTTAATTTAGAATTTCTCTGACAGCCCACCAGAGTTCCCTCTGACTGACAGAAAATGTCAATTCGCAACAGTTCCGCTAGACGGCTTAATATATATTTCTTCTGTTCATTCATAATTAATCCTAAACCCATATGGTTATTTACTTCTCTCTACTTCCATATTATAAAGGAATATTCTCAAAGACACTAGAGCGCAAAATCCCCCTACTCATTTTGTTCCCATGTCATGCGGAATCATTCGCTTTCGCAACGTAGCTCTTACACTACTTTATACCACCAAAATAGCATCAACCATTTTCTTTCGCCATCTTCATATTGTAAATAAATGTTCCCAAAGATGCGAGAATGATCAACGCATATCCCGTAAAACTGTATTTATCCGGAATTTCCCCAAACAGAAAGAATCCCAGCAACGTTGCAAAAATAATCTGTGAATAATCAAAGATAGAAATTTTTCCGGCCGGCGCATAAGTATAAGCCGCCGTAATTGTAAACTGCCCACCTGCAGCAAACAGCCCAGCCATCAGTAATGTGACAAGCTGTTTCATACTCATCGGAGTAAAATGAAATACCATCCATGGAACCACCGACAAGCAGGAAAAGAAGGAAAAATAAAACACAATGACCGGGCCTTTCACCCCATGGGTCCCAAGCACACGAACCATCGTATACGCAATTCCAGCTCCAAGTCCACCGCACACTCCAATCAGTGCAGGCATCAATGCCGCATTATGAAATCCCGGCTTCACCACAAACAGACACCCAATAAACGCCAGCGCCACACATGCCGCCTGCGCCGGTTTAATTTTCTCCTTTAACAATAAGAAAGAAAAAACAATTGCAAAAAACGGAGACAACTTATTCAAAATCGAAGCATCTGCCACTAATAAATGATCGATTGCGTAAAAGTTACAAAGAATCCCCAACGTACCACAGACACAACGAAGAATCAACGGCCCCCAGTATTTCTTATCAACCTTCGGTGCTGTTCGATTTTTGCACAGAATAATCGCCGCAAACACCGCCGCCACCAGATTTCGGAAGAAACTCTTCTCCACTGACGGCAAATCACCTGCCAGACGTACACTCACATTCATACAAGCAAAGAAAAACGCCGACAGGATGATCATTATCATACCCTTTATGTAATTTTCCTGTTTCATCAGATTTAACCTGCCTTTCTGTACAGTTACATAATCGTGTTTCGATCCCCATTCAATCGGATATTCGCAATCCGCTTTCGCTACGTGGCTCTACACCGAATAACTGCTCCGCAGTTTATCAGGAGGGGCCTATACCCCTCCTGATACAAGCAAGTCCCACCCACTGCTTATTGCTCCTCGCAACCCCCGCAGGGGACTTGCTTGATTCGGTTAAATTTTCTGGTTATATGGTTAATTGATGTTAATTGATTCCCAGCTCCTTTTTTACTTCTCCAATTTCCGGAATAGACGGTGTCGCTCCCGGTCTTGAAACTGCAATGGAAGATGCCTTTGCAGCCATTCTCAAAGCTTCCTGAATGCTTCTTCCTTCAATAGTTGCCGCAATAAAATATCCTGTAAACGTATCACCGGCCGCCGTAGTATCCACCGCTTTTACCTTAAAAATATCCTGGAAAACTTTCTCTTTCCCATCATAATAAACTGCCCCATCACTGCCCAATGTCAGTACGAAGCGGGCATTCGGGAACTTCTCTGCCATGGCATCCAGAATCTGATCTTTATCTTTAAATCCGGTAATCTGCTCTCCTTCAATTTCATTCAAAAGAAACAGATACACCTTACTAAGATCGCAGGTACCCAGCTTATCATCAAACGGTGACGGATTCATTACAATTTTCATCTTTTTCTCATAAGCCTGGTCAATAATATAGTCCAGCATATTGATTTCATTCTGTAAAATCAGGTAATCGCCCTCTCCGAAATCTGCCAGAACTTCATCCACAAATTCCTTCGTCTGCATCTGATTAGTTCCACCATAAAGAATAATACAGTTCTGCGCATTCTTATCTACCTGAATCATGGTATGACCGCCTTTTACCGGCATTCTGCGGATATATCTGGTATCTACCCCTGCTTCCTTACATGCATCCAGAAGAATATCCCCATCTGTTCCAACAATCCCGGCATGATAAACAGGAACTCCCGCCTTTGCCAGAGCAATAGACTGATTCAGTCCCTTTCCGCCGCTGAAAACTTCCAGCTTAGACGAATGCTGAGTCTCACCGCCTACAATAATGTGGTCCACAGAATATACATAATCCACATTTAATGAACCATAGTTTAATACCTTCATGTAAAAATTCCTCCATTTATTTCGTTTTTACTGTACGAAATTTATCTGAACAGTGTTTATATCTATATTATGTTGTACAAGTCAACTTCCGTCAACCTTATTTTCTGAAAATTTTACTATAATAATTGATATAGATTTTTATAGAATTGCTATAGTTTTCTTTTGTAGTCAATCGGATATTCGCAATCCGCTTTCGCTACTTGCTCATAACCTTCAGTTCAAGGTTCGGTTCTCCTGTTAGATTCTCATAAGACTCTGACAGATAATCAATCCAGCTATCTTCTTTTTCCTCTTTCCCATTATAAAATACAATAAAATTTGGCGCAGAGATTCTCATACGAGTAGATGTATATAAATATTTCCAATTTACCAGTTTCTGATACTCACCAGAAATATAAAACAAGTCTCTTAGCGGCATATTAGGATTATATGTTGACTAATGTTCATACAAAAACAAATTCGTATTTATAATAAACGCCAGATCATTTTTCATTCCCATATAAATCGCATTTTCCAGTGTCACGATCTCCAGCTGTGTCTCATCTGTATATGCAGTCCCGTTAACTGCATTATATAAAGACAACAAGTTCTTCCTGTCTGAAAATAATTTACGAAATACCGTATCTTTATACTTACGATTTGCAGCTACACCGCCATGTTCCTGCCGTTTCCTCTTTAAAGTAACTTTTCTGTTCTTTCTTTTTGCCATAGGCAACACCTCCTGTTTTTGCAGGAATGTAAAGAACTTATTGTACTAAGCCATATTCCAGTACTCCTGCTTTTCGTCATAATTAATTGGATTTAAAAGCATGGATTTCTGAAATGTAGTTAGAATTATAAGATAGCAAAAATGCCTTGAAATATAAGAGAAATATGCTTTGTAGTAATGTTAGCATTACTCTCTTATATTTGCAAGGCATTTTTATCATTGTTACATATTGTGTTTATTGTTATTCTAGAGTGTATTTATTTACTGTCACCTTCAATTCCTCTTAAATACAGTCTTGCCAGAAGATGATGCGGATCAAGCTGAAGTGTTTCTTCAAAATGTTCTTTCGCTTTCTCCAGGTTTCCAAGTCCCAGATTTCCAAGTCCCATCAGATAGCAACAATGCGCTTTGTTCTTTCGGGTAAAGTTTTCATCGAAGATCAGAAGATCCGGATAGGATACTGCGAAGTAATCCATTTTCACTTCATCATAAATATGAGCTTCCCCATAACTGATCAGTTTATAGAATCTGGAATTTGCGGCAACAGGTTCACCCATTTCCTTTAATGCAAGTCCCTGATACATGATCATATCTGCCGGCTGGTCATTATAGAACATCATTCCTGCCGGTTCATCCGTTCCTGTACTTGCTGCCGCGAAAAGCTGCTGTGCTTTCTCTGCATTTCCAAAAGCTTTCTCTGTCAGAGCAAGATAGTAATTAATATTATTATCCTTAGAGCCTTCCAGTTTACCTTCACCCAGATTTTCCGGATATACAAGCGCTTTTTCAAGTAATTCTTTTGCCTCTGTCCAGTCTTCCTTTACGATTGCTTTCTTAGCCATTTCGACAAGTGCGCGGGTATACTGGGTAGTTGCCTTACCTTCTCCGCCTTCCCATGGATGGAACTTTCTTCCCATAAGAAGTTCATACGCTTTTTCATGATTTCCCATATAATTCTGAAGAGTGATATATTCGATAAATACATCATCACGTTCTTCAAAAGTTTCCGGATATTTCTCATAGAATTCCAGACGTTTTTCTACGGAATAATCTAACTTCTTATATAACTGATCCAGTTCCAGGAATACTCTGCTGTCTGTGGTATCCAGCGCAAATGCATGTTCCAGAACTTCCTTCGCTTTCTGCGGTTCCTGACACTTGTTGTAATAAATCAGTGAAAGATTTCTGAACACTGTCGGGAAATTATTGTCCAGTTCTGCTGATTTTTCCCATACTTCTTTTGCTTTTTCATACTGGCGTTTATCATACCATAAGTTACCAATGTAATAATAAGCTTTTGGAAATTCCGGCTGAAGCTTCATTGCCAGTTCCAGTACTTTAATGTCCTCCAGACGGTTCGGGAAACAGCAATAGGAATCTGCGGCATCTGCTTTTGCAATCATCTCTTTTGCTTCTGCTTCTTTTCCAAGTTCATACAGGCATTCTGCACGATAGTAATACAGCATCGGCCATTCTTTATCGCAAATATTTAACAGACCAAGCGCTTCCTCGTAGCATCCGCTCTCCATATAATCAATAGCTGCCTGAATAAAGTTCTGGTGGAAATTACGCATACGGGCTTTCAGTGCCTGTTTCATATCATCCTGTTTCTCAACCTCTGCAAGAAGGATTTCCTCATATGCAGATACATAATCGAAACAGTCAACTTTTTCATTCTCTTTCAGCCATTCTTTTTCTTCTTCTGTTTTTCCCAGTTTACGGAGAATTGCTGCCTTTAATCCTCTTGCTTTAATGTTATGGCTGTTTTTCACAAGACCTTTTTCTACTAATTCAAGAGCTAACGGATAGAATCCTTTTCTCGCAGCAATCGCTGCAAGGAAATAGAAGGACATTTCCTGCTGTTCATTTGACCAGGTTGCTTTAAAGAATGCATCATATGCTTCGTCATAACGTCCCTGATAGAACAGTGTCAGACCAAGATCATAATATGCTTCGCTGTTATATGGATTCGGATTCTTCCATGTCATTCTCTCCAGTGCCTTGCGGAAGTATTTCTCACTTTCTTCCAGAAGACCGCGACGGAACAGAAGCATACCGTAAGCTGTATTCAGTCGGATATCTCCTTCATCTCGCTTCAGTCCTTCCAGATAATAATCATCCGGAAGATAGGTTGCATGACGATACTGCTCAATATGAAGTCCTGTCAGATAAAGTTCTTCACATGTCAGGATTTCCTGTGGATCTTTTGCCGCCTGTGCCGGTTCAGGAATCTTCGGAATCTTCTCTTCAAGTGGAGTAAATTCTACAAGTTCTCTTCCCTCTGCGTTAAATACGCGGACAGTGATATCTGTCTTCTTTTCTGCCTGAACGTTGACTTTCTTTTCATATACAGCTACCGGTGAAATATCAACAGTTTCTTCAAATACTACTTCATCTTTCTTCTCCAGAACTACTTTCGCATTCTTTTCTTCTCCGGTTGTATAAACACGTAAGAAAACTTCATTACCTTCAATTTCCATATTGACCATAGCATCAATCGTTGCATTCTTTACATAGCCAACTTTTTTGTATGGCATAAAGTACTGCTTAAATGTTTTCTCCTCGAAAGGCTTCAGCCATGTAAAATCTGGCTGGTTATCTGTATATACACCTGTCATCAGCTCAATATACGGACCGTCTTCATCTGTAAGATTTCGATCCCATGCTTTACCAAAATCACCACAGCCCCATGTCCACTGCTTCTTACCTGGAGAAATATGATGGTCTGCTACATGAAGGATTCCTGCTTCTTCTCTGTAATCATATCCACCAACAAAGTCAAAATCTGATTTTTCTGCCATGTAAGAGGTCGGAACCGGAATGTTTTTATAACGGGAAATATCCACACCGGCGCTGTAATCATGTTTATAATATACACCTGTAGCGATAGGGAATTTAGATACGTCTCGTTTTCCATGATCCATAACCGCATGTACATCTGGCGGAAAAACAGATTGCGTATAATCGTTTACAGGTACTGCCGGATTTGCCCACCAAAGAAAAGTCTGAGCCATTGGCGTACGGTTATAAAGCTGTCCACGAATCTCAATATACGCTTTATCAGGATACAGAGTGAAACTTGCAATTCCTTTTGTTCCATACATCTGATCCACGTCATTGACCATAACTGTTTTGCTTCCGTCTTCATGTTCAGTAACTGTATAGTCTACCGGAAGATATGTAGTCGGACGATGGTGCTGTGGCCAGTTAAATTCGATACCACCGGAAATCCATGGTCCTGTCAGACCAACCAGTGCCGGTTTAATTACATGATTGTAGTATACAAAATCATATCCATTTGTTTTATCATATGCTCTCTGAATTCTGCCGCCAAGTTCAGGAAGAACCATCACTTTAATATACTGATTTTCCAGATAAACAGCTTTCCATGCTTTATCCTTTTTGACATCTTCTATTTTTTCAATAACCGGATATGGATATACCCTTCCGGAACTTCCCTGATATACTCGTTTTTCAGAAAAAATCGGATTCTTTTCTGCTGCACCGATCTCATAAGTAGGGATGATTACTTCCTCTTCCCAGATTCTTACTTCTTCCATGTTACTTACCTCCCAATTTACATACCAGTGTATCAATTTGTCTGTACACTAGCTTTTTCTCAACTGCGAAAATACAAATCATTAATCTAACTACGTTACTATCCACTCCATTTTCAATAACGTAGCTAAAATTCATTCCAGCTTTCCTGTGACAATGAATTTTCATAATGTTTTTTTATTGCTTTCTATTTCTTTTTGTGATAGCTTAATTATATATGTTAATTACTGAATATTCATTACTGTAACTTGCTTATGAGTTTAAAAAAATTGCTATAAGGAGAGTCATTATGAGAACAAAAGAAAACTTAGTAAATCCCGCTTCTGATTACTATCTCTATCAGCCAAGCACGATTGCTTCCAAACTTTATCTTTATCCGAAAGAAATCGGATATTTTTACTATGAACCAGGATACTGGCGCTCCAGAATTCAATACAACAGTTTTCTTTTAATGTATATTGCCAAAGGAACCTGTCAGGTTCTTCTTCCAGATCAGCAACTTCAGAATGCTGTTGCCGGACAGGTTGTTCTTATTGACTGTTACGTTCCTCACGAATATGGCTTTGACTGTGACGCAGAAGTTTCCTGGATACATTTTGACGGTCCACTCGCCAGAGATTTTTATGATCTTATCACCGCCAGCCATGGAAACATTATTTCTCCTTCCAATTCATTTCCCATTACAAATGGTCTGGATCAGATGTTACATGTCTTTCGTAATTCCAAACCACTGAAAGAGGGAGAAGCTTCAGAAATGATCACGCAAATGCTTAATACGCTATTGTATACCCGGGCATATTCCGGAAATACCACTTCTCACTTCAAAGTAGTAGAAAAATCCCGGGCATATATCAATGAACACTTCAGCGAACCTCTAACCTTGGAACAACTTGCCAAAAATGCCAATATGAGCCCTTTTCATTTTTCGCGTGTGTTTACTGCTCAGACCGGCTTCACTCCTCATCAATACCTTATTGCCACAAGAATCAATTCTGCCAAATTCCTGTTAAAGCTGCCTGATGTCCCTGTTAAGGAGATTGCCTTTGGTTCAGGATTTAACAGCGAAAGCAGTTTCTGTTCCACTTTCCGCAAGTGGGAAAATATGACTCCAAGTGAATACAGGCAGCAAATGATTCTGTCTTCCGAAGATACTAAATAAGTCCCAGTCTGCGAACCAAATATAAAAAGAATCAGAAACTGCCACTCGCAATCTCTGATTCTTTTTTTATTAAACATTATTCTTAACTGATACCGATTATCTTTCAGAAATAAAAGACTGAAAATATAATCTCTTAGTTAGCAGCATCGCCCATTACATCTTTGTAGTTTTCAGGTGTAACAATTTCTGCATCTACTGCTGTTTCCATATCAACGTCATCTCCATTGATCAGTTTCATCAGAACATCTACAGATCCCTGACCTACAGAATCAGATGAGAAATAAGCAGCTGCTTTCATACATGTTCCATCAGCACCTTTGTCATTCCACTCATCTTTTGCCATATAAGCACCAAGACCTACTACACATGCATTTGCATCCAGACCAGCTGTTTCAAGAGCGCGGCATGCACCAATAGTTCCTTCTTCATTTGCACCCATTACCATCCATGTTGTAATCTGTGGATTTGCTGTAAGTACAGCTGCTGCTGCAGTATTTCCTTTATCTGTAGTTCCATCATAGTCTGCATAGAAAATATTGTCTTCATTGAAATCCGGGCATACTTCTTTGAATTTATCATATTCGCCTTCTGCACGCGGTACGCAGCTGGAAACAGTATCCATAGTCATGATAAGAAGACCAACTTCATCTTTTCCAACAAGATCATTGTCCTTTGCATAATTTGCCATCCACTCACCATTTGTCTGTCCGATTGCATAAGCATTAATTCCTACCCATGGAGCTAATTTCTCTCCTGCATCATCCTGAAGTGCATCATCACATGCAACAATCGGAATATCTGCATCTTTTGCCTTATCAACGGCTGCCTGAGAAAGTGTCTGGTCAGGTGTACAGGTAATGATACCACTTGCATTGTTTGCAACTGCATTATCAATTGCTTTTAAATATTCTTCCGGACTCATCTTAGCATCTACATAGATGAATTCTCCACCGGCATCCTCAACAGCTTTCTTTGCCGCATCACCTTCATCGATAAACCATGTCTGATCACCGGCTTTATAAATTCCATATACTACCAGCTTATCTGCTGCGCTTGCTGATACTGCAGGTACTACCATACTTACTGCCATTGCTGCTGCCAGAACTACACTCATCACTTTTTTCTTCATGTCATTTTCCTCCTTAGGATATATATGTTTTGCTATATTCAGTCACACCCCACGTGTGAAAGTTTCTCTTATTTAATGTTCTTCATGCTTGCTTCCAGAAGCTCTTTCTCACGTTTCTGCTTACGGATAAAGTCAGATGTCAGAGCGAAAAGAAGAAGTGCACCTCTTGCTACATACTGCCAGAAAGTAGAAACATTTACCATAATCAGACCTGTATTAAATGCCTGAATCAGGATAACACCAAGAATCGTTCCGAACATGTCACCTACACCACCGGCAAAGGAAACACCGCCAAGGATAACAGCTGTGATCGCATCAAACTCAAGGTTAATATTTGCTGCTGGCTGTCCGGAGTTCATACGGGATGAAAATACGATTCCACCTAATGCTGTCAAAGCTCCAATGATAACGAAACAACTTGTAACAATTTTCTGTGGATTCAGACCTGCAAGTCTTGCTGCCTCCTGACTTCCACCGATTGCATATACGCTACGTCCAAATTTAGTCTTTGCAAGGATAAATCCAAAAATTACAAATGCAAGGATCATCAGCCATACAGATACAGGAATCGTCAGTAATCTTGCTTTTCCGATTGTCAGATAAGCTTTATTACTGATAGATACTGGTTTACCATCACAGATAATGTAAGCAAATCCTCTCATAATGTTCTGTGTTACCAGAGTTGCAATGAATGCTTCCAGTTTAATCTTATTAACCATCCATGCATTAAAGAAACCTGTTGCCACACCGGCAAGTAAAACAACAGCTATTGTAAGAATAAACGGAACATTTTTTGAAAGTAACAATGCTGCCAGTGTTCCGCAGAAAGCTGCCAGAGAACCAGGTGACAGGTCGTTCTGTCCTGCAATGATCAGATATGTATGTCCAACCGCTACCAGACCGACCAGTGAAGCGGCAACCAGCAGGTTTACCATATTCGCCCATGTCAGAAAGTTCTTATTTAAAAATGTAAATAATGCAAATACAATAATGATCGCTGCTATCAAAATCAGCTTATCACCACCGATTTTATTTAAAATGCTTTTTTTCTCTTTTTTAGTTTCAATATTACTCATTTGCTTCCTCCCCCATCATTCCCAGGCTTAACAGCTTGTCTTCGGTAGCCTCTTCTCTCATTACCTCACCGGAAATACGTAAGGATTTCATAACAATAATTCTGTCTGAAAGTCCGATAACTTCCGGCATTTCTGAAGAAATAAGAATTACGCCGAGTCCCTGTTTTGCAAATTTACAGATCATACTGTAGAATTCTGATTTTGCACCTACGTCAATACCCTTCGTAGGCTCATCCAGGATCAGGACTTTCGGATTCGTTGCAATTCCTCTGGCAACAATACATTTCTGCTGATTACCACCGGAAAGCTCTACAATCTTTTTATCAGGGGATGGTGTTTTAACTTTAAACTCTCTGATTCCCCAGTCAGCTTCTTCCGCTTCTTTCTTCTTATCTATCACACCAAGTTTATTCGAATTCTTATCCATCAGTGCAATATTGATGTTTCCTGCAATACTCAGGTT
The DNA here is from genome assembly GCF_037890165.1 of Blautia sp. HCN-1074. NCBI lineage: Bacteria > Bacillati > Bacillota > Clostridia > Lachnospirales > Lachnospiraceae > Blautia > Blautia sp. HCN-1074. The sequence goes on from NZ_JBBKBP010000020.1 coordinate 67,404, forward strand.
ACTTAGAATACCTTGCAGTTTACGGTCTTCAGGCACCAGTACGATACCGTTATCCATTGCTTCCTTCGGAGATCTGTTTACGATTTTTTTACCTTCCAGATAAACCTCACCGGTTTTCATTTTATCTGCGCCAATAATGGCTCTCATCAATTCTGTTCTTCCGGCTCCTACCAGACCTGAGAAACCAAGTACCTCTCCTTTATGAAGTACAAAGGAATTCTCTTTTACATAATCTGAAGATACGCCTTTAACTTCCAGAAGAACATCACCAATCTTATCGTTTCTGTCCAGGTTCTTAAAGATATCACCCAGATCACGTCCAACCATCATCTTGATCAGCTGCTGTTCCGGAACTTCTTTTGTAATTACTGTATCTACATAATGACCATCTTTAAAGATTGCTACTTTATCTGCAATCTGCTGAATTTCTTTCATTCGATGAGATACATAAATAATAATCTTGCCCTGAGCTTTCAGTTTCGCTATAACTTCAAAAAGGCTGTCAATCTCTGCATCACTTAAACTGGCTGTAGGTTCATCAAAACAGATAACTTTAAGATTTTCACGGCTGTATGCCTTCATAATCTCTACCATCTGCTGATATGCAATGCTTAAATCTTTAACCTTGGTTGTCGGCGATATTGGAAGCCCAAAATCATCAATAATTTTCTGTGCCATCTGATTTGCTTTAGATTTATCAATAATTCCAAATTTCTTTGATGGCATACGTCCCAGATAAATATTCTCAGCCACACTCAGTTCCAGCAGAATCTGGCGTTCCTGATATATTACGCTGATTCCTTCCTGAATTGCTTCGTGGGGGGAACTGAAATGTTTCTGTACACCATCCAGAAGATATTCTCCATTTGTCGGTTGATAATCTCCATTAAGTACTTTCAGCAATGTGGATTTTCCGGCACCATTTTCTCCAAGAAATGCAAGTACCTCTCCGCCATATGCTTTGAAACATATATTATCCAGCGCTTTTACACCAGGGAAATACTTTGAGATATTTTTAAACTCGAGTACACTACTCATGTGCTTTCCCTCCTTCTCTTATCTGATTACCGTTCACTCTGTAACCAGTAACCTTATCTGAGTTTTATTATAGACGTGATGCTTCCGTATTGCATTACTTGAAATTGCTATGGAGTTTAAAAAAATTGCTATTTTTGTGTAGCTTGTTTATAATTTCACGAAATGATTTTCGTTTTTATACACTTTTTACATTTTATAGATTTATATTTTATGCAATTATGTTTTCTTTATCTGTTTTTCCCTTGTTTTTTTATCTTTCTCCGTCATTTTTATAACTATCATTTTATTTTTTCTTGAAAAAATACTGTTTTTACGTTACAGTATGGCTATGTACCATAATAAAAAAGTACAATCTGAATTGTAATATGAAAGTGAGGAATATTTGATATGTTAATCAGTCAAAGTACTAAAAAATCACCATTTTCTGATATATGCAGGCAATATATCACTATCAGGCTGACCTGTAATGACGGTTTTTCTGTAACCTTATGCTCCATCGGAGCCTCCATTCGTCAAATTCTTTTCCCTGCTTCTGATGGTGGCTTAAAAAATATTGCGCTTGCTTTTGATGAGGATACCGCTTATTTTTCCAATTCACTCTATGCCGGTGCCACACTTGCCCCATGCGCAGGACGTATTTCACATGGGAAACTTTCTATAAATGACAGCGTTTACTCTTTATCGCTTAATGAAAATAATACTCATACTCTTCATGGTGGATCTCATAATGCATCTTTTAAAAACTGGGAACTCGTATCTGCTGAAATTGATACTAAAGATAACTTTGATAACAGGCTGATTTCTTCCGATAAATATTCCACTCACACTAATGCTACCGATGCCTTTTCTATCGAAACTACCACTGATATATGTCCCGCTCAACATAACCATACTTTAGTAGAAAGTGCTACTGTAATTTTTAGAATCATATTAGAAGACGGTCTGGATGGATTTCCCGGAAAACGGGAAATAAAAGCCATCTATACACTAAAAGAAGATCATACTCTCACCTTACGATATGAGGCAATTTCTGATAAAGATACATATTTTAATATTTCAAACCATACATATTTCAATCTGTCCGGTGATTATTCCAGTTCTGCACTAACTCATAAACTGCAGATTCAGGCTGACAAATATATCTGCAATACACCTGAATTCATTCCTGAAAGCATTGCATCAGTTAAAAACACACCTTTTGATTTTCGTCGGTCCATATCACTTCTGGAACAGATGCAAGCATATCCGGACGATATACAGCTGAAACGAAACAAAGGATTTAATCACGAATTTATCCTAAACCATGATAGTCCAAATCATGATAAAAATGAAAGAATTACAATGCCGTTGTCTTCACCAAATACGCCTGACCTGACATGCACTTCCCCAGACAATTCCATTCAACTTCAGATTACATCTGACGCTCCTTGCGCAGTTATATACTCTGGAGGTTATTTTGAAAACGGAATAAAGCTGAAAGATAATCAACTCACAAGCCCAAGCTGTGCTCTTGCATTTGAATTTCAAAGTTACCTGGATGCCCCAGGAAATTTTGACTTTCCATATCACATTACAAAAGCAGGAGAATTATGGAACAGACAAATCTGCTATCGATTTCTGAATCCTTCTGGAATGTAATCAGAAGTATAAAGTAGTAAAATGCCTTGAATATAAGAGTATATATAATATATCCTCTCAAATTTTCAAGGCATTTTATTTCCAAATCTTTCTACATAAAACTTACCAAACCGACATCTACACCACAACCTCAAGAATCTTTTTCTCTTTGTATCTTATCTCATGAATCCCTGTCTTCTTCTGCTTATTAAAATTAAAACTCAAAAGATATCCTCTCTCTTGTTTATAAATTTCCAGATACTCAAACAACTGCTTTTCCCCACGTTTATTATACTCATCACCATGCCAGATTTTCAGCTCAATAATAAACTGCTTTCCTCTATAATCAATAATAATATCTGTTCTCTTATTATCTCGCGTTCTCGCCTCAATATAATAATTTCCTGTCCCATTAATGATTGGTTTTAAATACAGCAGGAATAATTTTCTTCCATTTTCCTCAATAAATTTCTGATCATTATCGGAATAAATTTCTTCAAAATGCTCATAAAATTTCTTCATAACCAGATCCATCTGAAGCATTCCGGAAATAATAAACTGATTCCGGTCAGAAACCGCCGCCACATACATCGCATCATTAATTGCCATCTCAGCTAAGAACAAATCATACAACTGTGTCTCAAAAATTCTGTTAGAAATCGCAACAATTCCATGATTATCCTTAAGAAATCCAAATGTCACTCCCAGATTAATTAACGGAGTTTCTCTCTTAAACGGAAAACTTACTCCTGAGAACAAAATACTCTGCATCATCTCTTTCAATTTAGGATAATCCAGCAATTTCTTCGTCATATCATCAAACAATGTGTTTGGCTCTTTTAATAACAATTTCACTGCTTCCAGAACTCCCTCTTTTGTCCATACCAACACATTTGTCAAAAATTCATCCGTTCCCAAAATCCGCTCATCCATAATCTGGCATATCCGCGAAACCAGATACGGGTAACCGCTTGTATAATCATAAATCAGCTGACTGATTTCCCGGATATTCATTCCCGTCTGATAATCCCGCTCATATTCATTCAGCATGCTTTCAATATCTTTAACTGAAAAGCTCATGTCCAGACGAAAATCTACTGCTATATTCCATGGACTGTTATACTTCGATTCCTCCTGTGGATGCAGTTTTAGTTTTAAAGTTTTTACATCATGCACACCTGCCAGAACCACTGACTGAAATGTAGAATCCTTCCCCTGCTGCCATTTCAGATATTTCTCTCTCAGCAGTCCGAGAAAAGAAAGAAAAATCTGATTATCAGAACTTTTATCCACTTCATCTATCATCAAAACTATCTTTTTTCCACATGATTTACACAATGATGTGATTTTCATTCCAAGCGAACGCATTGGAAACTTTTCAGAAAGAGGGCTGATCCAGTCATTTACCGTTTTCTCCGCAACATTCTGTTCCCGAAGACATTCTCCAATATCAAGCACCAGTCCTTCTGCCAGACTGGTCAAAGATTCAAAATATTCATCTGCCGCCTCGAAACTCAAACTCAATACCAGATAATCTTCCCTGAGTTTTCTTTCCAGTAAAAATAAAGTCGTTGTTTTCCCATACTGCCGCGCACGGTTTATCGTGAAGTATTGTCCTTGTTCGATGTAATCTTTTGTGATGCGGTCAATTCTGTCACTGATATCTACCATATAGTTTTTCTCTGGAACACAAGTTCCTGTAATGCAAAATTTTTTCGCCATGACCGTATCCTCCTGACCTAGTTTACAGACCAGACGGATATACACAATCCGTCTTCGCTACTTGTTTGATTTGATTAAATTGTAACACGAACCAAAACCAGTTACAATCATCTCTCATTGACTTTTCCATACTGTTGTGTTACCCTAACAGCAGTAAAAAATTTGCATATGGATAATAACAACGGGAGCCTGTGTGACAGGCTGAGAGGAAGATATATCTTCGACCGCACCTGATATGGATAATGCCAGCGTAGGGAATGTATGAATGAATCGAAATCTGCCAGTGTATTATTCCGGCAGATTTTTTATATTCCACAACTTAAGGAGGTTCACAATGAACACAGACAGAGCAAAAACATTCCGAATGGTTATGCTCGCCATGATGGTTGTCATCGGCGTAGTCATTTCACCAATTCTGAGAATCGAGGGAATGTGCCCGACCGCACACCTGATCAACATCGTCTGTTCCGTACTTCTGGGACCATGGTATTCACTTCTGTGTGCCACTCTCATCGGAATTATCCGTATGATGTTTATGGGTATCCCACCACTGGCACTGACAGGTGCCGTATTCGGTGCATTTTTATCCGGTGTTTTCTACCGCGCATCCCATGGAAAAATCATCTGCGCAGTGATCGGTGAAATCTTCGGAACCGGTATTATCGGTTCTCTGGTTTCCTATCCTGTCATGGCATTTCTTATGGGAAGAAGTGGACTGAACGCATTCTTTTACACACCAATGTTTCTGGCAGCAACCTGCATGGGCGGTACCATCGCCTACTTCTTCCTGAAAGCATTAAGCCACTCAGGAATGCTTGCCAAATTTCAGCAAAGCCTTGGAGCAAAAGTATATGATCGAAAATCAGACAAGAACCAGACAACTCACCAGAGCAGCACAGCCGCTGATTCACTGCATCACTAATCCGATTTCTATCCATGACTGTGCCAATATCATCCTGGCGGCAGGAGGCCGCCCAATCATGGCAGAACACCCTGCGGAAGTAGCCGAAATCACCAGCCACGCGCAGGCACTGGCATTAAACCTCGGGAACATCACCGATGCCCGTATGGCGTCCATGCCGAAATCCTTAAAAACTGCCGGCAGTATTCATATTCCAGTCATGCTCGATCTGGTAGGAACTGCATGCAGTACTCTTCGCTATGAATTTGCGCAAAAACTTATGAACATTCATATGCCAGAACTTCTAAAAGGAAATATGTCCGAACTCCTTGCGATGTCTGGACAGACCGCTCACGCGATCGGTATCGACGCAGGTACACAGGATACGCTCACAGACGCCAACCGTTCCCACCTGCTGGAACTCTTCCAGGAAAAAGCAGCTCAGTGGAACACCACACTCCTTATTACCGGAAAAGAAGATATGGTTGTCTCAGCCGACAAATGTACATTCATTATGCGCGGCACTCCTGCCATGTCGCAGATTACCGGAACCGGATGTATGCTTGGAATGATCTGTGCTACTTATCTGGCAGTTACCGATCCGTTCACTGCTGCCGTATCTGCTGCTACAGAATTTGGCATTGCCGGGGAAAAAGCAGAAAAAAACAGCTCCGGTCCCGGAAGTTTCCAGGTGGAACTGTTCGATCAGTTTTATAATCTTACACAGCAGGATATTTTTTAGCCGAATCAAGTAAGTCTCTCCGAATAAACTGCATAACAGTTATTCCGTGTAAAACTATGTATCGAAAGCAGCTTAAAAATACCCTCCTATTAAAAAAGTCCTTCCAGATGCTTCAGATAAATTCTTATCTCATTAATCTCGGAAGGACTTTTTCTTTTACTAAAATAAAAAATTTCTTATTCTATATGCTTTTATAACAATCAATCGGATATTCGCCATCCGCTTTCGCTACTTGATTCGGTTAAACTCTTGCTATTCTATTATATTTCTTAAGTATCTTACGCCTCCGCTCCACGCATCTTCGCCAACTCTCTTCTGGCAAACACAATCGCCAGCACAAATGCCGCAGCATCAGCAATCGGACCTGCATACATCACGCCATCAATTCCCATAAATAACGGGAAGATAACAATCAATGGCAACAGGAAAATTACCTGTCGTGTCAGTGACATAACAATACCCAGCTTCGCCTTTCCAATAGATGTAAAGAATCCGGATGACATTGGCTGAATTCCATTTGCAAATGTCATAAACATAAAGATTTTCAGATAACGTTCCGCAAACTGGAAATACAGATCACTTCCTGTTCCAAAAATCCCCACAATCTGGTGTGGAAACAGCTGGAAACATAAAAAGAATATCGTTGCGATTACCGTACAGGCAGTTACAGAATAACAATACGCCTGTCGAACTCTGTCATATTTTTTCGCTCCGTAATTAAATCCCCAGATTGGCTGACTTCCCTGAGAAATTCCAATGCAGATAGCCATAAATACCTGATTTACCTTAGAAATAACTCCAACACACGCAATCGGAATATCACTTCCATAAACCGAATTTCCACCATAATAACGCAGAATATTATTCAGCACGATCTGCACAATTGCCATGGCAATCTGGTTAATACAGGAAGCAAGCCCCAGTGAAATAATTGCCTTCAGGTATCTCATTCTCGGTTTCAGCATCTCACTTGTCAGACTCATATTTCGGAATTTCCAAAAATATACAACTACCAGAATTCCAGAAACGATCTGCCCAATCACAGTTGCCCATGCAGCGCCCTTAATTCCCCATCCAAATACAAAAATAAATAATGGATCAAGAATCGTATTGATAACCGCACCTATCATAATACAAGTCATAGAATAAGTCGGGCTTCTGTCCGCTCTGACAACATGATTGCCGCCAACAGACAAAATATAAAACGGAAGTCCAAATGCAGTAATTCCTGTATAATCAACCGCATACGGCATCACATCCGTAGTTGCCCCAAACAATGTCAGCAACGGTTTCAAAAACACCAGAACAATCACCGCAAGAATCACACCACTGATTACCAGTGAAGATAAAGCCGTACCTGCAATCCCACTGGCCTTCTTCTCCCGTCCTGCTCCCATTTCCAGATTATAATTCGACGCACCTCCGATTCCCAGAAGCAACGCCAGTGCAGTGGCAATCGTCGTAACAGGAAATGCCACATTGGTAGCTGCATTTCCCAGCATTCCCACACCCTGTCCGATAAAAATCTGGTCCACAATATTGTACATTGCGCTGACCAGCATACTGATAATCGCAGGAATCGCAAACTTTGCGATCAGTCCACCCATCGGTGCTACACCAAGTGGATTTTGTCCCAGTGAATTCGCTTCCCGCGTACCTTGATTATTTTTTTCCAAGTAAAATTCTCCTTCTTTCCCTCAATTTTTCATAGGTTTTTCATTCGCAGCGTTATCCTTAATCTCCGTAACTGCCACTTATTTATAGTAAAATCCTATTTTTAATTTTACAGCACAGCATTTACTTTACCATTTCTTAATCTTTCCTGCAATGCAAAAAGCATGCAAACTCTTTCTGTTTTTAAAAGATTTACATGCCTTTTCTGTTATTATTTACTTTGTATTTTCTGAGCTTATTCACCAAAACATAATTCACAGTGCATAAATGTATTCGTCCAGTGGATATTAACACTCAGCTTTCTCTACTGACAGAAATACACATACCCCACTCCTGAATTACAGCATCTCGATCAACGCAGCAATTCGTGTATTCAGCTGTCCCACATCCGACTGAGAATAATCAGTCTCCACATGAAGATACGGAATCTTCTTTTCTTCCCTTACAAATCTGCCAACCTTACCAGCTTCCACATTATATGTATGACAGGCCTGTAAAGTCATCTCCACAACTGCCTCTACCTGATATTCATCAATCAGCTCATTCAGAAGCTCAAAACGATTCGGATTCGGAGTCATAACTGAACATCCGATATTCAGATAACGTCTCGCAATTGCCTCATAGATATCCGGATCACTCTCATCAATCAGTCTGTCCACACTCTTTGCACCGGAACAGTTTTCAAAAGCAACAACCACGCCGCCGTTTTCTTCAATGGCCTTCACAACTTTCATCGTAGCTCCGCCCATTGGACATCCTGTGATCAGGATACGATGTTTCTTTCCTTCATTTTTGCCTGCTGCATATTCTTCTTTTACCTTCGCTGTCAGTGCATCAATCTCTGCCGGAACCTTAGAACGGTCAAATTTAAAGGTTGTTCCATACAAAACATTGTAAAGATTTTCTCCTTTCATCGGTGCCGGATCCATTTTCATCAACTCATAGAAATCTTTCAATGCGCGACGTCCTTCATTACTGATACGAACTGCTTCACGCAGTTTCTCCTCTGTAATTTCCACGTCAAATTTCTTCTCCAGATATTCCTTGAATCGGATAATTTCACTCTTCCAATACTGCAATGCAGCCTCTGTCTGTTTATGCGGAAGTTCCAGAATAAATACATCTTTAAACTCAGACATAAACTCATACATTTTCTTTTTACCATCACAGGTAGTCTCTCCAACTACAACATCTGAAAAATAAAAGAATGGACATTTATCCGTCACTGCAAAACCATAGCTTGCCTTGATCAATGGGCAGAGATTTTTCGGCAGTGTCTGCTCAGCCACCGGAATCGTCTCATCAGACATCGAACATAAACCTACAGAAGCCGCACCCATCGCCATCGCGATCTCCTGTGGAAAATAAGTACAGTAAGAACCAATAACCGGAATATTCTGGTCCTTAATCTTCTTAATTGCAAGAAATGAATTCTTCCTCTGCTCTGCAAACTCCTCAAATACTTCAGGTAAATCTTTAATTACTTCCATTTTATATGTACCTCTCTTTCTTATATAGTTTTATTTCATTTATTTCGTTTTCTCTCTTGCAAGTAATGCCGCGCCAAGTGCTCCTGCATACCTTCCTTCTCTCATAGCACTGACATTACATTCCAGTTTCTCCGAGAGAATCTCTGCAAAATACGGACATTCACTCAGTCCTCCCGTAAGAATCACTGTCCCAGGAAGCTGTTTTCTCCTTGCAAGCTGAGCTACCTTTTCTGCCACAGAATGAACCACTCCCGCCGCAATATCTTCCCTGCTTCGTCCCTCTCCGATCATACTGATCACTTCAGACTCCGCAAACACCGTACATAGCGAACTGATTGGTACCGCATTACCCTGTGAGGCCAGTTCAAATAATTCCTCAATCGTAACTCCCAGCCTGTTCGCCATAATCTCCAGAAACTTGCCCGTCCCTGCAGAACATTTATCATTCATAAGAAAATCCTGGATCATCCCCTGCTCTACCAGAATTACCTTCGTGTCCTGACCGCCTACGTCAATAATAGCGCAGTCATTTCCCGCCATTTCTCTTCCGCCTCTTCCATGACACGTAATCTCCGTTATCACAAAATCCGCATAATCCACCGCCACACGTCCATACCCTGTAGCGGCTACTCGAACCACTTCACCCTTTACATCAATTCCTTCAGCCAGAAGTCTTGAAGCAATTTCTGAAGCCGTCTCCTTACTACTCCAACCTGTAGGAAGCACAAATTTAATTTCCTTATCACCAGTCACAACCGTTTTAGAAGCTGTCGATCCAATATCAATTCCAACGTAATATATTTTTCTCACCTGCCCTTCCTATCGCAATTCCAAAAAATACTGCAATAAGCCAACCCATCAGAACGCAAAACCCTGCGTCAGCACGCCTGCAGATATCTTCCTTGTCCTTCGCATTCTGCCGAACTGTCTTATTTGCATTATTTTCTGGAATTGCTATAGATAAATTAAGGTCTGCATTTACCTTATGTTACTTTCTATAATTTCCATTATACACTTACAATTTAAAAAGCAGAAATTCAAAAACATAATAAAAGCAGGGGATTTATTGTATTTGTCAATAAATCACTCCTGCTCTTAAGTCAGTTACCATGAGGCAAACAAGTCTCTGCCTACTACTTATTCATCTTTTCAATTGAAACAGAGGACTTCCTTGATTCGGTTAAAATCTAGTATGCTTATTCACATACTTCGCCTTATACTTCGAATACACAATCGTCTGATCCTTATACAGCCCATAATATCCTGAAGCCGCATAACTGATAGACACCGCGATCAGATAAAAAGAAACACCCTTAAATCCAAACATCTCAAATGCAATCAAAATCGATGTAATCGGACAGTTTGTCACTCCACAGAACACAGCAGCCATACCACATGCCGCACAGATAGACGGTGAAAGTCCCAGCCAGTTTCCCATCACACATCCAAACGTTGCCCCGATACAAAACGACGGTACAATCTCACCACCACGAAATCCTGCACGCATCGTCAATGCGGTCAAAATCAGTTTCCAGAAGAAATCCAATGGCCTTGCCTGCCCTTCTTCCACTGCTTTCTCAATCAATTCCGCACCAGCTCCCATATAATCTGTTGTCCCGAGAAGCAATGTAATTCCAATTACAAGACAGGCACCCACAACTACACGGATATAAGAATTTTTAATCCATCTTGTATAAACCCCTGCAACACCGTTCAATACCATACAAAATACAATACTGACCACTGCACATCCACATGCCACAACTCCCATTTTCAAGCCAGTCTCAATCGTCAGCTCCGGAATATCCACCACATGAAAAGCCTCTGGCGTAACTCCCATTCCGGCAGCAAACCCAGATGCGACCAATGAAGCGATCATACAAGGCATCAATGCCGTATAATACATAACTCCCACACTTACAACTTCCAGCGCAAACACAGCTGCCGCCATCGGTGTTCCAAACAATGCGGAGAAAGCTGCACTCATACCGCACATAACAATCACATGCCGATCCTCTTCATCCAGATGAATCCATCTTCCGAGCTGATTCGCAATACTTCCGCCAAGCTGAATCGCAGCTCCCTCACGTCCCGCGGAACCACCCGCCAGATGCGTAAGCGCCGTAGAAATAAAAATCAACGGTGCCGACAAAAGTGGCACATCATCCTGTGATCTTACCGTAGAAAGTACCTGATTTGTACCTCCATCATCCTTACCAAATTTCTCATACAGAAATACAATAATCAGTCCCATCATCGGCAACAAATAAAACGTCCATCCATTTTCCTTCCTGTAACTGGTCACTCCTTTTAACACAAAAGAAAACAGCGTACTGGCCGCCCCCACAATACATCCCACAACAACTGCTATCATCAGCCATTTCACAAGATTCCCCACATCACGCTGAATCTCACCACTATAATATTGCAGTTTCCTTTTTAATGTACTTTCTTCCACCGGACTATATTCTTTCGGACTTTGTTCTTCTGTACTCTGCTTCTTTGTGCCATTCTCCTGAATTGCGCACTTTTCCTCTTTCTTCATTTCCCCCTCTTGCCTTTCCTATAACAACCTCAGGATTGCTATAAATTATCTTTTTTGTAACTTCCTCTACCACTACAATAATTTCCGCTCAGAAAATTGTAACTGTTTTTATTCTAGCATATCTCAAGTATATCTTCCATATGTACAAAAACAGAAAAACTATCTTATATAAAATTTTTTACGTAGCTTCATTAACGTGTTATACTTACATCATCAAAGCTGAATACTTTTTTCAAAACACAATTCCAGCTTCATCCAGGAGGATTAAATTTATGAAAGCATACGAACGTTTATTATCTTATGTAAAAGTTTTCACCCCAAGCAGCGAAGAAACCAATACATCCCCATCCACACAATACCAGTTCGACCTTGCCAGACAGCTTGTGCAGGAGTTAAAAGAACTGGGAGTAGATGACGCCAGTGTAGATGAACATTGTTATGTCTATGGACACATTCCGGCAACCAACGGATATGAATCTCGCAAAAAGCTCGGTTTTATCGCACATATGGATACCGTATCTGATTTCTGCGATCATCCGGTTACTCCCGTTGTTACTCCAGATTATGACGGCAAAGAACTTACACTTGGAACCAGCGGCAGAGTTCTCTCCCCGAAAATGTTTCCTCATCTCTCAACCTTAAAAGGCAGAACTCTGATTACTTCCGACGGAACCACAATTCTCGGCGCAGATGATAAAGCCGGAATCGCCGAAATCATGACCATGATTGAACGACTGAACAGTGAAAATATCCCTCATGGCCCACTCTCCATCGCATTCACTCCAGACGAAGAAATTGGAATGGGACCAGCGCATTTTGATGTAAAAAAATTTGATGCAGATTACGCCTACACACTCGACGGCGATACAGAAGGCGAAATCCAGTACGAAAACTTCAATGCAGCCAGAGCAGTTGTAGAATTTACCGGCGTCAACGTCCACCCCGGTTCATCCAAAAACACCATGATAAATGCAGCATTAGTCGCTATGGAATTTAATTCCATGCTTCCATCAGCCGATACTCCACGCGATACCGAAGACTATGAGGGATTTTTCCACCTTTGTTCCATGAACGGCGATGTATCAAACGCTACTCTCGATTACATCATCCGCGATCACGATATCTCATCCTTCGAAGCCCGCAAAAAAACAATGCAGCACATCACCAAAATATTAAATGAAAAATGGGGCACCGGAACCGTAAACCTTACCATCACAGAACAATACCGAAACATGAAAGAAATCATCGACACATGCATGGAACTAATCGACTGCGCAGTTTCTGCATGCAAAGAATGCAATACCCCACCACTGATCACTCCGATCCGCGGCGGCACAGACGGCGCCCGGTTAAGCTTCATGGGCCTGCCCTGCCCAAACCTCGGAACCGGCGGACACGCTTACCATGGGCCTTATGAACATATCACTATAGAAGGTATGGATATCGCTGTTGAAGTAGTATTAAAGATTGTTGAATTATTTTATAAATAATTTCTATTTAACCAGATTAAGCAAGTACCAATAAACTGCAAAAAGTTATTCCGCATAAAAACACGTAACGTAAGCGAATGACTTTATCTGCTTAATTGACTTACTTCTCTTTATGGAAAACAAGACCCTCACTGCCAGATAAATATAACAGTGAGGGTCTCATTATTTATATATATTTCCATTTTCAAGCGCAACAGATATATTTATTGGCAATCCGCTTCGCTACTTACTCATAACTGCTTTACAGTTTGTTTAAAGCACAAGTACTCATATTAACGTTCTTCCCAATCTCTTCCTTCTCTGCAAAAGGTCCAGGAATTACCTTAGCACCTCTATGTCCACCAAAGTAGTCAGAGTCAAATCTTATCGGTGTTCCATCCGGATTTTCAAAAAATTCTTCCGGTTCAAAAGCTTTTCCTAAAATTTCTGTATTAATCATACGGTCCGAGAAATCTCCAAGAATCTCGTATATATTCGTATCCAGAATATATTTTCCATCTTTCTCTGTCAACTCTACCTTTGCGTTCTCAGAAGAAACAAAACCATCTTTCTCATGTTTCCATGCTTTGGCTCCATTAAGATAAACGTTTCCTTCACTCCACACCGGTAAATGATCAAAATGAACTGGTTCCAGTTTTTTCATATCAGCAGGTTTTGTGAAATCAAACTGGGAAATCCATTCGTCATAAGTTGGATACTCATCAAACATCCATGTTCCGACTCTTCGATTCTCAGAATCAAATCCATCGTCAGAATCATGCATTGTAATAAAATCTTCTGAAGGCCATTTCTGCACAAAAATATTATTATAGAAACGGTCATCTCCATGAAGTATTGTCATAAATCCCATGACCTCTGTGCGATGAGGCATATGATAAGGAGTATAACGCCATCCGGTTCCTTCACCCACACAAGTTAAAGCACCACAGATCAGGTTATGTACCATAGCCACTCCCTGCGTAGCGAAACGCAGACTGACATCTGACAAAAGAATATTGTTATCAATAAGAGTCGGCCCATGACCTACCTCAACAAAAATATCCTGACACATCATGCCGCCTTTTAGCTGTTTTGCAAATGCCGGACGCTGGTTATCATGAAGAAGGTTCTGAGAAAGTCGCGTACCCTGAGCTTCCCAGTCACACCAGATTCCCATCGTACAGTGATGAATATGATTTCTCCTCATAATAACATCAATTGCAGCATGCATCTTAATTCCTGCAATCTCTGCTCCACCAAGTTCCATCATATTGTTGATATGATGAATATGGTTGTCCTCAATAATACTGAATACACCACCCATTCGGCCAATAATACCACCCTGTTCACAATGATGGATATTATTTCGGCGGATAATATGACTTCCTACCTTTTCTTTAAGCCATCCATGATACTGTCCCCGGCATACCGCATCTCTTTCCATTTGTGTAGGACTCTTAACATATTTATTCGTAAAATAATGATCGTTATCAGGATCATAATATTTTCCAAGAGAAATACCTGCACATTTACTGTTGGAAATTTCGCAGTCCTCAATAATCCATCCTTTACTCCAATGAGGGCCAATCATGCCATCCTGATAAGCTGCCGGAGGAGCCCAGGTAGTAGCTGCTTTGGTAACTCCAAAACCACTGACTGTGATATATCCTACACCGGTTTTGGATGGCATAAAGCATTCACGACGTACGTTGATTTCTACATTTTCCTCATTCGGATTTTTTCCATGGAAATTAGCATAAATTACTGTCTCATCTTTTTCCTGATCCTGCTCTGTATACCATTTATAAGTAGATTCTTCCGGAACCCAGCTACACTCATAAACCGCACCTTTGATGCATTCTTCCACGCTTCCTGCTTCATAAAGAGCACGATTATTGAGATATACGCATCCTGTATGTTTATCAGCTTTTGCAAAATACCAGTCTCCATAAACCATAGTTGTATATGGATTATAACTGCCAAAAAGACTATTCGCTACACGACATACCCATACATCTTCCTTATAAGGAACCCATGTCTGGATACGTTCTGCTCCAGTGATAACTGCTCCAAGAGGCTCCACACTTCTATAAGTAATTCTGTTCTCCTCTGTACCGGCATGAACCGGATCTACATATTCCCGGTAAATTCCAGGAGCTACGAGAACTTCATCCCCCGGCTGTGCAATTTTCGCTGCATCATTGATATGGCGAAACGGCATCTGCTCCGTACCATTACCGTCATGACCAGCTTTTCCATTTACATAAATCTTCATGTAAAAACCCTCCCATGTATCTCCCTAAATCTCTCCCACTGCTTATTGCTTTCCACAATTGAAATAGGAAGCATACTCAATTCGATTAAATTAGATTCTATAGACTTTACTGACAATTTTAAATCTCATTTTTCTATAATACAATATATTTTTAATCCTATTTTCTATAATATTCTATAAATAGTTAATGTTTACTTCATGTCAGGTAATATATTTCGCAATATAAATTTATATTGTATGTCTCAGGATTTTGGCAGATACATGTCAAAGTACCTCACGGAATAGTAATATATAAACAAGAAACTGTATATGAACTGTTAGAAGTCTGTTTATCTATTTTTCCACACAAAAAAACCAGCTAATTATTAGCTGGTTTTTACTGTATCTTCAAAACTACATACATGTTGACATTTCCTTGAGATCATTCTTCCTGCGATTCTTGGTCAAGCCCTCACCCGATTAGTAACAGTCAGCTCCATGCATTACTG
>NZ_JBBKBP010000021.1:0-75511 GCF_037890165.1 Blautia sp. HCN-1074
ATAAAGTAGGTGATTACATGGGAAAATGTTAATACTGACATTTGAAGATAGTGAGGAAGAAATCCTGAATCATATAATATCCTGTGTCAATACGGGAGCAAGAGCATTTCAAGTAATTGAAAATGCAAAAACAAATTTGAGTTTTAATGGATTAGAAATAGATAATATAAATCGTTTGGTAAGAAAGCAGAAACAGGAAATAGATTTGACATTTACAGAATTTGAAATCCTCTATCTGTTAGCCAACAATCTAGGTAGAGTGTTTAGCAAGGAGCAGATTTATGATATTGTCTGGAAGGAATCCTATTCCGGCGATTATAACATCGTCATGAGCCATATCCGTAATCTACGTGAGAAAATAGAAGATAACCCAAGTAAACCGATTTACATACAAACAGTATGGGGAGTTGGGTATCGCTTTAACAAAAATTTAAGCAGTGGTCTGTGAAAATATTCCAGATCACTGCTTATTTTTCCTTTTTAACACCCAAGAGATATTCACAAGATACATGAAAAAATTCTGCAAGAGCAACGACTTCATAATCCGGTACAAAACGTGTTCCTTGTTCGATACGAAGTACGGTAAGGTCACTGAATTCATATCCGGCCAGTTGTAGTTGTTCGGCTAATGCTTTTTGCGACATATGTTTTTCGATTCGTAGGGCTTTTACACGTTGTCCGATAAGGTTCTTGGAATTACTTTCCTGATTCCAGTAAATCTTCATTCAAACACCAACTTTCTAAAGATGAAGTGTTACATGATTGATTTTACGGAATATTATTGATAATATACTTCTAAAGATGAAGTATAAGAGAATAAAGTTGTTGAAAATAATGCAAGGACTGATAATACTGCCTGCAAAATGCAATACTTATATGGAAAGGTGGATACAAAAATGAACGAAGTATTTGAAATGGTGGCAGAGGTATTGGAGGAGCTTCGTAGCGAAGCAGGAGAGCGTGAGTATTCCGTTTGTACGAAAGAAGCGAAAAATGCAGCTAAAGAATTAAAAAAGGCAAATCAGGAATATGAGAAGTTGCTGGCAGAGATTTCAGGAGAACAGAGGGAGCTTTTGGAAAAATATATGGATATTGTGGATCATGCCCATTTTCAAGAAGAACAAAGAGCGTATTATCAGGGAATGATAGATACGATACAGATATTTGAAGGATTGGGAATTTTGAAAAAAAGAAATAAAGTAAAAGAACTGCTTATGCATACTGAAAAATAGTTCAAACGGGGTGGAAGGCTTACAGACAAGCTGACCACCCTGTTTTATCCAGAATTATTCAGAAATAATCCAGAAAAAATAGAAATCTTTCTGCTATTCTGTTTCATGGGTTTTATATGTACGAAGATAGGCTTCCACAAGTGCAAGGATGGTGGTTATCTGATCGGGAGTACATTCTGAAAGATAGATCAACAGCCTTTGGTAATCCAGATTATCGTTCAGAGCCGCTGGATAAAAAAATGGATCGGCAGAGATGTGTAAAGCACGAATGAGCTGTCCGAGTTTTTCAAGACTTGGAACATTGCCATGATTTTCAATCTCTTTAATATATCTTGATGAAACACCGGATTTTTCGGATAGCTCATCATAAGTCAGCTTTTGGTCTAATCTGGCTTTCTTCAGGCGAAAACCCATGTCTTTATCAATTTTCTTAGATTTAGCCATATCATACACCTCCATGTATAGTGTATATTTCACTTTAGAGAAAGAAAATGCACTAATAAATCACTATATTAGAGGGGTATCATGCACTTTTAGAAAAGGTAAGAAACTTTGGATATTGCATATAAAAAAACGCAATGTTCAAAGGCTTTTTTTCGTGTTTTTATCCTTTGAACATGTTTGGGAGAGCTATGTATTCTGAACTGTTGAAAGGATTTTTTGGTGCTAATCAAAGCCAATCCTGCGTAATGCGTGGAAAGGCAGATAAATAAGTTGCATTTTAAGCAATGTAAATAGTTATGCAGTTGAGAGTGCATTATACCCACTCGAGACATGTGGGGAAAATTTAATATCAGATATAAACAACGTCCTATGGGTATCGGCCTGTAAGGGCGTTTTTTATATAAAAAAATATTTTTTAAAAACAGTGTCGGGTGTTCGACGCTGGATATATATCCATTCGTGCTATGGAGTGAAAGGGAGATATTTCACTCTGCTTCAGGTGGTTACGGAAGGAGGTGATCTCTTATGAAGAAATCTTCTTCCGAACAGCAGTCAAGAATAAGGAAACAGTTTGACAGTTTCTGCAAAACCCTGTTGAAGAATGAAATGATAGATTATGAGAGAGAAAGAAATTATCGTTTAAAATATGAAATTTCTTTTTCGGAATTAACGCAGAAGGAACTACGACAACTGGAAATCATGGATGATTACATAGTTGAATCAGAAATGTTCCATGTCTTTGATTATGACATAGAAGTAAAAGATGAGTTGATTGGTGAAGCATTAAAGTCTTTGCCGGAAAAGAAGCGAAATGTAATTTTATTATCTTTTTTTCTGGATATGACAGATACAGAAATTGCAAAATATATGAATCTTGTAAGAAGTACCATTCATCATCATCGTACAAGTTCCCTTATAGCTTTAAAAAAGATTATGGAGGAGATCAGGACTGGAAAAAAGAAATAATACAAAGTTACTACCGTATCATATTATTGTGTCGGCAGCGTCCGGAGATGTGGAAGCAATTAACAGGATTTTGAAACATTATGAAGGTTATATTGCAGTGTTATCAACCAGAAAATTATATGATGAATACGGAAATTTACATTATTGTGTGGATGAAACATTGAGACGCAGACTTGAAACAAAATTGATTACTAAAATACTGAAATTTAAGATTGCATAATTTTTATCTGAACGACTCCCTTTCGTAAATTGATATAAAAAGAGCAATCATTGTACCTTGAAAATTTCATATTTATCCTGCAGGACGAATGAAACAGAGGAGCTATACAGTAGATACGCCAGGACTGTCTGCATTATTGCTTTGCGACATCGTGACGCAAAGTGGAAATGGTATCAAAATGATATGGAAGCAAAGGCATGAGCGATAAATATTTGACTGTGATCAGAAAGTGGGATTTTTGTAGCGAAGATACTGTTTTTGTTAATGATACTTCCGGGAAAGCTGCCCGGTCTGAGAAGATGGTGAAATACCAATGAGGCTGTTACCCGACAGCTACTGCAGGATTTTTTAATAAAAGTAGATGAGAAAGAATAGAGAGGGAAAATGAATAGTGCAAAATTGTTGAGATACAGTATGCAGCTGTCAATGTTGAAACAATTACGCTCGTTAAAACTTATAAGTGAAGCAGAGTATCAGCTGGTAGAGAAAAAGTTAAAAAAAGATTATGGTGTTATTTCTAATATTACCGCTTGACTATCGGAGTGTTGCGTTGTAAGATTATATCAACACTACGGTAGGAACACAAAAAGAAAGGGGCGGTGAAATGGAAGTTGAAATCATTAAGGCGAAGGGTGCTGGTGAGGATACTTCTACGGGAAGAAAGATTGATAGATTAAGAGTTGCCGCATATTGTCGTGTTAGTACTGATGATGAAGATCAGATTAAAAGTTATAATTCAATGGTCAGATATTACACGGACTTGATAAAGAGTAATAAGCAATGGGTTTTTGCAGGAGTTTTTGCTGATAAAGCAATTACAGGCACGAAAACAGATAAAAGAGAAGAATTCCAATTACTGATTCAGGAATGCCTTTCTGGTAATATTGATTTAGTGATTGCCAAAAGTATTCCTAGATTTGCACGAAATACATTAGATACATTAAAATATGTAAGAATGTTAAGAGAGAGAAATATAGCGGTATATTTTGAAGTCGAAAAAATTAATACCTTAAAAGATGGAGAATTTTTACTGACTATTTTAAGTTCTGTTGCACAGCAGGAAGTGGAAAATACATCTGCATATGTAAAAAAAGGTTTGAAAATGAAGATGAAACGTGGAGAACTTGTTGGTTTTCAGGGATGCCTTGGATATGATTACGATGTAGTAACAAAGTCGCTGTCTATTAACGAAGAAGGTGCGGAAACGGTCAGATACATATTTGACAGATATGTTGCAGGTGCTGGAAGTACGATGATTGCAAGGGAACTGAATGAACAGGGGATTCCAACTATTAAAGGGAATCCGTGGACTTCTTCCAGTGTAATGGGAATTATTAATAATGAAAAATACAAAGGTGATATTTTATTAGGAAAAACCTTTACCGTAGATCCGATATCAAAAAGAAGGCTGGAAAATCTTGGAGAAGAAGATCGGTTTTATATCAAAAATCATCATGAACCGATTATATCAGAAGAAAAATTTGCAAGAGCTCAGGAGATACGGGAACGCCGTAATGGAGGACGCAAAAAGGGAGTAGCACCTGGAAAACGAGAAAAATTCAGTAGACAATATGCTTTTAGTTGTATGCTTGAATGTGGATTTTGCGGTGCGAATTTATCAAGGAGAAGGTGGCATAGCAGTTCGAAATATACAAAAACTATTTGGCAATGTGTAGAATCAACAAAACATGGTAAAAGGTTTTGTCCAGATAGTAAAGGAATTCCAGAGCAGGTTATAGAAGATGCTTTTATTGAATCTTACCGTATGTTATGTACAGATCATAAAGATGTGTTGGAAGAATTTATTAAGAGAGTCGAGAAAACTTTATCAGAGGACTCGATAGAAGATAAAATTGAAAAACTCAATAGAAGTGTTTATAATATTCAATATAAGAGAAAAAAGTTGCTGGAAAACTATTTAGAGGGTGTTGTGGCTAAAGACATTTATGAGGAAACAGATGTGGGGTATGAAAAGAAATTGTCTGAAGCAAAAACACAGTTAAGTATGTTGGAACAACAATATGACAATGAAGGCAGCTTGCAAAGAAGACTGGCAGATTTTAGAAAAGCATTGTCAAAAAATCAGATTTTAGAAGAATTTGACAGAGGAATATTTGAAAGTATCATCGAAAAAGTTATTGTCGGTGGTTACGATGAAAATGGAGAGAAAGATCCCTATAAAATCATTTTCGTATATAAAACAGGATTCAAAAATGAAATTGGAAACGCAAAAGAACGATTTGGGAAGAAATCAAAAGCAGTAGAAAAAGCGAAAGAAATGTGTTCCCATATCGTAGACGAGGTAAAGGATGTGTGTTCCTATGTTAGTGACAACACACGTGGAGACGGTATGTTTACTCTCTAAGAAATGCCCAGTTTAAGCGGGGTTGAGGGCTATTTTTAAGGAAACATATCATAGAAATTTAAAGAAGAAAAATGTGCATGAAAAAATAAATTGAATATATGCACAAGGGTGAAGTACCTTTTAGCGAGAAAATACATCTGCTTGCTAAAAGGTATTTTTTGATTTTGAGTTCGCGAATAGGTAACTGGCTGTACGCCAAAAGTTATGAGGGTTAGATTGATTTTCGGCGTCTCGGCGCTTATAATAGAAATTAGGATAAAATGTCGTATTCTATAACTTTATTGAGGTAAGAAAATATGGAATTTATGACAATTAAAGAAGCAGCAGAAAAGTGGAACCTGTCAGTTAGAAGAGTGCAGACAATCTGCAATGAAGGAATGATAGAAGGGGCTATGAAGTTTGGTAATACTTGGGCCATTCCAAAGAATGCTGTAAAACCAGCGGATAAAAGGATTAAGTCCGGGAAGTATATCAAGTCCTGATTTTAGGACAACTGGTATGAGAGAATGGATTATAAAGGAAGAGTGTGCCTATGTTACCGGAAGAAAAAGCTCGTGTAAAAATAGATAAGCAATTAAGAAATGCCGGCTGGGATATAGTGGCTCGAAATGAATATCTGCCGAATAGCACATCTGCTGTTGAGGAAGCTTTGATGGGAGGAAACACAGAAAGTGACTACCTTCTCTTTATTGATGGAAAAGCTATTGCAGTGGTTGAGGCAAAAAGAGAAGATAATCCTCTAGGTGATGAAGTTAAGACGCAGGCAGAGGACTATGCTGTTTCTCCACAGGCCTGGTATGGTTTATGGTTTGAGAAACTTATTCCCTTAGTGTATATGGCTAATGGGAATAAGATATATTTCAAAAATATGCTTGAGATGCAGAGAGGTTATCTAGTAGAAAGGTTATTGAAATGGTATCTTCTGAGCAATGGTATATGATGGAAGGAGATTTTAAGGGTGCTATCTATGAGGGAATTCTTGAAAAGAATGGTCAGGATAAAAAGAGTGGAGCAGGTCAGTACTTTACTCCACGAGCACTTATCCAGGCAATCGTAGAAGTGGTTGATCCTAAGATTGATGAAACAGTAGCAGATCCACTATTGCCTATAACAAAAGGTAAGAATGTGTACAAAGTTTTATCGATTGGATTTGGTAATACAGGTACTCCTATGGTTACTATCGAAAATGGTAGGGAGACGGTGTGATATAAACTTCCGTATGAATATTCAGAGTGGGCGATGACTGTGGTGGGATGTGTAAATATGGGAGAAAAACTTGTTCCTGGAGAAGTGGTCTTCTCGTTGGAAAATGGGAAATATTATGCAGATATTCTATAAATAATAGATGACAAAGTAAGAAAAACTTGGAGGATACTATGAAACAGGCGATTGTAAATTTTTGCAAGTCAACGGATACGGGATTGTTCTTGTTGGATATGCCGACCGGTTTTGGGAAAACATATAGTGTGTTGGATTTTATGGTCGACAATTATGATGCGCCTGAATTCAAGGATAAGAAGATTTTCTTTGTTACAACACTTAAGAAAAATTTGCCGGATAAGGAGTTGCGTGAACATTTTGCAAAGCGCGGTAAAGCAGATGATTATGATAAATATTGTTTGCGAATAGAAGCTAATGCGGATATGGTTGTAGAAAAATTGGACGAGCTATATCGTGCAAGAAAAATACCGCCGGCAATCACTATGAAACAAGAATTTAAGGATTTACATGGTTCAGTAAAATTATTAAATGAATACAGAGATAAAAAGCGTGAATTAAAAGGAACCAGCAGGGACATTATAAATGTTTTATGCAAGAGCGCAGAGGATGCAATTCGCAAGCAGCAGGAAGGTGCTTTTCGTCGAGTAATAGAAAATGAACTGAAGCAGTTCAGGACACCAAAGGAAAAGTTAAAGAATATTGCTAATAATCCTGATTATCATTGGATAGGAGAATTGTATCCGGCAGTATATACGAGAGAGAAACGGATATTTTTTATGTCTATGGACAAGTTTTTCTTGGGGAATACTACGATAATTGAACCTACATACAGCTTTTACAATAATGATATTACAAAAAATGCAATTATTTTTATAGATGAGTTTGATGCAACAAGAGACAGGTTACTTAATCAGATTATAACAAGAGGCTTAGAAAATCATATTGATTATTTAGGTCTGTTTCATCGTGTATATGCATCTTTGAAGACTAGAGATTTTCCGGCAGAGCTTACTACTGCATCGAAGTTACAACAAGCATATCTTGATGAACACAAAAACGCGAAAAATCCTATGGAAATTATTGAAGGATTTGGTGGTGTGTTTGATGAAACATATGACCGTTTTGCGATGCAATATAGCTTCAAAACAGAAGAAGATGGTAAGGGCGATAGAAGTCGTAATTTTATTTTCAATAGATTCAAGTCATCCACTTTGGGATTATGTTAAAGATAAAGGTGGAGATGTTGCAGTAGCTGGAATTACTGCTGGTGTGCCTGTTTTATATAATGCAATTAAGATGTACTTGGCTTCAAAAGGAATACAGTTACCATAATAAATATTTTTGATTTATATTATAATTTCATATTCAATACCATAAGCAGTTAGTCTGTAAAAGATTAGCTGCTTTTTTCATGGAAAGGAGGATTTTATATGCCACAATTCAATAAACGTGGGAATCGAATCAGAGCCAGTGACAAATCACTGGTTTTTCGTTTCTCTTTTGGTTCACTGCTCCTGCTGTTCTTTGCGGTGGTTATGCTGCTGAACCTAAAGTCAATCATCACTACGGACTGGAAAGCAATCTCACTTTTTCAAGATGGCAGCGTCCATTTGACAATCATGCCATACAGGATAATGACTATCGTTGTGGCGGCTCTGGTCTGTGTGCTGGCTGCCCTTTTCTATCGCAGATTCCAGTATGACAGAGTGAAGCAGCTCTTTCACCGTCAAAAGCTGGCTCGTATGCTGTTGGAAAATGGCTGGTATGAATCGGAATCCACACAGGATAGCGGATTCTTCAAGGACTTGCCAGCTACTACTAAAAAAGAGAAAATCACCTATTTTCCAAAACTGTATTACCGTATGGAGCATGGACTTTTATATATCCGTACAGAAATCACATTGGGGAAATATCAAGAGCAGCTTTTACACTTGGAAAAGAAACTGGAAACAGGCTTGTACTGTGAGCTGGTTTCCAAAGAGCTGAAAGACAGCTATGTGGAATATGTGTTGCTCTATGATACGATTGCGAACAGAATCACTATCAATGAGGTACAGGCTGAACATGGCAGCTTGCGTCTGATGAAAAATGTCTGGTGGGAGTATGACAAGCTCCCACATATGCTAATTGCTGGCGGCACTGGTGGTGGTAAAACCTACTTTATCCTTACTATCATTGAAGCTCTGCTCCGCAGCAATGCGGTCATGTATATTTTAGACCCAAAGAACGCCGACCTTGCGGATTTGTCCGTTGTCATGTCGGAAGTCTGGTACAAGAAAGACGATATAACCGCCTGTATTGACAGGTTCTATGACGGTATGATGGCAAGAAGTGAAGCAATGAAGCTCATGGAGAATTACAGGACAGGTGAAAACTATGCCTATTTAGGACTATCGCCCCACTTCCTTATCTTTGATGAATATGTGGCGTTCATGGAAATGCTCACCACAAAGGAAAATGCTGCTGTCCTTAACAAGCTGAAACAGATAGTCATGCTCGGACGACAGGCAGGATATTTTCTCATTCTCGCCTGTCAGCGTCCAGACGCAAAGTATCTCGGTGATGGAATCCGTGACCAGTTCAATTTCCGTGTGGCTCTTGGGCGTATGTCGGAGCTTGGATACTATGATATTTAAGAAAAAGGAGAAAGAACCGAAACCGAAGAAAGAGAAACGTGTGCCTGTGATGAAAGTCGGCACACACAAGAAAACCGTGATTGCCTTATGGCTGGTGCTGATTGCAAGCGTCAGTTTTGGGGTGTATAAGAACTTCACCGCTATTGATATGCACACGGTACATGAGAAAGAAGTCATTGAACAACGTATCGTTGATACCAACAAGATAGAGAATTTCGTCAAAGCATTTGCGAAGTCCTACTATTCTTGGAGTAATACGCAGGAATCCATTGAAAAAAGAACCACAGCTATCAACCAGTATCTTACAAAGAGCTTGCAGGATTTGAATGTTGATACGGTACGACAGGATATACCCACAAGCTCTACGGTGACAGACGTTAAGATTTGGGATATAAAACAGGCTGGAACAACCGACTTTACCGTTGTCTACTCGATAGATCAGACGGTAACGGAGGGAGAAACTTCTATCGTCTACACTTCCGCTTATATGGTGGTGGTTCATGTAGATGGTGACGGGAATCTGGTTATCATACAGAATCCAACCATCAGCAGCATACCAACAAAATCCAGCTATGAACCAAAAGCGCAGGAATCAGATGGAACGGTGGACGCTGCCACGACGGAGGAAGTGACAGAGTTCTTGGAAACATTCTTCAAGCTCTACCCTACCGCAACAGAAAAGGAGCTTGCTTATTATGTATCGGGGAATGTTCTTAAACCTGTGAATTGTGATTATGCGTTCTCGGAGCTGGTAAATCCCATCTTCATACAAGATGGGGAACAGATAAAAGCGTCAATATCGGTGAAATATCTCGACCAGAGGACGAAAGCAACGCAGATTTCACAGTTTGACTTGACGTTGGAAAAAGATAGTAACTGGAAGATTGTAAAATAGATTTTGAATAGGAAATTGTCAGCAAGGCTATGTAGGCAATTTCCTACTTTATTATGTTATAGTAAACATAGTCAACTAACAAATTGTAAATCGGAATGATTTATTATCAAGAAATTAGCGAACGCTATATAATATAAATTATAAAAATTTTTGCTATATTTAAATGTTTTTTCAAAGAAGCTTGTTTATTTAAAGTGAAGGATATCCTATTTATAAAGAAGGTGAAGGAAATTAATGATTATTTACTGATAGAGAAAATAAAGAAAGGGGATACAGATGCATGGGAAGTATTGGTTAATAAATATTATAATCAAATTTATTGCTATTGTGTTCGAAGATGCTATGGTAATCGAAGTGTGGCAGCCGATTTGACACAAGATATTTTTTTAAAACTTGTTACATCAATTAATACCTTTCGTTATTCGGGTAAGTTTTACAACTATCTATTCACAATAGCTGTAAATACCTGTAACAATTATTGTACCAAAAAATCTTTGAATCAAACAGAATTGAATGATTCGGTTTTCTCTATTGATGTAGAAAAGTCAATGATTGATAACATAATAGAAAATGAAAATAGTATTATTATCCAGAAAGCTTTAGATACACTTCCAGATATGCAACGTGAAGCAATCATTTTAAAGTACTATCATGATTTTAAAGTTAAAGATATTGCGAAAACTACGGGGGTAAGTGTTCCTACAGCTCAATCACGTATTCAACAAGGATTAAAAAAATTGAGTAAATTACTGGACAGAAAGGAGTTTTTAAAATGAATGAGGATATCATTAAAAAAATTAAAAACTATCCTATAGATATTGATGGACAAACACGTGAACATATTATTTCTCTAGGCAAAGAACAAATTATTACTAATCAGATAAAGCAACATTCATACTTTAATTTATTTCTATCTACGCTACGTTTTATTTCCGTACGTAGCTGGATAGCACAATTTATTATATTGATATGTGCTATTTTTATTACATCAAACCTTTCCTCTCTTCATTCAATAAATGAAATTATGCAAATCCTTACGTTTATTTTGATTGTATCCATACTTTTCTTTATTGATGAATTATTTAAAAGCTTTACAACAGGAATGTGGGAATTGGAGCAAACATTGAAGTATGAGTTACGTCAACATACAATAGTCAAGTTATTGATTATGGGATTAATAGATATGATACTTGTATTTTTGATGTCTATTATAGTACAACCCACACTTTCTATATCGCTATTAAACATATTATTATACTTGCTTGTTCCTTATAACTTAATTTGTATCATTTTGTTTTCGATTCTTACTATGTGGCGAAACAAAATGTACAATTATGTTTTATGGTTTGCTTCTGGTTCAATCGGAGTTGCATTTATTCTTGTTACAAATATTTTTAATGTTTATGAGCAAAAAATAGTTTATTGGGCCGTAACCTATTTGCTCACAACTATCATTCTAGGGCACATTATTTATTCACAGGCACGAACAATTAGATTGGAGGTTGCATAAAATGGAGCTTACTTTACAAAATATAACAAAAAAATATGAGAGGGTATTAGTGTTGAATGATATTTCTTTAACATTGAAACCGGGCATTTATGGCTTATTAGGAGCAAATGGTGCGGGAAAGACAACTTTATTTAGAATTATTTGCAGACTTATGGAGCCTACTCATGGAAGCATAAAATTCAATGGCAAAAATGTAAATCAGCAAGCGGAAGCATATAGAACAAATTTAGGATTTTTACCTCAAGATTTTAGTTATTATCCGGATTTTACGGGTATGAGATTTATGTTATACATTGCGGCTCTAAAGGGTCTGAATAATACTGTGGCAAAAAAACGTTCTTTAGAATTACTTAAGCAAGTTGGTTTGGAGGAAATGAAAGACATAAAAATAAGAAAATATTCTGGAGGAATGAAACAAAGACTTGGAATTGCACAAGCAATGCTCAATAATCCTCAAATTCTGATATTGGATGAGCCTACCGTTGGACTAGACCCAAAAGAAAGAGTTAAATTCAGAAAATTAATCAGTTCTTTTGCTAACAATAAAATCGTTATATTATCTACACACATTGTAGCTGATGTGGAATATATTGCGGATGAAATTATTGTACTGAAGAAGGGAATGATTTTGAATAAAGGTACAACAGATATACTCCTAAAAGAAATTCAAAATCATGTGTGGGAATGTTTCGTAAACATGGATCAAATAAATCTTTTTGAGGATAAATTTATTGTGAGTAATCGGAAATATACGGAAAATGGAGCGGTTCTCCGCATTGTTTCAACAAACCAACCAGCTTTAAATGCAAAAAAAGTTGAGCCATCATTAGAAGATTTATATTTATACTATTTTCGTGAGGAGGGAGAAAACTGATGAAAATTATAAAGTTTGAATTTGAAAAAGTCCTTAAAAATAAAATTGTCATAGGAAGTTTAGTAATAAGTTTTATTGTTCTTCTAGGTATTTTCTTTGTTGGATATAACTATTCACAATTCAAAATGAGTGAAAGAAATAATGTCAACAAAGGATTTCCTAAAAATATAGATACTATCATCAGTCAAAAATATGCGGGGGACTTTACAGACAAAAAAGTACAAATGATATTATCTGATTCTATGAATCAGTTTCAGGAAAATGAAGAGAAAGGAGTTACCGATAAACCTTTTTATTTATTCTACTGGCAAATGGGCGACAATTTTTTTGACGATGACAGCGAAAATATTTACACAGAAATGATTCAAAAAGTAAAATCCGGAGAAAGACTATTGCTAGATGATGTATCAGTTCATTCGATTCGTGATTTAGGATTCACAGAATTTGAAAAGCCTTTACAAATAGGTAATTATGTTCCGTGGACAGATTTCTTTTCAGTAATTGGAAATATAAACCTGCTCATATGTGTTTTGACTATTTTAATTTGCTCTACAATATTTTCCAATGATACTTCAAAGAATGTGAATCAAATTTTATTGATTACCAAATTAGGCAGAAATAAAATGATTTTTGCGAAGATTATTGTAGGAACGGTGATTCCTCTATGTACATTGATTTTATTTCATCTTCTGAACGCAGGCATTTTTTCGCTCATGTATGATACTAGCGGGTGGAATTCAAGTATTCAGACAAATTTGTCAATGGGGTTATTTCAGTTTCCTGTTGAATGGAATCATTTGCAAACATACTTAATTGTTGTGCTTTTGCAAAGTATAGGAATTGTATTTGTTTCTAGTTTTACATTATTGATTTCTTCCTTTGCAAAATCACCTATAACTTCACTTTCTGTTTCATTGGGTATGTTTTTACTACCACAACTACTTTTGCAGATATTCAGAAAAGGAATATTAAATAAGCTATTATATTTCTTTCCTATTAACAATTTAAATGCTCAAAAAACTCTGGAATTACTAAGTTCAGAAAAATCATTTTTGATGAGTTCATTTATTCAGAATTTAATGGTAGTCTTTTTGTTTTTGATTACTTTGAAAATTATTTTTGATTTTATCACTTACAGACATATGAAATCATGGCATTTTTCATAAAACTGAATTTTCAGAAAGGAAACAACAAACTCTGTTAATGATATTTATGAATCAAACAAAGGAAAAAATAGAATGGTTATTATGTCCAATCTGTAGTAATAAAACTAGATTGAAAGTACGAAAAGATACGGAATTAATAAATTTTCCTCTATTCTGTCCAAAATGCAAAAAAGAAAGCTTAATCAACGTAAACAATTTAAAAGTAACCATTGTAAAAGAGCCAGACGCAAAGACGCAGAGCCGATAATACCGAGAATGAGTTAAGAATTTCTTGGGTTATCGGCTTATTTTATTGAATATGCAAGGTGGAGGATTACTTGTCCTCCACTTCCTTTGATTTGATGATTCCGTCAGCAACGCTTTCCATGATAACCAAATCCTTATCGGACAAGTTATCAAGTCGTTTTTCCAACTGTCGTCTTCTGGTGCTTTTTTCCAGATCAGACGCAGGCAGGAAAAATTCATCAACGGAAACATTAAGTAATGATACAAGGTCATAGAACACCTGTAAACTTGGGTGTTGCCCTTTGTTTTCGATATTTGTTAAATAGCGTGGGTCAA
Organism: Blautia sp. HCN-1074; assembly: GCF_037890165.1. Taxonomy (NCBI): domain Bacteria; kingdom Bacillati; phylum Bacillota; class Clostridia; order Lachnospirales; family Lachnospiraceae; genus Blautia; species Blautia sp. HCN-1074. The sequence continues at coordinate 14,091 of NZ_JBBKBP010000021.1, forward strand.
TCTCAATCATTGCTCCCACTTGCTCACGAGTTAATTTTTGCTTTTTACGAGCTTCTTTGATTGCAAGACCAAAAGCTCTAAAATCATATTTATCTTCTTTTTTACGCATATGTAATCACCTCACTATATTTTACTGTTAAACCGTTCTATGCTGGTTGAACTGATTGACAGTATATATGTGTATCAAGCAGAGGGAACCGGCAAAGAACGTACTCAAAAAGTGGAAATCAATTATAGATTTCTTTGTGAGTCCCAATGTGGTATTGCATGAGGGAAACACACGAACTACAGCAGTATTTTTTATTAAGTATCTTAGAACGCTAGGATTTGACGTAACCAATGATATTTTTGCGGAGAACGCATGGTATTTTAGGAATGCGCTTGTTAGAGCTAATTATAACGATTTAAAAAATGGTGTTCATGAGACAACTGAGTATTTGGAAATGTTTTTAAGAAATTTGTTGTTGGATGAGAAGAATGAACTTCATAATCGTTCGATGCATATTAGTGGAGTGTTTGAAGAAGTGGACATTGAAAACACAAAAGTGGATATTGAGAGTGAAGAAGTGGACATTGAAAACACAAAAGTGGACATTCGAAATAAATTACTTTCTTTCTCAGATACGATTTCAGAAAAAACAATAAATCATACAGTAGAAATATTCTCAAAACATGGAAAAGAAGATTACTTTGGAAGAACGATTGTAGAAGATATTACCGGATTAAAGCCATCAGGCGCTTCCAAGTTAATAAAACTGTTGGTTGATAGTGAAGTGATTGTGCCGGTAACTGGACATGGAAAAGGAAAATATCGGTTTCAATAAAAGGGGACGTTGAAAGGGTGTTAATGCCATTCGCAAAACTGCCCAAAACAAATCTGCGGACCGATATATTACCAAATTCGGTAGCTGTATTTATAATGATTTTGCATTATAAAAGTGTTACAAAATATCGACATACCCGCCACACGTTTACAAAGTTAAACGGTCTGTACGCCATGTCTTAACCTTATAATTGCGGATGTTAACAACATGTCAGGGGGGTAAAAACCCAGTAACCATGCGGGTTCGCGTACTGTTAAAGCGGTGAAAAACGATTCCGCATGTGGAGACGGTAGTTTTGATGTCAAGGGTAAAATAGGCAAAGGCAGAAATGTCTGGAAATTAAGGGCATTAAGACCAATGGTAGTAATTTGAAGTGCTGCTGTTGGTCTTTTTCTTTTGCCTTGCCACGAACATATCTGTTCAAAGATGTTCCTGTTGGAGGGTTGCTTTGAAGAACAACTATGGAAAATTGGTGGGGGTGAGAATATAAAATGAATGACAAATGATGAGAAAATGTTTGATAATATTCGTAAATGAGATTAAAATAAATAAAAGGAAGGACAAAACACCATGAAAATAGAACACACAATCGCACCCGTATACGATGAAAATTCAAGAATTCTGATACTTGGCAGCTTTCCATCGGTGAAGTCCCGAGAACAGAAGTTTTTCTACGGACATAAACAGAACCGATTCTGGAAGGTACTTGCAGGTATTCTTGGCTGTGAAGTACCACAGACAATCGAGGAGAAGAAAAAGATACTTCTTACACACCACATTGCAGTGTGGGATGTGATCCAAAGCTGCGAGATCGAAGGCTCTTCCGATGCCAGTATTCGTAATGTGATACCGAACGACCTTTCTGAAATTTTAAAGACTGCCGACATTCAGGTGATTTATACGAATGGTGGGAAAGCATATGAACTATATCAGAAATACATTTTTCCGGTAAATGGAATCAAGGCAGATAAACTCCCGTCAACCAGTCCTGCCAATGCCGGATATTCGCTGGAATGCCTGAAAGAAGCCTGGAGTAAAATATATAAGTCAGGTGATTAAAATCAGGAAGAACAGGAACAGATACAGGGTATCCAGACTAGCATCCCGCTTCTGGGATATCACCAGAGGACAGATCAAAGTCGGTGGTATGGACATCTCAAAAATAGATCCGAAAACCCTGATGTCTATCTATTCAATCGTATTTCAGGATGTCACGCTGTTTAATAACTCCATTATGGAAAATATCAGAATCGGTAAACAGAATGCAACGGATGAAGAAGTAATCGCAGCGGCAAAACTGGCTCACTGTGATGAATTTGCAGAGTTACTGTTCACACGACACTATCCCGCGAGGTGTTTTGGCATGAGAATGCCAAAATCCCGAGACATACCGCGCGAATTTATGCGAATAGCATAAATTCTGTGCATCGCGAAGCGTGTTACTGAGAACGGAGTGAACAGTAACTTTGCAGAAAAGCTGCCGGATGGAAATTGTAAAAGACTACTTGATAAACAATAATCAATATGATAGAATATGGACATTCTCCGCGAGGGAGTAATCGGCATATTCTAAAGGATATGTAGTACTATCGACATAATGGTGCAATGCGCACCCGGTATTACAGTAAACGATGAGACTCATGGACAGTTAGAACAACTGTCTGTGTGTCTCTTTTTTTATGTCACAGAAAATTACTCCGTAATGTTCCAGTGACATAAAAAAGCCCTCCGGGCAGTATCGCACTGCGGCGGAAAGGAATTATGTCGCTGAAGCGACCCGCCGCAGGCGAAGAATTCTGCCTGCAGGGTTCTTTCCTGTGCCGCGGCAGCAATTCTATAAAAATATTTTACACAGATAAAGGAGAGAAAAAGACATGAATATTTTTGAACTGTTTATACTGGCAATAGGGCTGTCCATGGATGCATTTGCGGTATCCATCTGTAAAGGACTTTCCCTTGGCAAAATCAAAGCAAAACATATGTGCATCGCAGGTGCATGGTTCGGCGGATTTCAGGCATTAATGCCTCTTATTGGATACTTCGGAGGACGATTCTTCGCAGACAAAGTAACCCGCTACAGCCATTGGGTAGCATTTGTACTTCTGTTATTTATCGGAATCAGCATGATCAAAGAATCCGGAGAAGAAGAACACGTCAATGCAGATATGGATGTCAAATCCATGTTTTTACTTGCAGTCGCAACCAGTATTGATGCACTTGCAGTAGGCGTAACATTCGCATTTCTCAAAGTAGCAATCGTCCCTGCTGTTTCCTTCATTGGAATAGTAACCTTCGTCTGTTCAGCCGCAGGCGTCAAGATTGGAAGCCTCTTTGGAATGAAATACAAATCCAAAGCAGAACTATGCGGTGGAATCATACTCATTCTTATTGGAGTGAAAATCCTGCTGGAGGGACTTGGAATTATTTAGAAAAGAACAATAAAAATTACAAATCCCCAACCAAACGTGCTATAATACCAATATCAATAAGAACACAAAATTCAATCAAAAATTGAACACATATCAGGGAGGTTTCTATTATGAAAAAAGCAAAATCCGCAGCCGCACTTTTATGCAGCGCATGCCTGGTACTTTCAGGAACAGCAGTACCGACAATGGCAGATTCCGTGAAAGTGGTAACACTGGGAGCAGATCTTTCCCAGGACCAGAAGAATACAATGATGAAATACTTTAACGTAGACAGCAGTCAGGTACAGATCCTTACCGTCACAAACCAGGATGAAAGAGATCACTTAAGTGCCTATGTACCAATCGAACAGATCGGAACCAGAACAGTAAGCTGCGCATACGTAAAACCAACCCAGTCCGGCGGAATCAAAGTAAGAACAGCCAACCTTAACTGGGTAACCTGTAACATGATTGCTACTTCACTTTCCACATCAGGAGTAAAGAACTGTGAAGTAGTTGCAGCCTGCCCGTTCGAAGTATCCGGTACAGGTGCGCTGACCGGTATCCAGATGGCATATGAGACAGCTACAGGCGAACAGCTTGACAGCACGAAGAAAGAACTTGCAACAGAGGAAATGGTAGTAACAGGAAATCTTGCAGATGAAGTCGGTAAGAATGATGCAACAACTGTTATGAACAATTCCAAGATGCAGGTTATCAAGGATAACGTTCAGAATGCAGATGAGATTTACAATATCGTAGTAAATGTTGCACAGCAGAACAATGTAAATCTGGATTCTGACCAGATCAATAAGATCGTAGAGCTTCTGAAGCAGATTGCACAGCAGGATTATAATTATGATGATGTAAAAGCAACTCTGGAACAGGTAGACCAGAATACATCCGGTGACAGTGGTGAACTCGGTGACATTGCTGACGAAGAAGACGACACTGTTAATGCAGGTGATACAGCAGATGGCGACGATATTCTTAACAGCGTTGATAACAGTGCTCTGGGTGGAGATATCGTAGAGAGTTCTACAGAGAATCCATCACTGGAACAGGAGTCTGGTCTGGTTGAGGATAACAGCAGTGATCAGGATGATGAAATGAATTCTACAGATATGCCGGAGGAAACAGCTGGTGACGAGACAACAGATGACAGCACACTTGGCAATATAGATGAAGAAGCGGATCAAACAGAGGGTGTTGAGAATGGAACTACAACAGATGAACTTGACACTTCCTCATTAACAGAGGATCAGCTGACATTATTTAATAAAGCTGAGAATTTCTGTAAAGGAGAATACGAGGGCGATACAGCTGCTCTTACAACAGCTATGGAAGATGAGACAGCAACCGCATCTGTAGTTCTTGACGCTGAAAATGGTGCAACACTTTCCAAAGATGTAGAGAAAGCATACCTGCAGATTCTTACTGAGGGAACAGATTCCTATCAGGCAGATGGAACTGAAATTTACATGAGCACAGAACTCAATATGGTAGATAAATCCATGAAAGAGATCTTTGGATTAAGCGCAGATACACAGGCAAGCCCGGAGCTTAGCGAACTTTCTGATGAAGACAGACAGACTTTATATAATGAGACAATGAAATTCTTCGAGAAACTCTACGGTGAGAGCAGCGAAACCTATAATACAGATGAGGCAGAGACAACTGAAACCGCAGACACAGAGAACAGCGAAGATTATGCAGAATAATCGAAAAGACCAGGAATATAAGCAGAACCAGAACCAGGATAGTGCTATGCAGGGGACGTTTCTGATACGGAAAGCAGACGAAACAGATGTTGTCGGAATTATGAAAGTTATGAATGAAGCACAGGGCGATAAAGAACATCCGGACTGGTTTGTAGCTGATAATGAAGATTATATCCGTGCGCATCTGAAAGAGCATGGTTTTGTAGTTGTAGCAGAATCTTCAGAAGAAGAGATTGCAGGATTCTTTCTTATTAAATATCCTGAAAATAAGGAAGATAATCTGGGGACTTATCTCGATTTTGATGAAGAACAGCTTGTACATGTAGCAGTCATGGATTCAGCAGTTGTAGGAAATACATACAGAGGCAATGGGCTGCAGGGACGGATGCTCGAAGCAGCAGAGAATTTCCTGAATTTGGAAGAATACTATTATCTGATGTGTACGATACATCCTGATAATCAGTTCAGCAGACATAACATGGAGAACCATGGATATGAAGTAAAGAAGATTGCACTCTGCTATGGTGGACTTCCAAGATGTATACTTCTGAAAAATGCAAAAAAAATCTGAAAAAATACTAAAAATAAAAGAAACAAACAGAAAACAGCCAGTGAAATTTTTGTGATTTCGCTGGCTGCTTTCCGTTATATGTGGAAAAAATAAAATGAATGTGATAGAATGGGTGATTAGAAATAGAAAATTTACTGCATATATAGCAGTGTCAACAAAGGGATATCAGGTTCAAAAACTTTGGCGCATGAGCTTGAACAGCTTTTTGAATTTGATATCATGAAATGTGATGAAAACATAACGAGGAGGAAGATAAATGGGTATAGCAGTTGTAACCCTGAAAAAAGGTGAGGGACGACTTCTGAAATCCGGCGGAATGTGGATTTTTGATAATGAAATAGATTCAATCATGGGAAGTTTTGAGAACGGAGACATAGTTCTTGTCCATGATTTTGACGGATATCCGATGGGAAGAGGATTTATTAATACGAACTCCAAGATTACAGTACGTCTGATGACCAGAGATGAGAATGTTGAAATCAATGAAGAACTTCTGGAGAAGCGCGTACGTGATGCATGGGAATATCGTAAAAAAGTGGTAGATATAAGCAGCTGTCGTCTGATTTTTGCAGAGGCAGATTTTCTTCCGGGACTTGTTGTGGATAAGTTTTCTGATGTGCTTGTTGTCCAGTCACTGGCGCTTGGAATCGACCGTTTCAAAGAGACGATCGTGGAGCTTATTAAGAAAGTTCTTGCGGAAGATGGAATTACGATCCGTGGTGTTTATGAGAGAAGTGATGTAAAGGTCCGTAAACAGGAAGGCATGGAACTGGTGAAAGGCTTCATCGGACCGGAATTCCCGACACTTGTACAGATTGAAGAAAACGGCGTAAAATACGAAGTAGATATCAAAGACGGACAGAAAACAGGCTTCTTCCTTGATCAAAAATATAACAGACTTGCAATTCAGAAATTATGTAAGGGTGCGAAAGTCCTGGACTGCTTCACACATACAGGCTCCTTTGCTCTGAATGCGGGAATCGCAGGTGCTGACAGTGTAACCGGTGTGGATGCATCTCAGCTTGCGGTAGATCAGGCGACAGCCAATGCCGCATTAAATGGCTTATCTGACAAAGTGAAATTTATCTGCGAGGATGTATTTGAGCTTCTTCCTGAACTGGAACAGAAAGGTGAGAAATTTGACGTTGTGATTCTGGATCCTCCGGCATTTACCAAGTCAAGAAACTCAATCAAGAATGCAGTAAAAGGATATAGAGAAATCAATCTGCGTGCTATGAAACTGGTCAAAGACGGAGGATTTCTGGCAACCTGTTCCTGCTCTCATTTTATGGATTACGAGTTATTCACCAGAACAATCGGACAGGCAGCAAAGAATGTACATAAGAGACTGCGCCAGGTAGAATACAGAACCCAGGCACCAGATCACCCGATTCTCTGGGCAGCAGATGAGTCTTACTATTTAAAATTTTATATTTTCCAGGTTTGCAATGACAGGTAATAGAAAGAGAGGACATTATTATGAGTTTTAAAGAAGTAAAAGCAGAAGAACTGACTATGAATCCATTTACTAAGATTGGAAAAGAATGGCTGCTGATCACAGCTGGAAATGAAGAAAAATGCAACACCATGACAGCCAGCTGGGGCGCAATGGGTGTTATGTGGGGAAAGAATGCAGTAACTGTATACATCCGTCCACAGAGATATACAAAAGAATTCGTAGACAGAGAAGATACATTTACGATTTCCGTGCTGGGAGAAGAGTATCGCAAAGCATTAAATTATTGTGGCAAGGTTTCCGGAAAAGGTGTGGATAAGATCAAAGACGCAGGTCTGACTCCATATTTCACAGATGGAACAGCAGGAATCGAGGAAGCAGATATGATCATGGTCTGCAAGAAAATGTATCATGATGAGATTAAACCGGAGTGCTTTGACGCACCAGAAAATGACGGCAAATGGTATCCTCAGAAAGATTATCATACCATGTATATCGCAGAAATCGTGAAAGTTCTCGTGAGGGAATAAAAGAGGTAATCTATGAAAGATAAATTAAATAAATTTATGCAGGGACGTTATGGAGTAGACCAGTTCGCAAGATTTACTCTTGGAGTGGCACTTTTTGTTATCGTGATAGGATCTTTTCTCAGAAGAAATGTAGCAGGCGGCATTTTAGATACATTGGGATTTATTCTTATTATCTATACATATTTCAGAATTTTTTCCAGAAATGTCTCTGCCCGTTATGCGGAAAATCAGAAATATCTGGGTTATACGCAGAAAGTCCGCAGCCAGTTTGCCAGAGAGAAGAATATGATGGAACAGAGAAAGACACATCATATCTATACCTGCCCGGGCTGTGGACAGAAAATCCGTATTCCGAGAGGAAAAGGACAGAAAGTAGAAATTGAATGCCCGAAGTGCCACGCAAAATTTGTAAAAAGACGCTAGTACAGCGAATCAGTAGAACCCCGGCGAAGCATAAGCGGGAGAAAACTTTGAATAATCAAATAGAGTGCTAAATATAATGGAGGAATTATGTTTGGATATGTAGTAATGAATAAGCCGGAAATAAAGTTTAAGGATTTCGACCTTTACCGTTCCTTTTACTGCGGTCTGTGCAGAGAATTGAAAGACAGATATGGAATATCCGGACAGATTTCTCTGACTTATGATATGACGTTTGTTGTAATTTTGCTGAGTGCTCTTTATGAGCCGCCAACCCGGAAAGGAACAACCAGATGCATCATTCATCCGGTACGAAAACAGCCGGTCAGAAGAAATGCAGTGACCGGATATGCGGCAGATATGAATGTACTTCTTACCTATCATAAATGCCGGGATGACTGGGAAGATGAGAAGAAAGCGATGGCCCTTGGGTATTCAAAAGTTCTACAGGGAAAAGTCCGGAAGCTGGATAAGAAATATCCGGAGAAATCACGCCGGATACAGGAACTTCTAAAAGAGCTTTCTGAAATGGAAAAAGCCGGCGAACATGATATTGACAAGATGTCAGGCTGCTTTGGCAGGATCATGGAAGAAATTTTTGCATGGAAACAGGATGTGTGGGAGAATTCGCTGCGGAGAATGGGATTTTTTCTCGGAAAATTCATCTATCTTCTGGATGCATATGATGATGTGGAGGAGGATATAAAAAATAAAAATTACAATCCTTTTTCAGAACAATATATAATGGAAGGGTTTGAAGAGCAGGTACGGCAGATTCTGATCATGATGATGTCACAGACTTGCAGGGAGTTCGAGAAACTTCCTATTATAAAATATACCGATATTTTGAGAAATATTCTCTACTCTGGAGTGTGGGTGCGCTTTGAGGCGGTTCACAAACAGAGAAAAGAATCAGGGGAGAAAAAGAATGATTGATCCGTACAGTATACTTGGGATATCCAGGGATGCATCCGATGATGAGGTAAAGAAAGCATACCGTAAGCTGAGCAGAAAATATCATCCCGATGCCAATATAGACAATCCAAATAAAGAGCAGGCTGAGGAAAAATTCAAACAGGTTCAGCAGGCTTATGAACAGATCATGAAAGAAAGAGAGCAGGGAACTGGCTACGGAAATTACGGGGGCTATAATTATGGAGGCTTCGGAGGCTTTTCCGGTCAGACAGATTCCGGCTATCAGGATGAGGAGAGCATCCGCAGACAGGCAGCAGCCAATTATATTCAGAGTGGACACTACCGTGAAGCTATGAATGTACTGCAGTCACTTCAGCAGAAGAATGGACAGTGGTATTATCTTTCTGCTATGGCAAATATGGGACTTGGAAATAATGTAAATGCTCTGAATGATATTAAAGAAGCAGTTCGTTTAGAGCCAGATAATGCACAATACCGGATGCTGCAACAGCAGATGGAAGGCGGTGGAACCTGGTACCAGGAAATGCAGAATCCTTTTGGAGGCATGCCGACAGGCAGCGATGACTATTGTATGAAACTTTGCCTGGCAAATCTGGCATGCAGCTTATGCTGTCCGGGTGGCGGCGTGTTTTGTTGTTAAAAAAATTCAGTTAGTAATTGACAACTAAAAGTGAAAATATTACTATATTAAAGTGATTTGATATCGAATTGAAGTTCAAAAGTCTTATTGTACAGGCACGAACGACTTTCTGACCTTTTGACTCTGATATCATAATAAAGAATACAGGAGGAAATCAATAATGAGTATTCGTATTGGTATTTTAGGCTACGGTAATCTTGGCCGTGGTGTAGAGTGTGCAATTAAACATAATCCAGATACAGAGCTGGTGGCAGTATTTACACGTCGTGATCCGAAAACAGTTAAGATCCTTACAGAGACTGCTACAGTATATTCTGTAAATGATGCTGAGAAAATGAAAGACAAGATCGATGTACTGATCATCTGTGGAGGAAGTGCAACAGACCTTCCGAAACAGACACCGGAATATGCAAAGATGTTCAATGTAATTGACAGCTTTGACACACATGCAAGAATTCCGGAGCATTTTGATGCAGTAGATGCTGCTGCAAAAGAAAGCGGACATGTCGGAATTATCTCTGTAGGCTGGGATCCGGGAATGTTCTCACTGAACCGTCTCTATGCAAATGCAATCCTTACTAACGGTAAAGACTATACATTCTGGGGCAAAGGTGTAAGCCAGGGACATTCAGATGCTGTACGTCGTATCAAAGGTGTAAAAGATGCAAAACAGTATACAATCCCTGTAGAAGCAGCACTGGAAGCTGTAAGAAACGGAGAGAATCCAGATCTTACAACCAGACAGAAACATACAAGAGAATGCTTCGTAGTTGCAGAAGAAGGCGCAGACCTTGCACAGATCGAGAATGACATCAAGACTATGCCGAACTATTTCGCAGACTATGACACAACTGTACATTTTATCAGTGAAGAGGAACTGAAACGTGACCATAGCGGCATTCCACATGGTGGATTCGTGATCCGTTCCGGAAAAACAGGCTGGAATGATGAGAATAACCATGTAATCGAATACAGCCTGAAACTGGATTCCAATCCGGAATTTACATCTTCTGTACTTGTTGCATATGCAAGAGCTGCATATCGCATGAATAAAGAAGGACAGACTGGTGCGAAGACAGTATTCGATGTAGCGCCGGCTTATCTGTGTGCTGCTGACGGAGCTGAATTAAGAAAACACTTACTGTAATTTGGATGCGTTACTGAGAACAGGGGAAACAGTAACGTAATTTGCAATCAGATTAACTGAATAATCAGAGAATCGCTGATTGATACAGGACGATATATAATAATATTGTACAATTGGCTGTATTACTAAAAACAGAAAAAAGAGACAGGGTTTTTGTGGACTTTGTCTCTTTTTTGTGGATTGAAATGTGAAAAATTGGTGAATGTTTAACATAATTTTACTTGTCTGTTGACTGAATATTGAAAGTGTAATATAATATAGTCATAGAAACGTAACAACATTGTAAAAAACTTTGTTGAAGTTCAGAGCGTATCTGAGAGGTATAAGAGATATAGAGAGTATCCATGCGATACTGCAGACTGTACTTTTCAGACACGCTCTGATAATGAAAAGAAGAAAAGGAAGGTATGTATGCAAAACGTAAACAGGAAACTTAAAATCTGGGGGGTACTTCTGTTTCTGCTGTTTTTTGTCACAGGAATTTCAATGTATTTTACTGCGGCGAATGTACATGCTGAAACGAAAACCGGTTTTGTAACTATTAACGGGAAATCATACTACATAAACGAAGACGGATCTAAGCAGAAAGGCTGGCTTGAACTCAAGGGTAAGAAGTATTACTTTAATGCAACGACAGGCGTTCAGGTAAAAGGCTGGGCAACTGACAGTAAAGGGAGAAAGAGGTATTTCAGCAAGAATGCCGGAGTTATGTTGACTGGCTGGCTTACTGATTCAAAGGATCAGAAGAGATATTTTGATCCATCTACAGGATTCATGCAGACAAAATGGCTGACGCTGAATGGCAGGAAATATTATTTTTATAGCAACAGTGGTGTAGCTGCCTGCAAAACATTCCTTACAGACAGTAAAAATAACACGAGATATTTTACCAGTGCATGTTATATGCTTACCGGATGGACTAAGAATTCAAATAATGAGTACAGATATTTCGAAACAGAAGATGGAATCATGGCAAAAGGATTCCAGACACTTGACGGAAAGAAATATTATTTTAGTACAGGCAGCGGTAAGATGGCTGTAGGTTGGACGACTATCAGCGGAAACAAATATTATTTTGATAAAGAAACCGGTGTAATGGCCACAGGTGATGTGACTATTGATGGTACAAAATATCACTTTACTTCTGACGGTGTATTAAATAATACAACAACTCCTACAGGATCAAAGACAATCAAGAATTATCTTGCCGGTGCATTACAGCCGGTTGGACAGGCTCTGTATGTATGGGGTGGTGGCTGGAATGATTCCACAAGAAAAGGAACAAGCCAGACAATGACTGATTTCTATAACAGCCAGAGCAGCAGTTATGATTATAATAACTATCGAGACCTTAGCACTGCGAACCGCGCGAAAGGATTTGACTGTTCAGGATTTGTAGGCTGGGCAGCATATCAGGTAATGCAGAGTAAATCCGGTGTCGGAAGCGGATACACAGTTGTTTCCGGCGAGGTTGGTTCTTATTATAAATCTATGGGTTGGGGAAGTGTTCTCACTCAGGCAAATCTGGCAAGTGATGACTGGACGGTATATCCTGGTGATGTTGGATATGACAGTGGTCATACATGGATCATTCTCGGACAGTGTAAGGATAAGAGTGCGGTGATCGTACACTCTACACCGAATGCAGGTGTTCAGATCGCAGGTACACCAACACCGTCAGGTGATTATTCAAGCCAGGCAATTACATTGGCACAGAAATATATGTCAAGATATCCTGGATTTACGAAATATGCTTATCATACTTCATCAGGCAACTACATCAGAAGGGGTAATTATCTGAGATGGAACAGAAGTACACTTTCAGATCCGGATGGTTATCTGAATATGACAGCAGATCAGATTCTCGCAGATCTGTTTAGCTAAAAATGAAATAAAAAAGCAGCTTTCATGAGGAAGGCTGCTTTTTTATTTGCTGCAAATATGAAATTATAGCAATCTTCGTAAATAATGCATCTTAATCCAGCCCATCAGAGTGTGAAATCCTGCGTCAGATATCTTTGCCGTGCGTCAGCACGCCTGCAGATATCTTCCTTGTCTTTCGCACTCTGCTGAACTGTCTTAAATGCATTATTTACGAGGATTGCTATAGGATTGGCCACTTGCTTTTAACCAAATCAAGTAAGTCCCCTGCTTCAATTGCGAAGAGCAATAAGCAGTGGGTGGGGACTTGCTTGTATCAGAAGGGGTACAAGCCCCTTCTGATAAACTGCGAAGCAGTTATTTGGTTATGAGCAAGTAGCGAAAGCGGATTGCGAATATCCGATTGACATATTACAGAAGCACAATGAAATATGTTTGAATTGTGTGAAAAACTAATAAGAATCACAAAAAGATTACCAAATGTTACAGAAATATAAAATTTGTTGTAAATAACCCTTGCGTTTCTAAATGTGATATGTTAATATGTATAAGAATTAACTTAGATATTACAAAAGGATTACGAGATAGAAAGAAAATGTTACGAGGGTGAGAATTCATGAAGAAAAGAATTATATGTCTTACATTAGCACTGCTTATGACAGCAACACAGGTAGTCAGTGTAAGCGCTTCAAGAGAGGATGAATTAAGAGAAGAGCAGGCGATTACAAGCCAGCAGCTTGATGCAACTTATTCCAGAATGGATGAGCTGGCATATGCGAAATCACAGCTTGAGAATGAGATTTCCGAACTGGATTCCAATCTTGTAAGTGTTATGGTTTCTATCGATACTCTTAAAGGAGATATCGATAATAAAGAAGTAGATATTATCAGAACAAAACAGGATCTGGCGAAAGCTCAGAAGGCAAGAGATAAACAGTATGAGAGTATGAAGAAACGTATCCAGTGCTTATATGAACAGGGCGGAGATACAGCATGGTTCCAGATGATGCTTAATTCAGATGATCTCAGCGAGCTTCTTACACGTGCTGAGAACACACAGCAGATGTATGAACAGGACAGAAAGAACCTTGATAAATATGTAAATACGATCAATGAAGTAAATAATCTTAAGACACAGTATGAATCTGATAAGGCAGAGCTGGAGGAGATGAAGGCTTCTTATGAAGAACAGTCTTATAATCTTCAGTGTCAGATTGATGCGAAGAAAGCTGAATCTGCAGATTATGAAAATGAAATTGCCTATGCACAGCAGCAGGCTACAGAATATGCAAACCTGTTAGCAGAACAGACAGCTGAAATCCAGAGACTGGAAGCTGAGAGAATTGCAGCAGAAGAAGAGGCAAGACGTCAGGCTGAGGAAGAAGCTGCAAGACAGGCCGCAGAGGAAGCAGCTGCTGCAGAAGCCGCTGAACAGGAGCAGGAATCTGAATCAGAAGATAATGTGGAATATGACGAAGACGGAAATGTAATAGAGAACTCAGATGATGAGAGTGAAGAGTCCGATTCAGAAGAAGATGTAGAGTACGACGAGAACGGGGATGTTGTTGACAGTGGTACATCTTCTGATGATGTAGAGTACGATGAGTATGGCAATGTAATTGATTCTGATAATACAGTATCAGCAGATGATTACGAGAGTGAACAGTCATCTGGCTCAGACAGTTCTTCTTCCTATTCCGGATCAGGATCTTCTGTTGTAGATTATGCTACACAGTTTGTTGGTAATCCATATGTATGGGGAGGCACAAGCCTTACAAATGGAGCTGACTGTTCAGGATTTGTTCAGAGTGTATATGCAAACTTTGGTGTAAGCCTTCCGAGAACTTCTTATGAACAGCAGAACGCAGGTACAGAAGTTTCTTATGCAGATGCACAGCCGGGAGATCTGATCTGCTACGGTGGACATGTTGCAATTTACATGGGTAATGGACGTATCGTTCATGCATCCAACTCCGTAGATGGTATCAAGATCAGTGATAATGCAGCATACAGAACAATTGTTTCTGTAAGAAGACTGGTGTAATGACAGAGCGTATATTGATCTGATAATACATCGGGGTAATTAAATAAGTATAAATAATTAAATACAAATAGGGGTGAAAGGGAGTACTGATAAAAGGGGTCAGTGCTCCCTTTCGTTTTCTGCGTAAGATTTTACCAATTATTAAATGGATTTTACCTTGACATAAAATTATTTGGATAGTACAGTTTAAGTAACTGTTAGATAAATTCAGCCAGATTTCAGATAAACTCAGATAAGCTGTGGGATGTCTGACTGGCATGGAAAATGGCTGATATAGCAAAGTGCAGCAAAATAAAATGAGAATATCTGATTGAAGGTTACTGCGCGTTTGATTGTGGGATAGGAGTGTGTGAACAGTAATGCCAGATATCTCAATAGATAGAAGAGAGTGAAAGCGAGGAAAGACAGATGGCAAATGACCATGTAGAACATATAAGAATTGTACAGGAAACGGTTGCAGGTAAGGAAATTACCTTTGCACATGTAATGGGTGGTCCTGCTCCGATCATATATCAGAAGCTGGGATTGAATCCGCAGGTAGATTACCGTTCTTCTGCGATTGGAATCATGAATATGACACCGCCAGAATCTGCTGTGATCGCATCAGATATTGCAGTCAAGAGTGGAAATGTTTATCTGGGATTTGCAGACCGTTTTACAGGTACGCTGATTATTACAGGAGAGATTTCTGATGTAATGTCAGCAATGACAGAGGTTGTGGATTATTTCAGAGATACATTAGGCTATGTAGTCTGTGACATTACCAAGAGATAGGAAGTGCTTTGATGGCAGGGATGACGACAAAAGAATTATTGGAGAAGCTTTATCATGAGGACTATGAGAAGCTGAAAGGAAAGAAACTTCGCATGACCAGAGTGAGAGTTCCTGGCAAGGAAGTATGTCTGGCACATGTGATCAATCCATCTCAGAGTTGTATCTATCAGAATCTGGGACTTCATATAGGAGTCCATGAAGGAGAGGACCATACAGGGGAGGCGATAGGAATGATTCGCTTTACACCCTGGGAAGCAGTAGTTGTAGCGGCTGATGTGGCAGTAAAAAGTGCGAATGTAGAGATTGGCTTTATGGATCGTTTCAGTGGTTCACTGATTCTTACCGGAGGGCTGACAGAGGTTCAGACGGCAGTAGAAGAAGTCGTGAGATTTTTTAAAGAGGTATTAAAGTTTAAAACCTGTGCGATTCACAGAAGCTAGCATAGCCTATATTGGGAGAGCTGAAAGGAAAGAATACAAAATATGAAGAAGATATTTTTGATGGGCAGAAGCGAGGCTGGGAAAACTTCGCTTACGCAGGCTTTGAAAGGAGAAAAACTTCATTACATAAAAACACAGTATACAAATACGAACGATGATACGATTGATTCTCCAGGTGAGTATGCGGAATCTAAACATTTCAGTGTCGGGCTTGCATGCTTTTCATTTGAGGCAGATGTGATCGCTATGGTGCAGTCGGCAGATGAGCCTTTCAGCCTTTTTGGATATGGAAGTAATTCGTTTATTCTCAGACCACTGATTGGGATTATAACAAAGATAGATTCTCCATATGCAAATGTACCGATGGTACGACAGTGGATGATTAATGCAGGATGTGAACGTATTTTTCTGGTAAATAATGTTACCGGAGAAGGAATCGATGAGCTGAAGGAATATCTGGAGGAAGACCTTCCGCAGATTAGTCTGGAAGAAGCGAAATACAGACAGAGCCTGGGTTTAAATGAATGGGAACCCTTGCCAGAGAATTAAATATTATTTACTTCATAAGTTGCCAGAGTAGGATGGAAGTAATTCGTCATTAGAATAAGGATAACCGAAGAAATATAAAATTATATTGATAAATAGTTGACATTCTCATTACAAAATGTTACTATACAGTCAGTATAATTCCATACAGAACATATTAAGTGCTGATACTGTTTAAGAAACAGTACAGAAAGAGGGAATCAGGTGAGAAACCTGAGCGATCCGGTCACTGTAACAGAGGAGCAAATCTCAGAATGTCCATTGTGCCATAGCATGAGAAGGAGAGAGGAGCGATGAGCCTGGAGCCAGGAAACCTGCTTGGTATGGCGAGGTTAAACTTCCGTGTAAAGTGTAACAACCAACTCCGTTGAATCCGCAGCTTCGGAGTGTTGTCTGCTTTTATTTGAAGGCAGACATTTTTTATGGAATGCGCCTGTTCTTTATGAATTATACATGATTAAATGGCAGGCGATACTACTTCGGATTTATTCGTTCCCTCCGCGCACTCATGAACGGATTTTTTTCTACCCCGGGGTAGCATCGCTCCCTCTTATAATTACGTAATTTAAGAAATGCTGTAATGAATTTTTGATACTTTGTTATGCGAAGAGTGATTGATGATTCATTAGAGTATTTTTTTATATTATGTATGAGAAAGAAGGAAAAAGAAATGGAGAAACCTTATTGGGAGGGAAAAGAGTATTCTTATTTCAGCCATAAAAAATGCGAGTATTTTCCATGCCATAAGAATGCAGATCCGGATGATTTTAATTGTCTGTTCTGTTATTGTCCACTATATGCGCTGGGAGATAAATGCGGAGGGAATTTTCGATATACAGAGAATGGGATAAAGGATTGCACAAATTGTATGCTTCCACATAAAAGAAAAAGTTATGGTTATATTACGGGAAAATATCAGGAACTGTCGACGCTGATGAAGAAAATAAGAGAAAATGAGCAGACAGAGACCAAAATACCTCGAGGAATAAAATAAATTTGTGTGAAAAGCGGGAATGTGTCAGATTAGCCCAGATAAACGGGAACGATTTTTATTGTAATATACAATTAAGTTTGTTAGAATAAATACAACAAAAGAGAAGATCTGAAATGAAATAATACAGTTGTTGGAACAACCGGCAGCTAATATCTTCTTAAATATCAAAAACTTGAACGGATTTTTGTGTAAATTATTTTACATACACTCATGCACCGTTCGCACACTTTTCACCTGAACAAAAGAGAATGCGGCACAGGCATTTGACATCTTTTCCTGCCGGTATTTTTTCTGACTGGCAGAACCGGACATTTCTATTTTCTATATGTTTCCTCCTTGAAGCAAGAGTTCCATTGCCGAGGAAAAATTTTTTGGAATTTTATGCATGATTTGTATAGAGGATAAGAGGAGGAGTTCTTTTACTGTTATTAACAGAAGAAAAATAGATTGTAAAGATACAAGGTTGGAAGATATATTTGCTACATAGAACCGCCGGAAAGCATGAAGTTGCTATCTGGCGGTTTTGGTGTAACAGGAAATTTTACAAAGCAGGATTCTATATTGAAAAATGAAATTAAAAATGATACAATGCTATTATCTTTAAACATGGAGGAATTATCAGACATATGAAAAAAAGAACTACTGCTATACGTGTGCTATCGGCTTTTTTGACATCTGCCATGATTTGCGGTTCGATACCTGTAAAAGGTCAGGAGATGTTTGGAACTGGTATATATCAGGAAACGGAAGCAGAGGATATAGAAGAATTTCAGGATTCTCAGACAAATGATTTTGAGACAAATACGGAATCAGATACGGAATCAGATACAGAAGTATTTTCGTCTGACGATACAGAACAGGATTTCCAGGATGGGGAGACGTTGCAGGAGAATACAGAGGGAATCCGATATATCAAAGGACGACCGTTAACAGAAGAGGAGAAAGAAGAGCAATTAGAACCGTTTAAAAATCTGACATTACTAGATCCGGGACCAGAGGTGGAAAGTGATCTGACATCTGTTTATGCTGCCTATGGAAGCAGGGCCGCAGCCTTTTCATCTTATTATGATTCCAGACAAAAGGGACTGGTTACTTCTGTAAAAGATCAGCATCCATTTGGAACGTGCTGGGCATTTGGAATGGCAGCAATCATGGAGTCCTCTTTGCTGGCACAGAACAAGGGGACGTATGACTTGTCAGAGGAGCATCTGTCATATTTCTTTTCCAACAGGCAGAATGATCCGTTAGGAAATACTGCCAATGATATAAATTCTGTATTGGGAAATTACCATAATATAGGTGGCAATGATTACCTGGCGGCAGTTTTTCTCAGCACATGGTCAGGTATGACTACAGAGACAGATGTGCCGTTTCCTACAGACTCCTCACATAAACAGGATCTGACTGAGGCAATATCCGAAGATAAAGCGTACCATGCGGCTGCATATCTGAAAAATGCATCGTTTTCTGAATATAGCGAGGAGCGCATGAAAGAAATGTTGATGAATGATCATGCAGTATCTATCATGCTGTATATGTCGGAAAATTATGTCAATGCAGATACAGCGGCGTATTGTTACCCTGTAAACAGAACTTCGGGAAAAATAATCAATCACATTGTAACAGTAGTGGGATGGGATGATAATTATTCCAAAAACAATTTCCTGTCCAGTTCTAATGTGACACAGGATGGTGCCTGGATTATAAAAAACAGCTGGGGAAATCAAAAAGGTGATGATGGATACTATTATCTTTCTTATCAGGATCCAAATATCAGCAACCTGGTAACGGCAGAGGCAGTGACGATTGCAGATCAGAAATATAAAAATAATTATTTTTATGATGGATCTTCAGCGATTTCTTCTATAAAAGTACAGCCGGGACAATCAGTGGCTGCTGTTTACGAGGCAAAGGCTGGTAATGGAAAAGAAGAGGCGTTGGGCGAAGTTAATGTAGTTACCATGAATGATAATGCTTCTTATAAGATTCAGATATACACAGATATCACAGATCCTTCTGATCCGGAAAGCGGTACAGCTGCATATGCGACACCTTATGAATTTGAACAGCCGATCGCCGGAGTGCAGACGATTACAGTGCCGGAAGTGGTTTTGAAACAGGGAAGCCGTTATTCGGTGGTGATTACAAATGCTGGAATCAGCTATATCAGCTTCGGAGTGGAAGCAAATGCCAGCTATAGGACTTCGGGAGGCAGTAACTGGTTTTCTTCCACGGCAGGGATAGAGAATAATCAGACATTTCATAAAAGCGCAGCGGCTACAGCGAAATGGTCAGATGGAAAGACTAAAAACTGGTCGGCAAGAATTAAGGCACATACAAGAACGTTAAGTCAATCCTGGGTACCGGATACACCGGTATTTCAGGTGAAGGCATATAATTCAGGATATAATCTTGTCTCATGGAAAGAAGTTCCTCAGGCGTCAGGATATTATGTTTACAGAAAACCTGCAACAGGTGGCTCATGGTCAAGAATTGCAACAGTTAAGAATTCAGTACTTCAATATAAAGACAGTAAGGTTACGGCGAATGCATCGTATCGATATACTGTACGGGCATACTATCAGGCAAATGGGAAAAATTATTTAAGTAAGTATACAACAGGCCCTGTGATTAAGGCGGCACCGGCATTACAGAAGGTTTCTTCTGTGAAATCAGAAACGAACGGAATCCGCATTCGTTGGAGTACACAGAAGAAATGTGACGGATATTACATTTATAGAAAGAAAAAAGGTGGATCTTATCAACTGATCAGGAAAATTTCTGATAAAAATTTCTCATCATATCTGGACAAAAAAGCCCAAAAAGGTGTATCATACTACTATGCGGTAAAAGCATATGTAAAAGAACCTTATGGAAACACTTACAGCAAATATAAGAGCTCATCTGCTGTAAAAAGAAAATAATAAATGATGAAGGAAAATGATTATGAAGAGAAAGTTAGGGGCAATAATAGCGACAGCTTTATGTTTTATCCTGACAGCGGTATCTGTTTACGCTGATGATGGGAAAAGCCAGAATCCGGATTATGTGACAGATTATTACATGATCGTGCAGAGCGCGCAGGGTGGCGTGGATATTTATGATGAGGCAGCTCCACAGAGCGTGAAATTAAATGACAAACAGATTCCAAATGGCACAGCGATTCATGTGCTTGGTGAAAAAAGCGGGACAGATAATAATGAATGGGCGTATACCCAATACCATGGAATGAATGGATATGTTCCAATGGGAGATTTGAATCCGGCTACCAGAGATGAAGCAATAGATAAGGAATATAATACTTTTGGCGGTAAAGATGTTGATTTCGAAGTAAAAATTCAGGGAAATGGTGTAAACGTACCGGTTTATAACGGACCTGGAGAGAAATTTGATGAAGTTTCAGGTTCAAATGGTATTGCGGATGAGACAACCGTACATATTTCTCAGTATGTCCAGGGCGAAGATGGAACAAACTGGGGAAAAGCAGATACACAGGGTGTTGATCAGGGTTGGATTAATCTTGACCGCGATACAGACTACACAACTGAGAATGCTCCGGCAGCTGAGAATCTTCCGGATGCGACAGGTACATCAGGAAATGTTCCAGCGGCAGCTGATGAGGTTACACCGACGCCAACAGAGGCAGTAACCCCGACACCGGAAGCAACCCCGACACCGAAGGCAACGCCTACACCAGAAGCAACACCAACAGAAAAGGCAACCCCGACACCGGAGGCAACTCCGACGGAAGAAGCGACACCAACACCAGAGGCAACTCCGACAGAAGAAGCTACCCCGACACCGGAAACTGTAGAAACAGAGAAACCTGATTCAACAGATGAAAAGAAAGCCAGTGAAGAACAGACAGAGAAAACATCTGGAAAGAATGTGAAGTCAGATTCAGGAATGAAGAATCCTGTAATCTGGATCAGTGGTATTGGCATTATTCTGATTGTAATATTACTGATCTATTTCCTTAAGAAGAAAAAATAAATAAAAATTAATGAAATCAAAGAGCAGCTCACCGGATGGTGAAGCTGCTCTTTTTGGAAAAATGTGTGTGTATAATTGAGACATTCTGAGGAAACCTCGAATAGTCTTAATTAACAAAAAATGTTAACTTGTGTGTGCAAGTATAGTTTACAACTTTTTGCTGGATTAATCAAACTAAATTTTGAAGAAATTTTGGCTACGTTACTGAGAACGGAGTGAACAGTAATGTAACGCTTGCACAATACCGGAGGCGCACGTATAATAGGAGCAGGTGAAAATACAAGGGTGAGGTAGAAAAGACTATGAAAATAACGGAAGAACTGCTGGAGAAGATGAAAGTTGAAGATGAAAACTTTTCGGATGGACTGATTTTACCAGATGGCGATTACATAAGAATTCCAAAGGGCCATCTTCATGGCATGATGGCGCTGCTTCCATGGACGGAAGATGAAATATGGAAAATGATTCCTGAAAATGATTCTCCGTTATTCTGGCTGATTGAGAAAACGGGCTGTGTTCTGACTGATTATAATAATTCCATAGGAATGAAAATGACGGTTGCTCAGCAGAAAGTATTTGATGCAATGAGAAAACATGGGATACTTACAGATGACTATTACGATCTGACAAAACAAAGAGAGAAAGCCAGAAAAGAAAGAGAACAGAATACAAGAGTAGAAGCCTGAACAGTAGAAGATAACGGAAAAAACATTGGGGTATAAAATGAAAATAATGTGACGATCGATTAATTTTAAGAGATGGATCGTTATAAAGAAATAAATGTATGGAGGGTGTAATAAATGGAAAGACGCGCATTTGCAATGCAGGTAAAGGACGGCATGATGAACGAAAAGCTACAGTGGAATGGGAAACCAGGCAACTTGGAATCATGGACTGGATTACCAATGATGTAGACTGGATGACAGGAGAATGGCATCCGGCATGCAGAAGACTCGCATGGCATAACTGACAGAAAAATAGATAGCAAATATAAAAGCAAGTATAAAAGAGCAACACTTTGGAATTATGAAACTAATAATTCCGGAGGTTGCTCTTCTTGTTTTGCGTAGAAATAAGTTGATGGTATCTCCTTTTTAAATATGTACACCATCTACTTGTTTGTGGATGCGAGACTATTCTTTACGAAACAATGTATTCGCGAGTTTGAAGAAAAATTTTCAATTTAGGAATCTGATTATTGAGGATAAGCGCTTCCGGAAACATTGCCTGATGAACAAACCCGGCAGAATATGTAAAATCTCCGATGTGTTCTTTGCCATGGCTGTCACTGGACAAGATGATTGGAATATTATATTTCCGGCAGTAATACAGGATTCTGGCTGTGTTTAATCTGGTATCGCCCCGGTAACCGTAAGGAGCAAGAGAAGCTTCGTTTATTTCAAAAATTACATTTTCCTGTAAAGCTGTTTTTGCTAAAGTTTCATAATCTACCGGAAAATGTGTGTCATCGCAGTGACCGAGGATTTTTACAGCAGGATATTTCATTGCATTGATATAAGCCTGTGTATTCTGACTGACAGAGCCTGAACGGTAATTCTGACGGTGCATACTGATAATTGCATAATCCAGTTTATCAAGCAGCTCCTCTGACAGATCAATATGTCCTTCTACATCAAGGATATTTAATTCAACTCCATAAAGAATATCTATGCCAAATCTCTTCTTCGGGCAAAAAGGAAGACTGCGGAAATAAGAGGAAGTACCGGAAGCGAAAGTACCAGGACCATGATCGGAAATTCCAAGAAGTTTCAACCCTTTTTTGCTGGCTGTTTTTGCCATATCAGAAATCGTACAGTCAGTGCCATGACCGCTGGCAATGGAATGTGTGTGGATATCGGAAAGATACATTTTTTTTCTTCCTTTCGGTATAGATTTTTGCATTAATTGTGAAGCTAGCGTGGGCCATACTAGGATATACGGCGCGAATTTATGTGATTAGCATAAATTTTGTGTATTACGAGAAATATTACTGAACACGGAGTGAACAGCAACATATTTTATGCTATAAGTATGACAGATGAGAAATGGAAAGTCAATCAGAAAACAAAATAAAAACAACCAAAACAGGACAAAAAATAAATATAAAACAACATAAAAGGATGATAAAAATATGTTGATTTATGTTGACTCTGTAAATGCCATAAGGTATAATGGAACTATATGAAAACATGGGGGCTTATTGCTGATCAATGACAGCGATAGCACTGTTTACTTATGCGTAGACAGTTACTTCATGAGAAAGGAGCAACATGGAAAAATTTCAAACATCAGACATTCCCAAATCTCCCAGAATCCAGAAACTGGTAGATGCATTATATGCAAATATGCCAGTGATCGAGTCTGCCAGAGCGAAGCTGATCACGGAATCCTATAAGGAAACGGAAGGAGAACCTATTATTACCCGCAGAGCGAAAGCTTTTGCCCATATTCTTCGCAATATTCCTATTATTATCCGTGATGATGAACTGATCGTAGGAAGTAGTACGATCGCACCAAGAGGATGCCAGACATTCCCGGAATTCTCTTATGAATGGCTGGAGGCTGAACTGGATACTGTTGCAACAAGAACAGCAGATCCATTTGAAATCGCAGAGGAGACTAAGGCTGAACTGAGGGAGGCAGATAAGTACTGGAAGGGAAAAACAACCAGCGAGCTTGCTACTTCCTATATGGCACCGGAAGCGATCAGAGCGATCGAACACAATATTTTTACACCTGGTAATTATTTCTACAATGGAGTAGGACATGTTACTGTAAAATATTGGGAAGTGCTGGAAATTGGATTTGAGGGAATTATGGCTAAGGCTCAGAAAGAGCTGGATAACTGTAATGTGGGTGATGGCGATTATGCCAGAAAATCTCATTTCCTTGAGGCAGTGATCTTAAGCTGTCAGGCAGTGATGGACTATGCAGACAGATACGCACAGCTTGCAAGAGAAATGGCAGGACAGACCAGTGATCCGGTCAGAAGACAGGAATTACTTGTGATTGCAGAAAACTGCAGCAAGGTACCAGCAAAGGGTGCCCGGGGCTTCTATGAAGCATGCCAGTCTTTCTGGTTTGTACAGCAGTTGATTCAGATGGAGTCCAGCGGACATTCTATTTCACCGGGACGTTTTGACCAGTATATGTATCCATATTATAAGAAGGATATGGAAGCAGGTACAATCACCCGTGAGTTTGCACAGGAATTGATGGATTGTATCTGGGTGAAATTTAATGATCTGAACAAATGCCGTGATGCAGCCTCAGCAGAGGGATTTGCAGGATACAGCCTTTTCCAGAATCTGATCGCAGGAGGTCAGAATAAAGAGGGAGAAGATGTAACAAACGATCTTTCTATTATGTGTATCCAGGCATCTATGCATGTTCATCTGCCGGCACCATCACTTTCAGTGAGAGTATGGAATGGTTCCCCGCATGAATTCCTGATCAAGGCAGCAGAGCTTACCAGAACAGGAATTGGGCTTCCGGCATACTACAATGATGAAGTGATCATTCCGTCATTGCAGAACAGAGGATTATCCCTGGCTGATGCCAGAGAGTACAATATCATTGGCTGTGTAGAACCTCAGAAAGCAGGTAAGACAGAGGGATGGCATGATGCGGCGTTCTTTAACATGTGCAGACCACTGGAACTTGTTTTTGCCAATGGTATGGATAAAGGTGAGATGGTGGGAATCCCTACAGGTGATGTCACAGAGATGAAAACTTTTGATGAGTTTTTTGATGCATATAAGAAACAGATGGAATACTGTATTTCACTGCTTGTAAATGCAGACAATGCTATTGATGTGGCTCACGCTGAGAGATGTCCGCTACCATTCCTTTCCTGCATGATAGATGATTGTCTGAAAGAAGGCAAATCTGTTCAGGAAGGCGGAGCTGTTTATAACTTTACAGGTCCTCAGGGATTTGGAATTGCCAATATGGCAGATGGGCTTTTTGCAGTCCGTAAACTGGTCTATGAGGATAAGAAAGTGTCCATGAAAGAACTGAAAGAAGCACTTGCATGGAATTATGATCAGGGACTTGATGCTCAGTCAGCAGGAGATATTGCCCAGCTTGTTATGAAGGCAATGCAGAAGGCTGGCAAAAATGTAGATGCTTCTACAGCAGAAACACTTCTGAGAACACTTATCGGAATGAAACCGGGAGAACAGAAGACTCAGAGATTTAAAGAGATCCATGATATGATCGATGAGGTTCCGAAGTTTGGAAATGATATTCCGGAAATTGATTATTTCGCAAGAGAGGTTGCCTATACATATACAAAACCGCTTCAGAATTACAGCAATCCAAGAGGCGGTATGTTCCAGGCTGGTTTATACCCTGTATCTGCCAATGTACCGCTGGGCGGACAGACAGGTGCCACACCTGATGGAAGATATGCGCATACACCTGTTGCAGATGGTGTTTCGCCGTCTGCAGGCAAGGATGTGAAGGGACCTACAGCTGCAGCAACTTCTGTATCCAGACTGGATCATTTTATTGTATCCAACGGAACGCTCTTTAACCAGAAATTCCATCCATCTGCATTGTCAGGAAGAGAAGGACTGGAGAAATTTGTTGCGTTGATCCGTTCTTACTTCGATCAGAAGGGAATGCATATGCAGTTTAATGTAGTAGACAGAGAGACTTTGCTGGATGCACAGAAACATCCTGAGAAATACAAACATCTGGTAGTGCGTGTGGCTGGCTACAGTGCACTGTTCACTACACTTTCCCGTTCGCTCCAGGATGATATCATTCGCCGTACAGAACAGGGATTCTGATCCGAACGATAAGAATATATAAGAGCTGAAGAGAGGAAAAAGCATGGACTATTTGGATACAAAGGGCAGAGTGTTTGATGTCCAGCGATATTCCATTCATGATGGACCGGGCATAAGGACAATCGTATTTCTGAAGGGATGTGTCCTGCGGTGCAAATGGTGCTGTAATCCGGAATCTCAGGAATATAAGATCCAGACAATGAAGGTTCTGGGAGAAGATAAGATCATCGGACGTGACGTGACAGTCAGAGAGATGATTGAAGAGGTGGAGAAAGACAGGGCATATTATTACCGCTCAGGCGGAGGAATGACTCTTTCAGGTGGAGAGTGCCTGTGTCAGCCTGAGTTTTCGGCGGCTCTTCTGAGAGCTGCAAAGGAGAGAGGAATTTCTACTGCGATTGAGAGTATGGCCTGTGCGAAATGGGAAACCATCGAGATGATCCTGCCGTATCTTGATACTTATTTAATGGATATCAAACATACAAATACAGAGAAACATAAAAAATTTACAGGACGTTCCAATGAATTGATGATGGAAAATGCCAGAAAGGTGGCCCTTTCAGGAAAGACAAATCTGGTAATCCGCGTGCCTGTGATACCTACGTTTAATGATACAGTTGAAGAAATCCAGGGGATTGCAAGGTTTGCGGATACTCTTCCCGGAGTAAATAAGATCCATCTGCTTCCATATCACAGACTTGGACAGGATAAATATGAAGGACTGGGGAGAGCGTATCCCATGGGAGATATTGAACCGCCGTCTAAAGAACATATGGAAACGCTGAAAAAAGCAGTGCATGCAGTCAGCGGCCTGGACTGTCAGATTGGTGGCTGAGGATATGCAGCCCGAAAACATATGTGATAGCAGATGAAGTGTCGAAAAACAAAAAAACAAACAAAAACAACATAAAATAAAATATAAAAACAACATAAAACAACGGAATCGTATTGACTTTTTATGACTGATGATGTATAATTTCAAATAGAAATGCCAACCAAACAAATGCCTTAAGGAGGAAAAAAAGCATGGTAAACGAATACGAAATCAAAAAACAGATCTGTGACATCGGAAGAAGAATTTACAACCGTAACATGGTAGCTGCAAATGATGGAAACATCTCTGTAAAACTGAATGACAATGAATTCCTTTGCACACCTACAGGTGTATCCAAAGGTTTCATGACACCGGACTTTATCTGTAAAGTAGACAGAGAAGGAAATGTGATCCAGGCAAATCCGGGATTCAAACCATCTTCTGAAATCAAAATGCACATGAGAGTTTATGAGAAGAGACCGGATGTTGGTTCTGTTGTACATGCTCATCCGATTTATGCAACATCTTTTGCAATTGCAGGTATTCCGCTGACACAGCCGATCATGCCGGAAGCTGTTATCTCTCTTGGATGCGTTCCGATCGCTGAATATGGTACACCATCTACAATGGAGATCCCGGACAACCTTGAGAAATATCTTCCATATTTCGATGCAGTTCTTCTTGAAAATCACGGAGCACTGACATGGAGCACAGACTTAAATGCAGCTTACATGAAAATGGAATCTGTAGAGTTCTACGCACAGCTTCTGTATCAGTCAAAAGTTCTTGGCGGACCTAAGGAATTTGATGAGAAGAACATTGAGAAACTTTATGAAATTCGTCGTAAATTCGGTATGGCTGGTAAACATCCGGCAAACCTCTGCCTGAACAAAGACGGCAAGAACTGCCATAACTGCGGTGGAGCATGTCAGGACGGAGAATTCAAGAAATTCCCTGGATATCAGTATGATTTCGTTGGTGGCGATTCCAAACCGGCAGAGAATAATGCTGCATCTGATGCACAGTTAGTTGCTGAGATTACAAAACAGGTAATGGCTCAGTTAGGAATGAAATAAGAGCATAGATAATCAAGGAGGACAGTCTCATGCCAATTAATGAGAATATGGTACAGGAAATTGTACAGGAAGTTATGGCAAAAATGCAGATAGCAGACGCTCCGACTGGCAAACATGGCATTTTTAAAGAAATGAATGATGCAATTGAAGCTGCCAAGAAATCACAGCTTATTGTAAAGAAAATGTCCATGGATCAGAGAGAAAAAATTATTACCTGCATTCGTAAGAAAATAAAAGAAAATGCAGAAGTAATGGCACGCATGGGTGTGGAAGAGACCGGTATGGGAAATGTAGGAGATAAGATTCTCAAACATCATCTCGTAGCTGATAAGACACCAGGAACAGAAGTTATTACAACAACTGCATGGTCAGGAGACAGAGGATTAACTCTTATTGAAATGGGACCTTTCGGTGTGATCGGTGCTATTACTCCATGTACTAATCCAAGTGAAACAATTTTATGTAATACAATGGGAATGCTTGCAGGAGGAAATACAGTTGTATTTAATCCTCATCCGGCAGCAATCAAGACTTCCATTTATGCGATCAATCTTCTGAATGAAGCATCATTAGAGTCCGGCGGACCGGATAATATTGCGGTTACCGTAGAGAAACCTACTCTTGAAACCAGCAATGTAATGATGAAACATAAAGACATCCCGCTTATTGCAGCAACCGGCGGACCTGGAGTTGTAACTGCAGTTCTTTCTTCAGGCAAACGTGGCATTGGTGCAGGTGCAGGAAATCCTCCGGCACTTGTTGATGAAACAGCTGACATTCGTAAAGCGGCAACAGACATTGTAAACGGATGTACATTTGATAACAATCTTCCATGTATCGCAGAGAAAGAAATCGTAGCAGTTTCTTCTATCGTAGATGAGCTGATGCATTATCTTGTAACTGAGAATGACTGTTATCTTGCATCTAAAGAAGAACAGGATAAACTTACAGAAGTAGTTCTGGCAGGCGGAAAACTGAACCGTAAATGTGTTGGACGTGATGCAAGAACACTCCTTTCCATGATCGGAGTAAATGCACCTGCAAATATCCGCTGCATCGTGTTTGAGGGACCAAAGGAACATCCTCTGATCACTACAGAGCTTATGATGCCAATCCTTGGTGTTGTAAGAGCGAGAGATTTCGATGATGCAGTAGAGCAGGCAGTATGGTTAGAGCATGGCAATCGTCATTCAGCACATATTCATTCAAAGAATATTGATAATATCACAAAATATGCGAAAGCAATCGATACAGCAATCCTTGTAAAGAATGCTCCATCTTATGCAGCATTAGGATTTGGCGGTGAAGGTTATTGTACATTTACGATCGCAAGCCGCACAGGTGAAGGTCTTACATGCGCAAGTACATTTACCAAGAGAAGACGCTGCGTAATGGCAGACAGTCTCTGCATTCGCTAAAAACAGAATGTCAGGGTCAGAAAGCATTTGCTCTTTTGGCCCTGGTATCAGAAAAGTAAGGGAGAAAGAACATGGACATGAATAATGTAAATATAGAAGAAATCGTGAAACAGGTTCTCTCCGGCATGACAGGAAACGCACCGGCAGCAACAGCAGCACCGGCAGCATCAACTGGAATCCCGAAGACAGCCAGAGTAGCTGTATTAACTGAAAAAGAGCATTTTGAACTGAAAGAATATCCAATCCCTCCACTTGGAGATGATGACATTCTTGTTAAAGTTGAAGGATGCGGTGTGTGCGGTACAGATGCACATGAATTCAAGAGAGATCCATTTAACCTGATCCCTGTAGCACTTGGACATGAAGGTACAGGTGAGATCGTGGCAATGGGTAAAAACGTTAAAGTGGATACAGCAGGAAAACCTGTAAAGGTTGGCGATAAAGTCGTTACCTGTATGATCTTCAAAGATGATCCTGATATCACAATGTTCGACCTGAACAAGAAAAATGTAGGCGGAGCTGATGTATATGGTCTTCTTCCGGATGATGATGTACATCTTAACGGATGGTTCTCTGATTACATCTTCTTAAGAGGTGGAAACTTCGGAACAACATTCTTTAATGTAAGCGATCTGGATCTGGATTCAAGAATCCTTATCGAGCCATGTGCAGTACTTGTACATGCAGTAGAGAGAGCTAAAACAACAGGAATCCTGCGTTTCAACAGCAGAGTTGTAGTTCAGGGCTGCGGACCTATCGGTCTGATCTGTATCGCAGTACTTCGTACTCTGGGTATTGAGAATATCTGCGCAGTAGACGGAAATGAAAAACGTCTTGAGTTTGCCAAGAAAATGGGAGCTGATACAAGCGTTAACTTCATGAACTGCAAAGGTATCGATGAACTGACAGAAGCTGTAAAGGAAGCACAGGGTGGACATCTTGCAGACTTTGCATTCCAGTGTACAGGAAATCCGAAAGCTCATGCAAATATCTACAAATTTATCCGCAATGGCGGTGGTCTCTGTGAACTTGGCTTCTTCATCAATGGTGGAGATGCTACTATCAATCCACACTTTGACCTCTGCTCTAAAGAAATCAACCTGGTTGGTTCCTGGGTTTACACACTCAGAGATTATGTAACAACATTTGATTTCCTTAAGAGAGCAAAAGCAATCGGCCTTCCAATGTCTGAACTGATCACAGATAAATTCCCGTTAGAGCAGATCAATGAAGCTCTTCAGACTAATCTGGCAATGACAGGACTTAAGATTGCGGTTGTGAATAAATAACAGACCTGGCAATAGAGGAGAAACAAAATGGCAGAAGCTGTAGGAATTTTAGAGGTATTCGGGCTGGTAACAGCCTTTGTAGCAGGCGATGCCGGATGTAAGGCGGCAAATGTCCGCATGGAGGTTTTTGATAAGAATAAACCAGCCAATGCTGACAGCCTGCCGGTACCGCTCCTTGTCTGCATTAAATTCAGAGGAAGTGTAACTGATGTTACAGCAGCTGTGGAAGCAGGCATGGAAGTTGCAAACAGAATGACTGGTGTGGTACAGCACTATGTAATTCCGAACCCGGAAGAGGGAACGGCAAAAATGCTGAAAATCAGTGCCCTGGATAAGGAATAGCAGTTGCATATCCTTCGGGTATCAG
The DNA here is from genome assembly GCF_037890165.1 of Blautia sp. HCN-1074. Classification (NCBI taxonomy): domain Bacteria; kingdom Bacillati; phylum Bacillota; class Clostridia; order Lachnospirales; family Lachnospiraceae; genus Blautia; species Blautia sp. HCN-1074. The sequence continues at coordinate 45,176 of NZ_JBBKBP010000021.1, forward strand.
TTAGAATAGAAACAGACAATTAGTGTAGATTCAGGAGGAAGATAAAATGGCACAGGAAGCATTAGGAATGGTAGAAACCAGAGGACTTACAGCAGCGATCGAAGCTGCAGATGCAATGACAAAGGCAGCTGAAGTCGCATTAGTAGGAACAGAGAAGATCGGATCCGGACTTGTAACAGTTATGGTTCGCGGAGATGTTGGAGCTGTTAAGGCAGCAGTAGAAAGCGGAAGTGCAGCTGCTTCCAGACTTGGTGAATTAGTAGCTACACATGTAATCCCGAGACCTCATACAGACGTAGAGAAAATCCTTCCAAGCATCTGACCAGCAGATTAAGAAATAAAGGAGTTCGCTCATGAGTAAATCATACGGATTTATAGAAATCACAGGTGTTGTTGCAGCAATCGATGCTCTGGACATCATGTGCAAAACTGCAGACGTTGAGCTGGCGTCATGGGAACGTAAGCTGGGCGGACGACTGGTTACTATTATAGTTGAGGGCGATGTATCTGCAGTAACAGAGGCAGTAAATGCAGCTGTGGCAGGTGCAATCAAGAAACCGGCAAGTTATGCAGTGATTGCCCGTCCCCATGAAGAAACAGTCAAAATGGTGGAACTGAGTGCAAGTCGTTGGAAGAACAAGGATATGCAGGGGGATGAATGATGGCTGAAGAAAAGAAACCGGGAACAGGTGATACAGCCCCTGGAAAAGCGGCCGCTCGCAAAAAGACCAGGAGTACGGCAGGAAGAGCAAAAGCTTCTGTGAAAAAAGAAGAAAAAGTTCAGAAACCGGGTACAGCGGCTAAGGCAACAGATAAAACAGAATCCCAGATAGAAAAGATAACAGAAACATCATCTCATAAGGAGGAAAAAAGAATGACACAGGAAGCATTAGGAATGGTAGAAACCAGAGGACTTACAGCAGCTATCGAAGCAGCAGACCAGATGTGTAAAGCAGCTAACGTAGCATTAGTAGGAACAGAGAAAATCGGATCCGGACTTGTAACAGTTATGGTTCGCGGAGACGTTGGAGCTGTTAAATCAGCAGTAGAAAGCGGAAGCGCAGCTGCATCCAGACTTGGTGAATTAGTAGCTACACACGTAATTCCGAGACCACATACAGATGTAGAGAAAATCCTGCCTGTATTAAAATAATAGATCCGTCATTTCTGACAGAAAGCAGGTGTATTCTTGGAAACAAATAATATTGAACTGATTACCAGAATGGTTCTTCAGGCAATCGATAAGAATGAGAAAAAAGGCGATGGTTTCGTAGTTCCTATCGGAGTTTCTGCAAGACACATTCACCTGACACAGGAACATGTAGAAGCATTATTCGGACCTGGATATCAGCTTACAAAGAAAAAAGATCTGATGGGCGGTCAGTTTGCTTCTAATGAGACAGTTACCATTGTGGGACTGAAACTTCGTGCCATTGAGAATGTAAGAATCCTTGGACCTGTACGTAAAGCTTCACAGGTTGAAGTATCTGCTACAGATGCCATCAAACTTGGAATGAATGTTCCGGTCCGTGAATCAGGAGATGTTGCAGGAAGTGCACCGATAGCAATTGTAGGACCAAAAGGTGCTATTTATCTGAAAGAGGGATGTATCGTGGCAATGCGCCATATACACATGTCTCCGAAAGATGCACAGGCTGCAGGTGTTAAAGATGGTCAGATCGTATCAGTAAAAGCAGATAACGAAAGAGGAACAATTTTTAATCAGGTTAAGATCCGTGTGGATGACAGTTTTACACTGGAAATGCACATTGATACAGATGAAGCGAATGCAGCAAAAATTGCCACAGGCAATACAGTAACAATTATTAAATAACAATATCGGAGGGCCAAAGGTCAGAAAGCCGTTCGTGCCTGCACGATAAGGCTTTGGCCGGAAACCCTTGAATATTAATTTGGGGGCAGAATCTTTTGCCCCCAAAAGTCATTATAAGAAATAATTTGGAGGCTCATATGATCGTAGGCAAAGTTGTGGGAAGCGTGGTATCCACGCGAAAATGTGAAAAACTGATAGGAAGCAAATTTATGATTATCGAGCCTGTGCATCATATGAAAGGTGACCTCAGCCAGCTGGTGGCGATCGATATGATTGGAGCCGGAGTTGGTGAATATGTATTGGTGGCACAGGGAAGCGCAGCAAGAATTGGCTGCGGCGTAGAAACAGCACCGGTGGATGCGGCAATTGTTGGTATCATCGATGACGGTGCAGGATTGGAGTAACGCCATGGAAATCAAAGAATTACAAGATATTATACAGCAGAATGGTGTAGTGGGTGCCGGTGGAGCCGGATTCCCTACTTATATGAAGCTTACAGATAAAGCTGATACCATTCTTATGAACTGTGCAGAGTGTGAACCATTGCTGAAGTTACACAGACAGTTATTGGAGAAACATGCATATGAAATTATGAAAACATTCCATATGATCCAGGAGACTGTAGGTGCTTCTGAGGCAATTATTGGAATCAAGAAATCTTATGTACAGACAATACAGGCATTAAATCAGCATATTGAAGAATTTCCTGGAATGAGACTCCATCTTCTGGATGAAGTTTATCCTATGGGAGATGAAGTTGTGCTTATTTATGAGGCAACAGGACGTGTTGTAAGACCGGGAGGACTGCCGATCGAGCAGGGTGTGGCTGTATTTAATGTCGAAACAGTTTATAATGTATATCGTGCTGTAGAAGAAAAACAGCCGGTTACAGACAAATATGTGTCTGTTGTTGCAGAAGTAAGTGATCCTGTTACAGTACGGGTTCCGCTGGGATGCACCCTGGAGGAAGTTGTAGCTCAGGCAGGCAGCACAACAGTGAAGGATCCTGTTTATTTCGTAGGTGGTCCGATGATGGGCCGTATTGGAAATGGATCAGATCCTGTGACAAAGACAACAAATGCTATTCTGGTTTTACCAAAAGACCATCTTATTGTAGCGAAGAAACAGCGTACTTCTGCTATAGATTTAAAACGTGCAGCATCTATCTGCTGCCAGTGTAATACATGTACAGATTTATGTCCGCGACATAATCTGGGACATCCGATCGACCCTGCAAGATTTATGCGGGCTGCGTCAAACAATGATTTCAGAGATGTGAACCCATATATTGATGCTTCTTTCTGCAGCTCCTGTGGTGTGTGTGAAATGTATGCATGTCCTCAGAGTCTTGCACCAAGAACTCTTCTGGCAGATATGAAGGGTGGACTGAGAAAAGCAGGCATCCGCCCGCCTCAGGGAGTACAGCCAAAACCGGTACAGGAATCCAGAGAATACCGTAAGGTTCCGGAAGAACGTCTGATGGCACGTCTGGGACTTACAAAGTATGATAAGGATGCACCTCTGAAAGAAGAACTTGTACAGGTTAATAAAGTAAAAGTATTGCTGAGCCAGCATATCGGAGCACCTGCGCAGGCAGTTGTCAAAGCTGGTGATCAGGTAAGCAGAGGACAGATGATCGCACAGCCTGCACAGGGACTGAGCGTTGGAATCCATGCTTCTGTCAGCGGTAAAGTCACAGAAGTCACAGATAGTTATATTATCATTGCAGTAAAGTAGAAAGGACGTGCACAAAATGAGTAAAGCAATCGGAATGATTGAATTTAAAACCACAGCTACAGGCGTTACTGCAGCAGATGCTATGGTAAAAACATCTGAGGTAGAGATCGTCGAGGCACAGACCGTATGTCCTGGTAAATATATTGCAATTATTACCGGTGACTTAAGTGCTGTAAAAGCAGCCGTTGATACGGCAACAACTACATATGAGGATAAATGTATTGACAGTTTTGTACTGGGTAATCCTCATGAGTCAATTTTCCCTGCAATTTATGGAACCACACAGGTGGAAGATATCAGTGCGCTGGGAATTCTTGAAACATATGATGCGGCTTCCATTATTGAGGCAGCAGATCAGGCAGCGAAGACTGCGATCGTAGATCTGATCGAACTTCGTATTGCAAAAGGTATGTGTGGAAAATCTTATATGATGATCACAGGAGAAGTTTCAGCAGTAGAAGCATCCATAGAGAGAGCAAAAGAGTTTGTTGCTTCAAAGGGAATGTATCTGGATTCTTCAGTTATCGCACATCCTGACAGAAGAATGATAGACAGCTTATTATAAAAATTCCTGAGACTGTTCGGTGCTTATGCTGACAGATGATGCCGGACAGTTACAGAGTCTTCGAAAAAAGGAGGCAAAAAAGATGCTTGCGTTAGAGAGAAGAAATCAGATTCTTGAGAAACTGCAGATAGAGAAGCGGGTGGTGGTAAGTGAACTGAGCCAGCTGTATAAGGTTTCTGAAGAGACGATACGCCGTGATCTTGATAAACTGGAAAAAGAGGGACTTGCAATTAAAAGCTATGGCGGTGCTGTGATTAATGAGGATGTGAGTATCGATTTGCCTTTTAATGTCCGCAAGAATCAGAATGTAACAGGAAAGCAGAGAATGGCAGAACTGGCTGCTTCCCTTGTGAAGGACGGTGACCATATTTTTCTTGATGCCAGTACTACTGCAGTGTTTATTGCAAAGGCTTTGAAGGAAAGAGAAAGGCTTACTGTGATTACCAATTCCCTGGAGATATTGTTGGAATTGGCTGATGTATCCGGCTGGAATATTATTTCCACAGGAGGGGTCATGCAGGAAGGGTATCTTGCTTTTCTTGGATCTAAAACAGATGAGTCCATACGCTCTTATTATGTAGACAAAGTCTTTATCTCATGCAAGGCACTGGATCGGGAGTGGGGCATTATGGAATCTCAGGAAGCATTTGGTTCCACAAAGAGAGCAATGCTGAATTCCGGACGAAAAAGAATTCTGGTTATTGACAGTTCTAAATTTGATCAGACAGCATTTTCTGTCTGCGGCAGTGTGAAAGATATAGACGTTGTGGTGACAGATAAGAAACCTGCAGAACGCTGGAGAGCGTACTTCGAAGAAAAAGGAGTAGAGTGCAAGTATCCTGTCTGATACGGAAAAAAGGAGTATTAAATAATGAATACTTTCGAGATGAAAACAGCGATACATTTTGGTGATAATGCGCTGGAAAGATTAAAACAGATCCCGTATAAAAGGGTTCTGATCATTACAGATCCATTTGTTGTACAGAGTGGGATGATTGATTTGATCACTACTCCTTTAAACAGTGCTGGTATTGAGTATGACATTTTCCATGATGTTGTGCCGGATGCCCCTGTAGATAAGATTGCAGTAGGGGTAAAGAAATTTCTTGAGTATCAGCCGGAGGCTGTTGTCGCAGTTGGCGGAGGTTCTGCGATCGATTCCTCCAAAGCAATCAGAGAATTTGCATTAAAGATCAACAATTATGGAAAAGTAGGCCTGATCGCAATCCCGACTACAAGTGGTACAGGATCAGAGGTGACTTCTTTTGCAGTGGTAAATGATACAGCGGCACATGTGAAGTATCCGTTGATTTCAGACAGTCTGACTGCAGATGAAGCAATTCTGGATGCAGAGCTTGTAAAGAGTGTTCCGCCATCTATTACAGCGGATACAGGCATGGATGTATTCACACATGCGCTGGAATCTTATGTAAGTACAGCACATAATGAATTTTCTTCAGCACTTGCAGAGAAGGCGATAGAAATCTGCGGCGTATTTTTGTTGAGAGCATATCTGGACGGCAGTGATATGCATGCTCGTAATAAGATGCATGTAGCTTCCTGTCTGGCTGGGTTATCATTTAACACTGCCGGACTGGGAATCACCCACAGTATGGCACATCAGCTGGGAGCAATGTTCCATATTCCGCATGGAAGAGCAAATGCGATGCTTCTTCCGCATATCGTAGAATTTAATGCTGATATTAATAAACACAGTAAGAGTCAGAAAGAATATCTTCCGGCCGTAAAGAGATATGCAAATATTGCGCATATTCTTGGCCTGAGTAATTACAATAAGGTAATGACAGTGCGTTCTCTGGTGAACTGGATTCAGTTTATGCAGAAAGAAATGAATATTCCTCTGACGATACAGGAACTTGGAACGATTGCACCGGAAGAGTATTTCGCAGCAATTGACAAGATGGCAGAGGCAGCACTTGCAGATGCCTGTACTGTGAACAATCCAAGAGTTCCTACAAAAGAAGATATTGTAAAGATTTATACAAAATTATGGTCATTCTAAGGGAAGTGGGTCTGGCCTGAAATAAACCAGACCTTTTTTCCTGACTACAGGCAGATGCGGACTGCCGCTGATACCAGATACAGGAGTGGAGTGTATATGAGTATTTATACAAAACGGGGAGACAGAGGAATTACAGATATGGCTCATACCAGTAATATTTCCAAGTCCGATGATCGTATCCGGTTGCTGGGTACTATTGATGAGTTGAACAGCCATATTGATCTTGTGAGAAGTATGCTTTCTCAGGCAGAAGTGATCTCATTATTGGAAAATATACAGAATAACCTGAATCTGATCGCAGCGGGAGTCAGCAATCCCTACGACAGGAACAGCAGGATCAGTGAGAAAGAAACAGCATTTCTGGAAACTGAGACAGACAGGATGGAGGCACTTTGTGCACAGCCGGTTCCGGAGAAGCTTACAGGAAAGAATCGCCTGGCAGCGGAGATTGAGATCACCCGTGCTGTTGCCAGAAGAGCAGAGCGTTGTCTGGCGCAGGTCAGTGTAAAATTCGGAGCAGATAATGAGAGTAAAAAATTTCTAAACCGTCTTTCGGACTATCTGTATATTCTTGCCAGATATACAGAGAATGAGTCAGGATCTGTGCATGCAGAACAGACAGGAGACAGAGTTCAGACTTTAAGCGCAGAAAATACAGGAAGTGAAGCTGTATCTACAGCAGAGCAGCCTGATAATACTGCAGATGCTGTGCAAAAAGCAGCAGACATCAATGAGGCAGTTATTCAGGAGGTTCTTAAACGTATGGGAATACAGAGCAGAATTACATTAAATACAGCAAAGAAACTGATAGAGAAGCTGGAGCAGGAGGCACTGCGCAGGGGACAGCATGCAGTGATCGCTGTCTGCAATCCGGAAGGAAATCCGGTAGCAGTCCATGTTATGGATGGGGCTTTCATTGTCAGCTTTGATGTGGCAATGAAGAAAGCATACACTGCTGTTGCTGTTAAGATGTCCACTATGGAACTGTCAAAGCTTGCACAGCCAGGGGAAACTTTTTATGGAGTTGACAAACTGGATGGGGGCAGGATTGTTATTTTCGGTGGAGGTATTCCGCTGAAATCTGGTGACACTATTATTGGCGGTCTGGGGATCAGCGGCGGTACAGGCAAAGAAGATCACAGTCTGGCAGAGTATGGACAGGCTGTTTTGAATGAACTGATGTAAGCGGAGAAATCCAGTTAAAATCGTATCAATAGTAAACAGAATAAAAACAAAAAAGAAATGAAAAAAGATCAGAACAGTTCAGGGAAACACTGCTCTGATCTTTTGTGTTATCTTCGTTTATATTTTCCGGGAGTAATGCCTTTGTATTTTTTGAAAGTACGGATGAAATAGCTGAGATCATTAAAACCATTCCTGTAAGCAATTTCAGTAATTGAATCGTCAGTGGTGGTCAACTGATAGCATGCTTCTTCAATTCTTTGTCTGTTAAGATAATCCATAGGAGTCTGATGGGTCATTTCCGAGAAAAATCTGCAGAAATATTTTGGGGACATGGAGACAGAGGCTGACAGTTCCTGAAGAGTGATAGAATTGGTATAGTTTTTCTCAATAAATTCAAGAACCTGTTTTAACTGCAAAATGCGCTTATAATCCCTGCGTGTTTTCTGGGGATTTTCAATAAAGTAATGATTGCTAAAAATCAAACCAAAAAAGTGGTAAAATTGTCCAAATACAGTCAGCTCATATCCTGGCTTTTTTTCATATACAGCCTGAAATAAGATGGAAATACAATCAAGGATCTTAGGATGTTCTGCTGTGAAATATGGAAAAAGCATCATTTCCTGGTGAAGGATCTTCTGAATATATTCTCCGCATACAGGATTATTTTTCAGAAATGTATTGATATCAAAAACAATGCACTGATAAACACAATCATGAGGAATTCCGGAATGAAGAATCCCGCTATGTACAAAAATAACATCATTTTCTGATGCAGTAAAACTTTTTTCGTCTAAAGTGACGGTGATAGAGCCTTTCAGAATGCGAATAATTTCATATTCTACGTGCCAGTGGTAGGACATGACATATCTTGGATGTGTGTGGTCAATATGATGAAATTCAAATGGAAACTCATAAGTGCCTCTTGGACGATCTTCGTTATGGTCTAAATCATGCAAAATAAATTGCCTCCTCTTTAAAATTTACAGAAATTTTGAACTTAAAACAGAAAAGGTGAATATTGTACTATTTTTTGCTATTATAACACAAGTAATTTCAGGAATGCAATTATATAATAGATATCAGTAACAAAGGTGAGTTATTGGTTACTGTTCACTTGTAATATCCCGCGTAGCGTGTTACTGAGAACGGAGTGAACAGCAACAGTTGTTGAGAACGAAATAACAGTAACTTACTGAGGAACAGCAGAGGTGTAATCTTAGGGGTAATATCAGGAAGGATATTCCTGTGATAAGATTATAACAATTAATTTCAGGAGGTATTTTATTATGGCAAAGAGCAGATTAATCGGCAGCTATCCGGTAATCGGAATCAGACCTACTATCGATGGTCGTAGAGGAGCACTGGATGTTCGTGGATCTCTGGAAGATCAGACAATGAATATGGCGAAATCAGCTGCTAAATTATTTGAAGAGAATTTAAGATATTCCAACGGTGAACCGGTTAAAGTTGTAATCGCTGATACAACCATCGGACGTGTTGGCGAGAGCGCTGCATGTGCAGATAAATTCCGTAAAGAAGGCGTAGATATCACTCTTACAGTTACACCATGCTGGTGCTACGGTGCTGAGACAATGGATATGGATCCACAGACGATCAAAGCTGTATGGGGATTCAACGGAACAGAAAGACCTGGTGCTGTATACCTTGCATCTGTACTTGCAACACATGCACAGAAAGGACTTCCGGCATTCGGTATCTATGGACATGATGTTCAGGAAGCTGATGACACATCTATTCCGGAAGACGTTAAAGAAAAACTGTTAAGATTCGGCCGCGCAGCAGTTGCAGCAGCATCCATGAGAGGAAAATCCTATCTGCAGATCGGTTCTGTAACAATGGGTATCGGCGGATCTATCATTGATTCCGATTTCATCGAATCTTATCTTGGAATGAGAGTTGAGTCTGTTGATGAGGTAGAGATCATCCGTCGTATGACAGAGGGTATCTATGATCACGCAGAATTTGAGAAAGCTCTGAAATGGGCAAAAGAAACCTGTAAGATTGGCTGGGATAAGAACCCTGAAGAACTTCAGTTCTCAGCTGAAAAGAAAGAAGAGCAGTTCGAGTTTGTTGTTAAGATGGCAGTTATCATCAAAGAACTGATGAACGGCTGTGACAACCTTGATCCTAAATTCTCTGAAGAAGCAATCGGACACAATGCTCTGGCAGCCGGTTTCCAGGGACAGAGACAGTGGACAGATTTCTATCCGAACGGTGACTTTGCAGAAGCTATGCTGAACACCTCCTTTGACTGGAACGGAGCACGTGAACCATACATCCTGGCTACAGAGAACGATGTTCTTAACGGACTTGGAATGCTGTTTATGAAACTTCTTACAAACAGAGCACAGATTTTCGCTGATGTTCGTACATACTGGAGCCCGGAGGCTGTTAAGAAAGCTACAGGATATGACCTTGAGGGCGTAGCAAAAGAAGCCGGCGGTTTCCTTCACCTGATCAACTCCGGTGCTGCCTGCCTTGATGCTAACGGAGAAGCAAAAGAAGCTGATGGAACAGCTGTTATGAAACAGTGGTGGGATATCACAGAAGAAGACCAGAAAGCAATCATGGAAAACACAGAATGGTGTATGGCTGACAACGGATATTTCCGTGGAGGCGGATACTCCAGCCGTTATGAAACACGTGCCCAGATGCCTGCAACAATGATCCGTCTGAACCTTGTAAAAGGACTTGGACCGGTTCTGCAGATTGCTGAAGGATGGACAGTAGCTCTTCCTGAAGAAGTATCTGACAAGCTGTGGAAACGTACAGACTATACATGGCCATGTACATGGTTTGCTCCAAGATGCGATGGCAAAGAAGGACCGTTCAAGACAGCTTATGATGTAATGAACAACTGGGGTGCAAACCATGGAGCAATCTCCTACGGACACATTGGTGCAGATCTTATCACAATGTGCTCTATGCTGAGAATTCCTGTATCCATGCACAATGTTCCTGAGAAAGATATCTATCGTCCGGCAGCATGGAATGCATTTGGAATGGATAAAGAAGGTGCAGATTTCAGAGCATGCAAGAATTATGGACCTCTTTACAAATAATAAATAAAACCGATATGTAAGAATGTATATCGGCCGCCCGGAGTTGGAGATGATCTGACTTTGGGCGGCTGTTTGTATCAGGGGGAATCAAAAAAAACAAACTGATATCTGTGTGTACAGATACCAGCCTGTTGTATATATATGTATGTGTGATGTGTGTATAATGTGTAAAAATGATATTTGGCATGAATATGCCAAAATCCCGAGACATACAAGTCAAAATTCCATTGCCGCAGGCAATCTGGAATGAATTTTGGCTACGTTACTGTGAACAGTAACGAAAAGATAAAGCAAAATCAGTTGTTGATTACAACACCTTTCTGAAGCATTATATTTGCATACAGAGCTTTTTCGCTTGTGGAAATAATGCAATATGCAGTTTTGGCTTCTTCATAGAAAGCGAAACGTTCAATATTTCCAACCGCTTTATCGCCGCGCTCGTCATATTTTGCAACGATTTCTTTATATGTATCCCAGATTGGTGTTTCTACATTATCGCCAGGCATAACTTCCATGAGATTTACAGGATGCTCTACATAAGTATCCAGTGGAAACAGTTTGAGGATCGCATCCAGGATTTCCGGTACACCATGTCCGTCACAGCGGATAGTGATGGCATTCTTTCCCATAGATTCAACAGGGAAGTTACCGTCTGCGATAACAAGACGATCGCTGTGTCCCATTTCACATAAAACTTTTAATAATTCCGGTGATAAAATTTCAGGAATTCCCTTTAACATAATTTGTATTCTCCTTTCAAAATTCTGAAAATCATTGTAAACAGTTTAATGAAAAAAATCAGATTATTCAAGGCAATATTTTACGCAAAAAGAGTAAATTTTTATAGTTTACAGCGGAGGAAACAGTAACACACGGAGTTGTATGAAATGCACAAAAAATATATTGAAAAATTGAAAAAATAGTATAAATATGCTATTATCATTATAGTGAATCACGCAGATATTCGAAACCTGCTTTACTGTTCGCTTATAACTGAATAGCTGCTTTGCGGAGGTTTTACCTGATTCAGTTAAATAAGTAAAAGGAAGTAGTAATTTTTATTGGGTTATCAGGCAGGGGATGATGCCTGATCTTATGGGGGATAAAATTTAATATGTACAAAATATTATTGGTAGACGACGAAATCCTGGTCAGGGATGCAATCAGGGAGAACATTGACTGGAAAAGCCTGGACTGTGAGCTTGTGGGGGATTGTGAGAATGGCAGACAGGCAGTGGAATTTGTGCAGAGCCACAAGGTGGATGTTGTATTGACAGATATCTGTATGCCTTATATGGATGGTATGGAACTGAGCGAGTTTCTTCATGATAATTATCCGGATATTCTTATTGTTATATTCAGTGGTTTTGGGGAATTTGAATATGCGAAGAAAGCAATCCGTTATAATGTAAGTGAATATATGCTCAAACCTGTCACAGCAATGGAACTGACAAAAGTGCTCCGGAATATGAAAGAAAAGCTGGATTCCAGAAAAAAAGAACAGAAAAAAATGGAATCCCTGTCGCAGACTTCAAAGGATTATCACAAGAATGTGGATGTCATCCGGTCGAAAGCACTGGAGACTCTTGTAAATTGTACCAGAGATGTACAGGTAAGTCTTCTGGAACTGAAAAAGCTGGGGATCAGCTTTGACTGTTCGAGCTACAGAGTAGCTGTTTTTGATATGGACACTTACTCAGAAATGTATCAGGTAGATATGCATAAACAGCAGGAAAGCGCATTGATGTCCTTTGTACTTTTTAATATAAGCAATGAAATTGTGACCAGAGAGAACGCAGGTGTTGCTTATCAGGAAGGCAGTAACCGGGTATGCATTATATTTACAGGATGCAGATCCAGAGAATTCGGAGACAAAATACATAGTATCTGTCAGGAAATCCAGCAGAAAGTAAAAGAAGTGATCGGGATTGAAACTTCTATAGGAATCGGAAGCTGGGTGAGATCACCTCAGGAACTGGTCTATTCCTATAAGCTTGCTGAGAAAGCCATTGGCTATCGGTATCTGCTGGGAGGCAGCCTCCTTTTGGATATGGAAGAAAAGAAAACGGACAACAGTATTAATCTTATAAAATCTCTGGAAACACTGACAGAAGAGATAAAGGTCGGAAACAGGCAGAAAGTGACAGAAATCCTGGAGCAGATCGAGCATGAGATCAAAGGGGCACTGGTGGAGAAAAGTTATGCCTGCATTTATCTTCAGCAGGTGATACGTGCCATCGGAAATACCTGCCAGTCCCTGAGTGATGATCCGGAAAAGATCATTGCTCAGAGAGAGAAGCTTCTGAAAGAAGTTTCTCAGGCAAAAACCTTTGATAAAGCAGTGACATTGGTGAAGGAGTATGCTGAAGGAGTATTTGAATCACTTCAGGATCTGAACAGTTCCAGCGGCCAGAGGCAGGGAATGATGGCTATGGATTATATCCGAAAAAATTATATGGATCCGGATCTGAGTCTGAACAGTATCTGTTCTTATCTGAATATCAGTACCAGCTATTTCAGCACTATTTTTAAGGAGATGACAGGGGAAACATTTATCGAATCACTTACCAGGATCAGAATGGAGAAGGCGAAGGAACTCCTGGAGAATACAACTCTGAAGAATTATGAGATTGCGGAAAAAGTAGGATTTTCAGATCCACACTATTTCGGAATTTCATTTAAGAAGATGACAGGAAAAACACCTACCGAATATGCAAGGGAGAAACGCCGATGAAGATTTCTTCAAAATTTAAGAGTATTCAGAGTTCTATTTTCTGTGCGGTGTCGATCCTGGTATTAAGTGCTGTGCTGGTTGTGACAGTGGTATCTCTGAGATATACGAATTCATCTATTTATGAAAATTCTGTCATGTATACACAGACGATCATCAAACAGCTGAATCAGAATATAGATTCGTATATCAGTTATATGGATAATATTGCGTCAGTAATCGCGCAAAGCGGTGATGCTTATAAATATCTGTACAGTGAAAAAGGATATGGAGCCACAAAGGATGAAAATTACAGTGAATACAGACAGCGCCTTGTGGAACAGTTTAAAACGATCCTGAAGGGCAGGGCGGATATCAGAAATATCGGGATTGTCAGAGAGGATAAGAACTCTCCATCTCTGTTTGACAATGGATTATCTGTGAGAAATACATATGTAGATCTTAATACACAGCCATGGTATGCAGATGCAGTCGGAAAATATGACCGGTATAATCTGACATCTTCTCATGTGCAGAATGTGATAAAGGGAGAAAGACCATGGGTCATCACACTCAGCAGAGGAATCTGCAATTATACAGGAACAGAAGCAGAGGATGGAGTAGTTTTTCTGGATCTGAATTACAGTGCGATCAGTGAACTCTGTGCACAGAGCAGCATGGGAGATAAAGGATATGTTTTTATTCTTGATCAGAATGGAAATATCGTTTATCATCCACAACAGCAGCAGTTATATAATGAACTGCAGACAGAGAACATTTCACTTGTTATGAATGCAAAATCAGATATTGTTACTGTCGGAAAGGGAGATGACGAGAAAATTTATGCACTGTCCCATTCTGATATCACAGGATGGACTATTGTGGGATGCATGAATATGTCTGAACTTTTACGAAACAGCAGACAGACAAGAAGTATTTATGTGCTGGTAGCAGTGGGGCTGATCATAGTTGCTCTTCTGATTTCCAGCCTGATTGCCAGAAATATTACGCTGCCGATCCAGAAGCTTCGCGATTCCATGAAAAGTGTGCAGAAAGGAAATTTTGATATTGAAGATATAGAGGTGATTTCCGACAATGAAATAGGAAGTCTTACCAGATCTTTTAATGTGATGACGCACAGGATACGGGAATTAATGGAGCAGAATGTAAAGGAGCAGGAGCAGAAGAGAAAAATAGAACTGAAAGCCCTGCAGTCGCAGATCAATCCACATTTTCTGTATAATACGCTGGATTCTATTATCTGGATGGCTGAAGGAAAGAAGAATGAGGAAGTGGTGATAATGACGGCTTCTCTGGCGCGACTGCTCAGACAGAGTATCAGCAATGAGGATGAGCTTGTAACAGTCGGACAGGAGATTGAATATGTCAGAAGTTACCTCACGATCCAGAAGATGCGCTACAAGGATAAGCTGGAATTTGAGATAAAGGCAGATCCATCCATTACACAGGTACCTATCATTCGTCTGGTATTGCAGCCGCTCGTGGAGAATGCAATTTATCATGGCTTAAAATATAAAGACAGTAAAGGACTGTTGACAGTACATGGATATATGAAAGGTGAGAATGCAGTAATCGATATTACGGACGATGGTGTGGGAATGGATGAGGAAACCCTGAAACATATTTATGATAAGCATAAGGTGAATTACCGTTCCAATGGAGTTGGGGTGTACAATGTGCAGCAGCGTCTGGTTTTATATTATGGAAAAGATTATGGCATTATCTATCACAGTGAAAAAGGAAAGGGAACCACAGCATCTGTTGTAATTCCCGGAATACAGGAGGAATCCCATGAAAAGTCATAAAAAAGAGATTATAACAGTTGCAATCCTTATGGCGGCAGCAGTGGTGATTTTTGCCGGAATCCTGAAACCGGAGGCGACACAGACGAAAAAATGCTCCCTCATTTATATTCCAAAGATCAGGGATAACACCAATGATTTCTGGACTTCGGTAATATCCGGCTGTAAGATGGCGGCAGAGGAATATGAATCTGACCTTGAAATCCTGGCTCCGGATAAAGAAGAGAATATAGAAGAACAGAATAAACTTCTGAAAAAGGCCATTGAGCAGAAACCGGATGCGATTCTGTTTTCTCCTTCCAGCATGGATGCATCAGATGAACTTCTGAAGGAAGCAAAAGAAAAAGGAATCCGTATTACCTATATTGATTCCTATACAAAAGAAGAATTGCAGGATCTTACAGTTGCCACAGATAATGTGAATGCGGGCAGGATGTTAGGAGAGTATGCCAGAAAATTAATCGATAAAGATTCAAAGATAGCCATTGTCAGCCATGTAAAAGGTGTTTCCACGGCTGTGGAGAGAGAACAGGGATTCAGGGAAGGTCTTGGTGACTATGCTGATAACATAGTAGATATTGTCTACTGTAACTCACTCTATGAGAAATCCTATGAACTGGCGCAGGAACTGATGAGGAAATATCCGGATCTGGAACTGATTGCAGGAATGAACGAATATTCTGCAGTTGGTGTGGGAAGAGCAGTCAGTGATGCAGGAGCGAAAGATAAGATCGCAGTAGTTGGTGTGGACTGTTCTCAGGAGGCCATCAATCTTATGGAAATGGGCGTTTATAAGGGAATTATTGTGCAGAAAGCATTCCGGATGGGGTATATCGGAGTGGAAGAAACCATTCATATGCTTAACGGGGATGCAGTAGAGAAGAATATTGATTCAGGATGCGAGCTGGTTACGCCGGAGAATATGTATAACAGTGATATTGAACGGCTGATCTTCCCGTTTAGCTGACTGACGCGTTGAAACGACTGCGTAATATAAGGATAAAAGAAGCAAAAAGGTTAAATATTTCCGGATGAAAAAAAGGAAATATTTAACCTTTTTTTGGAAGATATTTCATTACAATTATCCGACAGGTAAGGTAAGATATAGAAAACAAAGAGATACGAAATAACGTAAGGAGGGTGAAAAACTTGGAAAAGTTGAAACAAAATCCAATTGTGAAGAAACTCGGTCTGAACAGAATCCTGTTAGCATGTATTCTGGTTCTTATGTTCGTAGTCTTCAAAGTAGTTCTGGGAAGTAAGTTCCCTGTAGGTGACAGTATCAAATCTACTTTGAACTATGTATACTTCCTGGGCTTTCTGTCACTTGGAGTAACATTTGTAATTGCCACTGGAGGAATCGATTTCTCCATTGGACCTGTAATGTTCTGCTGTGCCCTGATCTCAGGTTACTGCATGACATCTTATCATGTACCTTGTGCAGCAGCAATGGTGATCTGTATCCTGATCGGATTTGCATTTGGCGTGTTTAATGGCTGGATGGTATCTTATATGTCAGTTCCGCCATTTATCATTTCCATGGCATCTATGAACATTGCAAAAGGTATTGCATCTGTATTTACAAAGACACAGTCCGTCAGCTGGCCACTGGGAAGTGATCCTGTAAACGGATGGTTCAGAAATCTTATCTCCTATAAGGGATTCCCTGTAGGGCTTGTGATTTTCCTGGCAGCAGCAGTGATCTGTGGAATTATTCTTTATAACACAAAACCGGGACGTTATATCCTTTGTCTTGGTTCTAACAGCGAAGCAGTAAGACTCAGCGGTGTTAATACAAAAAAATGGAGAATGCTTGCTTATGTGATCTGCGGTGTTCTTGTAGGAATCGGAGCAATTTTCTTTGTTGGTGCTTATACAACTGTTCAGCCTGGATACGGCGATCAGTACAACAATGAAGCGATTGCAGGCTGTGTAATGGGTGGTACATCCATGGTTGGCGGACTTGCTTCTATCGGCGGTACAGTCATCGGTGTATTTATCATTTCTCTTCTTCAGCAGGGTATCATGGCATTTGGTCTTGGTAAAGGTCAGCAGATGATCATCACAGGACTTATCGTAATTGTAGCAGTTTATGTCGACGTTTCTGCAAGACGCAGAAAGAACTGATCGGAAGGGAGGATGTAACAATGGGTGAAGTTATTTTGACTATGAAGGACATTGATAAGTCCTTTCCTGGAGTTCATGCTCTGGATCACGTTAATTTTGAAGTGAAACGCGGCGAAGTACATGCTCTTATGGGAGAAAACGGTGCCGGAAAGTCTACATTGATGAAAGTTCTTACCGGTATTTATCAGAAAGATTCAGGATCCATTACCTATAAAGGAAAGGAAACTGAATTCCATAACACAAGAGAAGCGCAGGATGCAGGTGTTGTAATCGTGCATCAGGAGCTGAACATGGTAGGTGATCTTACCGTAGCTCAGAATATTTTTATCGGACGTGAACCAAAGAAAGGGTTCAGCATTGATGATAAGAAAATGATCGAAGATTCCAAAAAACTCTTTCAGGAACTGAACATTGAAATCAATCCAAAAGAAAAGATGAACAATCTTACCGTCGGAAAACAGCAGATGTGTGAGATCGCAAAGGCTATTTCCCACAAAGCAGAGGTTATTATCTTTGATGAGCCGTCAGCAGCACTGACAGAGAAAGAGATTGCAGACTTATTCGAGATTATCCGTGATCTTCGTAAGAAAGGTCTTGGAATCGTTTATATTTCCCACCGTATGGATGAGATCAAAACGATCACTGACAGAGTAACAGTCATGCGAGATGGTGGTTATGTAGGAACTCTGATCACAGCAGACAGTACAAAAGAAGACATCATCAATATGATGGTTGGACGTGTTATTTACGAGGATCCAAAAGAACATAGCATGGTTGCACCAGATGCGCCGGTTGTTCTTAAGGTAGAGAACCTGAATGCAGGTAAGATGGTTCAGAATGTAAGCTTTGAACTTCGCAAAGGTGAGATTCTTGGTTTCTCAGGACTGATGGGAGCCGGACGTACTGAGACAGCAAGAGCACTGTTTGGTGCTGACCCGAAACAGAGTGGAAAGATCTCTATAAGGGGAAAAGACGGACAGCTTCGCGAGGTAACTATCAACAGTCCTCAGGATGCAGTTAAATATGGTATTGGTTATCTGTCAGAGGACAGAAGAAGATATGGTTGTGTCGTACAGAAATCTGTAACAGAGAATACTACGCTGGCAACCATGGAAGAATTTACCAGTGGTATCTTCATTAATAAATCAAAAGAAAAAGAGGTTTCAGAGAAATACGTTAAAGAGCTGGCAACCAAAACTCCAAACTGCGAGCAGCTGGTAGTCAATCTTTCCGGTGGTAACCAGCAGAAGGTCGTTATCGCAAAATGGCTGACACGAGACAGTGAGATTCTTATTTTTGATGAGCCGACCAGAGGTATTGATGTTGGTGCCAAGAATGAAATTTACAAGTTAATGAACAGACTGGCAGCAGAAGGTAAATCTATTATCATGATTTCTTCTGAAATGACAGAAGTTCTCCGTATGAGTGACCGCATTATCGTTATGTGTGAAGGCAAGATTACAGGAAATATTGATATTTCCGAAGCTACACAGGAACACATTATGAATCATGCAACACGGAACATCAATTAAGGAGGAAAGTCATGACTAAGAAGAAAAAAAGTATTTTAAGTGATCAGAGATTTATTGTATTACTGGTTATTATTGTACTGTTTGCAATTTTCTCCTTTAAGAGCAGGGAGTTCAGACAGTATACCACAATCCTGAGTATGCTGGATTTCTCATATTATGATCTTCTGATGGCAATCGGTGTTACATTCCCTCTTATTACAGGAGGTGTAGACCTGTCAATCGGAACAGGTATGGTATGTTACGCATTGATCGCAGGATCTCTGGTAAGAAATAATAATCTTCCGGTTGTACTTGCAATGTTACTTTGCATTGTACTTGGAATTATTGTAGGAGCAGCAAATGGTGTGCTGATCGGTATTATGAACCTGCCGCCATTCCTTGCAACACTTTGTACATGTATGATTACCCGAGGTGCAGGATCCCTGTGCAGTGCCACTCCCTGGCCGGGACTTACACAGGAGGGCGGATGGTTCCATTCAATCTTTAAGATTACAGTTGGAACAGGAAGAAGTGCTTCCCGTTATCCTATCGGTTTCTTATGGATGATCATTCTGGTCCTTGTAATGGAATATGTTCTGAATCATACAAAATTCGGTCGTTATACGATCGCGATCGGTTCCAATAAAGAAGCAGCAGCTCTTTCGGGAATCAACGTTAAATTCTATCATGTTATGGTATATGTAGTATGCGGACTCTTCACAGGTCTTGCAGCTATCGCATATGCGGCAGTTACACCAACTGTACAGCCTGGTACCGGTGCAGGACTTGAAATGGATGCCATCGGTGGAGTATTCGTAGGTGGTGTTGCAGCAACAGGTGGTTATGGATCAGTAATCGGTACTTTAGCCGGTATCTTCGTTATCATGCTTCTGAAAACCGGTCTTCCATATATCGGACTTCAGGCAAACTGGCAGCAGATTATTACAGGTGCAGTTCTTATCATTGCAGTACTGATCGATATCATGAAAGAAAAGAAAGCAGCAGCAAAATAATTTTCAAAACTGAATAAAGAAAAATGCATCTTACGACAGATGCAAAACAGCAGGATATGAAACAACGGAGGGCTTCCAGGGGATGTTCGGCGACAGTATTGTCATATGTGTATTTTGGGGAAGGCGGAACGAGAGAGGAAGCCTCCGGGGTATCATTTATAAAAAAAACTATATTAAAAATGTATATTTAAAAGGAGGAAATTTTAAATGAAAGCAAAAAAAGTGATCGCATTAGTTATGTGTGCAGCAATGGTAGCAGGAATGTCCGCATCAAGCGTTATGGCAGCCGATATGCCGGAACAGTTCAAAGATCTGAAAGCTAATGAAGCTTATGATTTCCCGATGATGGTTAAATCTTTCCAGTCTACATACTGGGATGCAGCTCAGGAAGGTATGAAGAAAGCTGCTGATGAACTTGGTGTTACATACAAAGCACAGGGACCAAACAGTGAATCTGATATCGCTGACCAGGTTAACATGATCAACACAGCAATCGCTGCAAAGCCGGCCGGATTAGGTCTTGCTGCATGTGATACATCTTCTGTTCTTGATGCACTTCAGGAATGTGCTGACAAAGGAATCCCGGTAGTAACATTTGATACAGGTATCGCTGATGCTCCGGAAGGATCTGTAGTATGTGAAGTTTGTACAGATAACACACAGGCTGGTTCTGTTGCAGCTGAAAACATGTATAATTCAATCAAAGATGTTATAGCTAATGCAGATGGACAGGTTATCATCGGTGAAGTTAACCAGGATGCCACAGGTCAGAACATCCAGCAGCGTGGTGGCGGATTCATTGACAAAATGATCGAACTTATTCAGGCTGACGGAAAAACAGTTGCAGTTAAAGGTAACGAGTTCTATGTAAACGCAGCTAAAGGTGCAGATGCAAAAGAAGCAGACGCAGAC
Source organism: Blautia sp. HCN-1074 (assembly GCF_037890165.1). Classification (NCBI taxonomy): domain Bacteria; kingdom Bacillati; phylum Bacillota; class Clostridia; order Lachnospirales; family Lachnospiraceae; genus Blautia; species Blautia sp. HCN-1074. Next base: position 65,699 of record NZ_JBBKBP010000021.1, read on the forward strand.
GTTGTTATCCAGGTCGCTGTTCCTGCACAGACAACTGTAGAGCTTTGCTCAACAGAGGCTCAGGCAATCCTTTCTCAGGAAAACTGCATCGCTATCTTCGGTTCCAACCAGACAGCAGCAGAAGGTGTTCTTGCAGCTAATGCTAACCTGAACGTTCTTGGTTCTGACGCAGGAGCAGGCGATGTTATCGGTGTTGGTTTCGATGCTGGTTCTATCATTAAAGCCGCTGTACAGGATGGAACATTCATCGGTGCTGTTACACAGTCTCCTCTGATGATGGGTTACTATGCAATCTACGCTCTGACAGCAGTAGCTAACGGACAGGAACTTGAAGATGTTCCTACAGATGGATACTGGTATGATTCCACAAATATGGACAGCGAAGAAATCGCTCCTAACCTTTATGACTAATCGATAAGTAAATATCGAGAGGAAATGAATCCTTAGAATTAAGTATTAATTATTAATACAAATACAGACGCCGCACTGCCGTATGGCAAGTGCGGCGTTGTTGTTCAAACAATAAAACAATGATTGGAAATGATGATTTTATTAAGTTGTAAAGATACTTATTTCGACGATAGATTTCAAAATAGCAAATAAGGACACTTTTTCAGACAAACAAGGTTCTTATTTTGGGGAGTAAGTTGAGATAAAATAAAATCATCAGATATGAAGAGCGTATAAATTCATATATTGAGGAGGTTTTGCAATGGCAGCATATTATTTAGCAGTAGATATCGGAGCATCCAGCGGACGTCATATCCTTGGACATATGGAAAACGGAAAAATGGTTCTGGAAGAAATTTATCGTTTTGAGAATGGAATGGTAAAGAAAGACGGAGAACTCTGCTGGGAATTTGACCGTCTTTTCAAAGAGGTTGTAAATGGTCTGAAGAAATGCAAAGAGATTGGCAAGATTCCGGTAAGTATGGGTGTGGACACATGGGGTGTTGACTTTGTACTTTTGGACAAGGATGATAAAGTTCTTGGAAATACGGTAGGATATCGTGACCACCGTACAGAGGGAATGGATAAAGAAGTTTATAAGGCAATTTCCCTGAAAGATCTTTATGCAAGAACAGGTATCCAGAAAGCTGATTATAATACGATCTATCAGCTGATGGCAGTGAAAAAGAAACATCCGGAATATCTGGAACAGGCGGAGACACTTCTTCATGTGCCGGATTATTTCCATTTCCTTCTTACAGGACAGAAAACCTGTGAGTACACAGAAGCTACGACAGGACAGCTTGTAAGCCCGATCACTAAGGACTGGGATTATGAATTGATCGATATGCTCGGTTATCCGAGAAAAATGTTTCAGAAGCTGATCATGCCCGGAACAGGCATCGGACATCTGTCAGATAAGATCAGGGAAGAAGTGGGATTTGATCTGGAAGTAGTTGCACCTGCAACACATGATACAGGATCCGCTGTACTGGCAGTTCCTGCAAATGACGATGATTTTATCTACATCAGTTCCGGAACATGGTCACTGATGGGAATTGAGAGAAAAGAAGCTGACTGTTCTGAGAAAAGCTGTGAGATGAACTTCACAAATGAAGGCGGTTATGCAGGCCGTTTCCGTTACCTGAAGAATATCATGGGACTCTGGATGATTCAGTCTGTGCGTCATGAAGTAAATGATGCATACAGCTTTGCAGAAATCTGCGCAATGGCAGAGGAAGCAAAGGATTTCCCGTCAAGAGTAGACGCAAATGATGAGTGTTTCCTTTCTCCTGACAATATGACAGAGGAAGTTAAGGATTACTGCCGCAGAACAGGACAGAAGGTTCCGGAAACTCTGGGAGAGATTGCAACAGTTATCTACACAAGTCTTGCGGAATGCTATGCAAAGACAGCAAAAGAGCTGGAAGAGATGACAGGCAGGACTTACAGCCGTATTCATATCGTGGGCGGCGGTTCCAACGCAGGATATCTCAATGAGCTGACTGCAAAGGCAACAAAGAAAGAAATCCATGCAGGCCCGGGAGAGGCTACTGCAATCGGAAATATCACAGCACAGATGCTGAAAGCAGAAGAGTTTAAAACAATCGAAGAGGCTCGTACTATCATTCATGAGTCCTTCGGTGTAAAAGTCTACAAAGAATAGAAACTGCTTCAGATATATTATTAAAAAAGAACTGCAGTAGAAAAAGAATCCTGGGATTTTCAGGATTCTTTTTTGTTAAAAAAATAATATTATTTACGAGGACTGCTATAAGTAAGAAAAAGGGATATACATTGTTGCTGTGAACGGAGTGAACAGTAACGTCATGATAGTATGGAAATTTATGAATATTTTAAAGGATAATGAAAGAAAAGAAAATTTGTGATATAATCTCAGCATAGTGAATTGCTATAGAGGATTAAAATAATAAGAACGGTGAGAAGTATATGGAACGATTAATTTTTCATATTGATGTAAACAGCGCATTTCTTTCCTGGGAATCAGCCAGAAGGGTGAGCCAGGGGTTGCCGGATCTTAGGGAGATTCCCTCCTGTGTGGGAGGAGATCCAAAGAAACGGACAGGTATTGTGGTTGCAAAATCCATTCCTGCCAAAAAATACGGGATCCAAACCGGCGAGCCCGTAGCCATGGCTCTTCGGAAATGTCCAAATCTGGTGATCGTTCCCAGTGATTTTGAATTATACGATAAATGTTCCCGGGCATTTAAAGCAATCTGTGCTTCTTTTGCACCTGTGATGGAATCGTTCTCTATTGATGAAGTGTTTCTGGATATGACGGGTACTTCGCTGATTTATCCTGATCCTGTGGCTGCTGCTCATGAGCTGAAGGATAAAATTCACAGAGAACTGGGATTTACAGTAAATGTGGGGATTTCTACCAACAAGCTGCTGGCAAAGATGGCCTCGGATTTCCAGAAGCCGGATAGAGTACACACGCTGTTCCCGGATGAAATCCCGGAGAAAATGTGGCCGCTTCCTGTTCGTAACCTGCTGTTTCTGGGAAAAGCTTCCGAGCAGAAGCTTCTGAATCAGGGAATCCGTACTATCGGAGATCTGGCAAAGGAACGGGAAGCAAATGTGCAGCTATGGCTTGGAGAAAAGCCGGGACATCAGCTCTGGAAGTATGCCAGAGGTATTGATGATTCGACCGTAAAAGCAGTACCTGATGAGGCGAAGGGCTTCAGTGTGGAGACGACTTTTAATGATGATATTACTTCTACAGAGCAGGTGCTACCGATTCTGCTGGAGCAGTGTGACGTTCTGGCAACCAGAATGCGCAGAAAAGGGAAAAAATGCAGATGTATTTCCGTTACTTTCCGTACTCTGGATTTCAGAAACCGTTCTCATCAGACAAAGCTGGAAAATGCCACAGATCTCACAGATGAAATCTATGAAAATGCTACCAGACTTTTCGCAGAGTTCTGGAGGGGACAGCCACTGCGTCTCATAGGTGTGGCACTGACCGGTCTTACAGACGGTTCTTATGAGCAGATGTCTCTGTTCGAAGATACAGAAAGTAAGGAACGCCGCAGAAAGCTGGATGTAGCTATGGATGAAATCCGTATGAAATTCGGCAACGACAAGATTACCCGCGCCAGTATTATGAACAGCAATGCCCGGATTGGCAGGAAAGCCAGGGCACAGATGAAAAATGAAGACAGACAGGAAGAATAAAAGCGCAGAGAAAAAGTATCATCTCTGCGCTTTTATAGCGGATTGCTATACAAATTTAAGAAATTCTTCATCTGGAATCTGAGAGGTATGGATGGCATTCTGGATAGCCTGAGCCATAACTTCTGCGGCAAAATTTCTGTCTGAAAGCAGAAAGACCATACTTAGAGAATTCTGAGAGAAAGGGAGCAATTTAATATATGAATCAGAATAAAAAAATCATTAAAAAGACAGGCGCGGCATTTCTTTGTGCAGCAATGGTGGCAAATGCCGGCACTGCATCTGTTATGGCGATCGATAACCGGAAAGATGAAAATGTATACGTAAATCTGAATATGGACGGAAGCGTATCCGGCGTTTATGTTGTAAATGAATATAATTTGACAGAAAAAACAGAGATCACAGATTATGGAAATTATGCATCGGTAAAAAATCTGTCAAGTGATGACACGATCACACTTTCAGGGGATAAAGTTCAGGTAGAAGCACCAGCAGGAAAGCTCTATTATCAGGACAATCTGAACGGAACAAAGATACCATGGAATATTGAAATTACCTATGAACTGGATGGACAGAAGATATCTGCGGATGAATTAGCCGGAAAAGACGGGAAGCTTAAGATTAGTCTGTCTGTAAAAGATAATAAGGATTCTGATGATGAATTCTTTGATAACTATCTGATTCAGGGAACAGTAACTCTGGATACAAAAAAATGCAGTAATATTCAGGCGGATGGGGTAACGCAGGCAAACGTAGGATCTGACAGACAGCTTCTTTATTCACAGATAAAACAAAAGATATCAATACATAGATAGATGATGCAATTGATGATGCAACAGATAAGATCGCAGGCAAAGACTTCACACCGATATCCTTTGCGTCTGATGAAAATACTGATATCGGACTTGTACAGTTTGCTATGAAAACAGAAGCAATCTCTATAGATGATGACGATGATGAGGAAGAAACAGTGGAAGAGAATAAGAGCTTCGTGCAGAAACTGAAAGATCTCTTCTAAAATATAAATCTCAGGACTTTTATTAAGTTTCGGGGGAATTCCCTGAGGAAAATAAAGTTTCTGAGACTTTTTTTATAGAAAATATAAATTTGTTGTTTTTACAACATACTTAATTGGAGATATCAGATATACTCTGACCTGTAATCAAGAAAAAACAAACATTCACATATAACTTTTAAAGAATTTTCAGGAGGAAAATATGATTCGAAAAATCATACACATTGATGAAGAACTCTGTAACGGATGCGGATTGTGTGCCAATGCCTGTCAGGAAGGGGCAATCGGTATTGTAGATGGCAAAGCAAAATTGTTAAGAGACGACTACTGCGATGGGCTGGGGAACTGCCTGCCGGTATGTCCGACAAATGCAATCTCTTTTATCGAAAGAGAAGCAGCCGCGTTTGATGAGGCGGCGGTGGAAGCAAATATGAAGGCGAATTCAGAAAAAGCTAATGTAACTGCAAATACTGATATAAACACAAATAGCATAGAAGGAACTCAGGGAGTGAAAAAAGTTTTCACAGGATGTCCGGGAAGTATGGCGAGAAAAATTCTCAGAACTTCACAGAATCCAAAAGAAGATAGAAATCATGTGCAGGTAAATATATCATCAGAATCTGAATTAAGACAATGGCCTGTGCAGATCAAACTGGTGCCTGTAAATGCGCCATACTTTGACGGAGCGCATCTTCTGATTGCGGCAGACTGTACCGCATATGCTTATGCAAACTTCCATCAGGAATTTATCAGAGGAAAAATTACGCTGATTGGATGTCCGAAACTTGATGAAGGCGATTACAGCGAGAAACTGACAGAGATTATCCGCCAGAATAACATTAAAAGCGTGACTATTGTCAGGATGGAAGTTCCATGCTGCGGCGGACTCGCCAGAGCAGCAGAGACAGCTTTGAGAAATAGTGGAAAGTTCATTCCATGGCAGGTGAAAATCATCTCAACAGATGGACAGATTGTGGATAATATGTAGGAAACTGCAGAGAATAGTAACGTAATATCTGTTATAAAAAGTGTCATATTTTGAGTAAATCAGAATTCATACATTGTTTTCAAAGTAACGGTACGTAAATATAAGTGTATAGATAAAAAGCTTTAGCATATTGGACTTTTTTCGGAAAGCATTTAATAAGTGTAGCAAGAATTATATAATATAGAGGAGATAAAAAAATGGATAGACAGATGTTTTGTTTTCAGTGTGAACAGACTGCGGGATGCAGCGGATGTACAGGAAAAGCAGGAGTATGCGGAAAAACCGCAGATACAGCAGGACTTCAGGATGAACTGACAGGGGCATTAATCGGACTTGCCCGCGCCTGTGCAAATAATGAAAGAAAAGAAACAACAGACAGAATCATCATAGAAGGACTCTTCACTACAGTGACCAACGTAGCATTTGATGATGATTCCATCAAAGAAATGATAGACAAAGTAAATACAGAAAAGAGCAAAATCGTACCAGGCTGTGCAGCGTGTGCATCCAGATGTGGAAATACCGATAACTATGATATGAAACGTATGTGGGAAGCTGACGAAGACATCCGCTCACTGAAATCCCTGATTCTTTTCGGTATCAGAGGAATGGCCGCTTATGCATATCACGCAATGGTTCTTGGCTATAAAGATCAGGAAGTCAATAACTTCTTCTATAAAGCATTATTCACACTGGCAGAAGACTGGGGAATGGAAGAACTTCTCCCGGTAGTGATGGAAGTAGGAAAAGTAAATTTAAGCTGCATGGCGCTCCTTGATAAAGCAAACACTGAAACCTTTGGTACACCGACACCGGTAACCGTACCTCTGAAAGTAGAAAAAGGCCCGTTCATCGTAGTGACAGGACACGATCTCTACGACCTCAAACTTCTCCTTCAGCAGACAGAAGGAAAAGGAATCAACATTTACACACATGGAGAAATGCTTCCGGCACACGCTTATCCGGAATTGAAAAAATTCTCTCACCTGAAAGGAAACTTCGGAACCGCATGGCAGAACCAGCAAAAAGAATTTGACCACATTCCTGCACCGATTCTATATACGACCAACTGCCTCATGCCGCCAAAAGCCAGTTATAAAGACAGAGTATTTACCACAGAAATGGTATCCTTCCCAGATGTAACCCATATTGACGACGAAAAAGACTTTACACCGGTAATCGAGAAAGCTCTGGAACTGGGCGGCTATGCAGAAGATACCCAGTTCACAGGAATCAACGGAGGAACAGAGGTTACGACAGGATTTGCCCATGGAACAGTACTGGGAGTAGCCGATAAAGTAATCGAAGCAGTCAAATCAGGAGCCATCAGACACTTTTTCCTGGTAGGTGGATGTGATGGCGTACGTAAAGGTAGAAACTACTACACTGATTTCGTAAAGCAGACCCCGGATGACACCATTATCTTAACCCTCGCCTGCGGAAAATACCGCTTCAACGACCTTGACCTCGGAACCATCGGCGGACTCCCGAGAATCATGGACATGGGACAGTGTAACGACGCCTACAGTGCAATCAAAGTAGCCGTAGCACTTGCAGAAGCATTTAACTGCAGTGTAAATGAACTGCCACTGAGCATGATCCTCTCCTGGTATGAGCAGAAAGCAGTCTGCATCCTTCTCACACTGTTACATTTAGGAATCAAAGACATCCGCTTAGGTCCGACCCTGCCGGCATTCATTTCACCAAATGTCTTAAACTATCTGGCAGAAAACTACAACATCGCTCCGGTAACAACTCCGGAAGAAGACCTGAAAACAATCCTTGGATAAACAATTTTAAAAGAAGATATACTTCTATTACTACAAAATTGAATATTGAGTGCGAGATCGCACATTGTGAGCTGTCTTTCCTTTGGAAGGGCAGCTTTTCGATTATCTATCAAAGATTTTGCAGAAAAAAGTAAGGAGGAAAGTGTAATTAAAGGGGATATATGTTATTATGTGAGTGACAAATCGGGAGTTGTGGAGGTAATTATCAATGAGAAATATTTACGATAATAGTGAATTTTTTGCCGCATATGCGGAAATGGGAAGAAGCAAAGATGGTCTGAAAGCTGCTGGAGAGTGGCATCAGTTGCAACCGTTATTCCCTAAATTACAGGGAAAAAAAGTTTTGGATTTAGGATGTGGTTACGGTTGGCATTGCAAATATGCCGCACAAATGGGAGCTACTGAAATTCTTGGTATTGATAGTAGTCAAAAAATGATTGCAAAAGCAGTAGCTGATAACTCTGATGACAAAATCAAGTATAAAGTTTGCGGTGTTGAAGAATACATTTATCCTGAAAATACTTATGACCTAGTTGTTTCTAACCTGGTACTGCACTATATCGAAAATTTAGCTAATGTTTATCAAAAGGTGTATTGCACATTAAAAGTAGGTGGGTATTTCCTATTCAATATTGAACATCCGACTTTCACCGCAGGTGTTAATGAAGATTGGATTTATGATGAAAATGGGAAACCTAAATATTGGCCAATCGACAATTACTATTACACAGGCGAAAGAGAAACCAATTTTCTTGGTCAACGAGTAATTAAACAGCACCACACATTAACGCAGATATTGAATCCACTTATAAAATGTGGTTTTCAAATTGAGGCTATTGAGGAAGCAATGCCTCCGGCAGATATGATGGGTATGCCGGGAATGTGTAATGAAATGCGTAGACCTATGATGTTGTTGGTTAAGGTTAAAAAGGTTTAATAAACAACTTCAAGTTTTATTGATTAGGAAATTGAGGAGTTATGCATTTTGTAAAGGGGGATCTATAAATGAAAACGTGTTGTTTAGTATGGGAAATTCCTGTAATAGAGGGAGAACATTATAATCCAATTATGAATGTCATTTATATGCAAAAAGCAAAGAAATTTTTGAATCAACTAAATCGATATTTTCAGGATGAGAATATGGATTGGAAGTGTGTTTTAGACCATTCAGCATGTACTTATAATGAGATTTTTTCCAGTGAACATCAAGCAGTTATTTTTGCTCCGGAAGCCAAAACAAGACAATGGTTATATAAAAAAGAAATTCAGGCTGTAAGTATTCCAAAATATTATTTGGATTTTGCAGAATATAATGAAGCAAAGTTGGATAAAATAGCAATTTTTTTTATGAACTTAAAAAATAATGTACAATAGATTTCCTTGTTATGGGGCAATGATATGTGGTGTTGGAGGATAAGCTTATGAAAAGCAAAAGGACAGTTATAGGTATCATCATTGGAATCATAGCAGCGATGCTCTGGAGTGTTGTTTTTATAAACTCATTAAACAGCATGGCGGGAATTGGAATCGGAATATGCTTGGGTATATCTTTTGGTATATCTGGCAGTCTTATTTTTTCAAAAAAAGATAAAGATAAGTGATAATACAACTCGGGATTTGACAAAGGGATGTGATTGTATGAAGAAGAAAAGCATAAGTGTGATATGTGCTGTATTAGTAATTTCAGGTGTGGCAACAGTCCTTGTATTAACTGGAAATAGAGGAAATGTATCAAATGTTAATCGTGTTGTTGGTTACTCTGCACTCTATGGTGAAAATTCAATCAATGAAGCGTTTGATGTCATAGAGAAAAAATTTGCAAAAGATTTTAAAGGTTGCACACTTGCTGAACTTCGCTATGACGAGGATGTTGAAAACAGATTTGCAGAAGAAATTGAGAAGTATCACAAAGAGAATAACCAAGAACTTATTGTGGTATTATCAAGCTTTGATACAGACGAAAAAGGTGGAGATGGTGGGTTCAATCCTAATGATACATACGCCAACTGGCAATGGTATTTAGTGAAAACGGCAGATAAAAAGAGTTGGGAAATAATCAATTGGGGTTATTAATCAACTTCCGGATTTCAATGCTTTGCAAATAGCATGATATGATACCTCTAAAGCAGACAGATTAAATATAAAAATCTGTTACTTTGGAGGTATTTTTAGGATAATAAGCGTGAATCCTCGGCAATTCAATTACCGAGATGAAAGCGCAAACTGTGCATATCTGCACTCATAATAAATAAAAATAACATTTAACCGACGCGCAATTTTTTTGTTAAAAAAAGAACGTATGTTTACAGAATAAGATATCTATGGTACAATTTGTTCATAGCACAAAATAAAACTTAAATGAAAAACTAAATTCC